>NZ_VFUE01000010.1:0-253039 GCF_006441495.1 Mesorhizobium sp. B2-6-4
AGGACATCAACAAGGGTTTCGACCTCATGCATGAGGGCAAGTCGATCAGGAGTGTCGTGGTTTACTGAGGGCGGCCCCACGCCGCGGGCAACGGGCCCGCGACCTCTGTGGTCAAAAATGGGAGGAGAAAAGCATGGCGGAAAAACTGCATCCGAAAATCGACAATGGTCTGCCCAGGGAGAGTGCGAGCTTTATCGGCGGCACGCTGGTCTGCGCCTGTACCAGCAATCCGGTCAAGGTGAAGGTCAAGGGCCAGATCGCCCACAACCACGCCTGCGGCTGCACCAAATGCTGGAAGCCCGAAGGGGCGGTGTTCTCGGTGGTGGCCGTAGCCGGCACCGGCGACGTCACCGTCACCGAGAACGGCGACAAGCTGAAGGTGGTGGACCCGAGCGCGTTGATCCAGCGCCATGCCTGCACCGGCTGCGGCGTCCACATGCATGGACCCGTCGAGCGCGACCATCCGTTCAAGGGCCTGTCCTTCATCCATCCCGAGCGCTTCGAGGAGGATGGCTGGTCGCCGCCGGGCTTTACCGCCTTTGTCTCCTCGATCATCGAATCCGGTGTCGACCCGAGCCGCATGGACAGCATTCGCGGCCAACTGAAATCGATCGGCCTCGAACCTTATGACTGCCTCAACCCCGGCCTGATGGACTATATCGCCACCTGGACCGCCAAGAGGTCGGGAGCGCTTCCGGCCTGACGACCATGAGATTTGAGGCATGGGGCCGGACGGGTTGCCGGCCCCATGCTCATTTGGAGAGACAATGCCCGCACCCGCCATCCTCGTCGACGCAGACGCTTGCCCGGTCAAAGCCGAAGTCGAAAAAGTTGCCGAGCGCCACGGCGTCGTCGTCACCTATGTTTCCAATGGCGGCCTGCGCCCCTCCCGCGACCCCATGATCCGCAATGTCGTCGTGTCCAAGGGTGCCGACGCCGCCGACGACTGGATCGTCGAAAACGCAAAACCCAACGACATCGTGGTGACCGCAGACATTCCACTGGCCGCACGCACGGTGGCGCTCGGGGCCCATGTATTGGGGCCGACCGGACGTCCCTTCACGCCGGAAACGATCGGCATGGCGGTGGCGATGCGCGACTTGAAGCAGCATCTGCGCGAGACCGGCGAAAGCAAGGGCTACAATGCCAGCTTCGCACCGCAAGACCGCTCACGGTTTCTCGGCGAACTCGACCGCATCTTGCGGCGCGCTCTAAAATCCGCCACACCGCAATAGAAGCCCAGCGCCATTCGGAACCATCATGGCCGCCGAAATCCCCTCCAGCACGCCCATGCACCGGCACATGCTGTTCGCGGTGTCGGCTTGTGTCGGCGTCTTTGCGCTTCTGATGGCGCTGCTGCTTCATGCGCCGCTCGCCTATTCGATCGGCGCCAACGCCTTTTTTGCCGCCTATGTCACGCTGGTGGTCGCCCAGATGCCCAAATTCACCGGCATCTATCTCAGCAAGAATGCGCGGGCCGCCGATCAGCCCGTGCTGGTCATCTTCGCCGTAACGCTGGTCGTCGTTGGCGTTGCCATCACAGCACTGTTCCAGTTGATCAACCAGAAAGGCAGTTCGAACGCGATGGAGCTCGGCTTCGCGCTGCTATCGATACCCCTCGGCTGGTTCACCATCCACGCCATGGCGGCATTGCACTATGCGCATGTGTACTGGATGGACGGCGACCTGGTCGATGCCGGAACCAAGAAGAAAATCCCGGTCGGCGGCTTGCTGTTCCCCGGCGACAAACGGCCGGAAGGCTGGGATTTTCTGTACTTCTCGACGGTCATCGGCATGACGGCGCAGACCGCCGACACCAACATCTCGACAACCCACATGCGCCGCGTCGTGCTTGTTCATTCGATCCTGTCGTTCTTCTTCAACACGGTCATCGTCGCCGCCGCCGTCAATCTCGCCGTCAGCCTGGGCGGCCCTTGAGCTTCGATCTGATATTTTCGTGATCGATGAAACATCGGCTTGGCTGGCGACGTATCAGGAGGAGAATGATGCAGACAGCGGCCGCGCCGGATGGAACGGCCAGGAAGCGAGACCAGATGGAATCGGTTGCCATGAACCAACCCGCCGCCAGCGCGGACAGTGACGCTACGAAGGCCACGACATTGATCTACCGGCAATCGGCCTGGACGCGGCTGACGCACTGGCTGTGGGCCATCTCGCTGTTCTTCATGCTGCTTTCCGGCCTCCAGATCTTCAACGCCCGTCCGCAGCTCTATCTCGGCAAGCAGTCCGGCTTCGACTACAACAACACCGTCTTCGCTATCGGCGCCGAGAACACGAATGCCGGGCCGCGCGGCTATACCGAAATCCTCGGATACCGCTTCGACACCACCGGCGTGCTCGGCTGGTCTGGGCCGGCAGGACAAGAGACGCCCCGCGCCTTCCCGTCCTGGGCGACGATCCCATCATACTACGACCTCGGCACGGCACGCGTCGTGCATTTCTTCTTCGCCTGGGTGCTGACGACGACGCTGCTTGCGTGGCTGGTCGCCAGCCTGGTCAACGGCCACATCAGACGTGACCTCGCCCCTCGCCTGGACGATCTCAGGCGCCTGCCGCAAGATATCGTCAATCACGCCAGGCTGAAGTTCCACCACACGCGCGAATACAACACGCTGCAGAAAATGGCCTATGGCGGCGTGCTGTTCGTGCTGTTGCCGCTGATGATCCTCACCGGGCTCGCAATGTCGCCAAGCATGAATTCGGTGCTGCCGTTCCTCAACGACCTGCTCGGCGGCCGGCAGACGGCGCGCACCATCCATTTCACCGTCATGGTGCTGCTCGTGGGCTTCTTCATCATCCATATTCTGATGATCGTCGCCGCCGGCCCGCTCAACGAACTGCGCTCGATCGTCACCGGATGGTATCGGACCGACCCGCCGGCGCATCATGACGCAAAATCCTCCGAAAGGAGCGCCTGACATGGCAAAATTCGAGATCAACCGCAGGAAATTCCTGACCGCGGCCAGCCTTGGCCTTTCCGGTATCACGCTTTCAGGCTGCGATGCCTTCGACAGCCAGCTCGGCGTGGGCGGCGGGCTGCGCAGCTTCCTCGAAAATGCCAACGATCTCACACACCGCGCGCAACGTCTGCTCGCGGGCCGTGATTCGCTGGCGCCGGAATTTACTGAAGCCGATATCCGTCAGCCGATGCGCCCCAACGGGGTGACGTCACCCGACGACGATACCTACAAGACCCTGCTCGCCAACAACTTCGCCGACTGGCGGCTGGAGGTCTCGGGCCTGGTCGAAAAGCCGCTGTCGCTGACCCGCGAGCAGCTCATGAACATGCCGAGCCGAACGCAGATCACCCGCCATGATTGTGTCGAAGGCTGGAGCTGCATCGCCAAATGGACCGGCACGCCGCTGTCGCTGGTCCTCGACCAGGCGGTGGTCAAACCCGAGGCGCGCTACGTCATGTTCCATTGCCTGGACACGATCGACCGCAGCCTGTCGGGCGACATCAAATATTACGGCAGCATCGACCTCATCGACGCCCGCCACCCGCAGACGATCCTGGCCTACGGCGTCAACGGCAAGCCGCTGCCGGTCGAGAACGGCGCGCCGCTGCGTGTCCGGGTCGAGCGCCAGCTCGGCTACAAGATGCCGAAATATCTCTACAAGATCGAGCTGGTCGACGGCTTCGCCGCCTTAGGAGGCGGACGGGGCGGTTATTGGGAAGACAATGGCTACGACTGGTATGGCGGGATCTGATCGCAATCGGCACGATGCCGCCATTTTATTTTGCACGTCGCATGCAGGTGACAATCCGTCGTTGACGGGCTATGGATGACGAGTCGAGGGCTTTTGCGAGCCCTACCTGTTTGCGGGAGAGAGCAGCGAGAGCTGCCGCCGAAGGGGAAATCGCCCGAAATCTCTCAGGCAAAAGAACCGTAGACGGGAAAGACACTCTGGAAAGTCGGGGCCTGCCCCCGCGCCGAAGGTGTAAGCGCTGCCGACAGAGTTACGGGGCGCGAGTCTCTCAGGCTTCAGACAGAGGGGCACGGACTGGTCGCCATTCGCGACCGATTGCGTGCGACTCTGGAGAACACATGACGGGCGACACCAAACACCTTCCTCTCGAAGACGTCCACGCAGCTGCCGGTGCGCGCTTTGGCGCCTTTGCCGGCTGGTCGATGCCGCTGACCTACCCGGCCGGCGTCATGAAGGAGCATCTTCACACCCGCGAACATGCGGGCCTGTTCGACATCTCCCACATGAAACTGTTCAGGGTCAGCGGGCCGGGCGCGATTCCCCTGCTCAACCGTGCCTGTCCGCTCGATGCGGGCGCGCTCGAAATTTCACAGTCGAAGCTGACGTTTTTCCTGAACGAGGCCGCGGGCATCCTGGACGATCTGATCGTCACCCGGCTGGGCGATACCAACTTCATGGTCGTCGCCAATGCCGGCAACGCGATCGCCGACGAGAAGCATTTGCGCGAGCTTGCGACCGACTTCGACGTCAAGGTCGAACCGCTCGATCGGGTCTTCCTCGCCATCCAGGGTCCCGAGGCCTGGGCGGCGCTTTCCCGCGCCGGTATCGAGACCGGGTCGCTGCTGTTCATGCATGGCATTGAACCGCGAGAGAACTGGTTCATGAGCCGGTCCGGCTATACCGGCGAGGACGGCTTCGAGATCGGCCTGCCGGAGGCAGACGCGCGCGGTCTCGTCGCGAAACTGCTCGAAGACGAGCGCGTGCTATGGATCGGCCTTGCCGCCCGTGACAGTCTGCGGCTGGAAGCCGGCCTGTGCCTACACGGCCAGGACATCACCACGCAAACCGATCCCGCAAGCGCGGCGCTGATGTGGGCCATCCCGAAGGACATCCGCGCCAACGGCACTTTCATCGGTGCCGACACGCTGCGCGCCGCCGTCGAGCGCGGCTCTGCCCAGAAGCGCGTCGGCCTGAGGCCGGATTCCCGCCAGCCGGTGCGCGCCGGCGCCACGCTCTTCGATGCCGACGGCAATCCCGCCGGCCACGTCACCTCGGGCGGCTTCGGTCCGTCTGCCGGCCATCCCGTCGCCATGGGTTATGTCCCGACACCGCTGGCAAAACCCGGAACTCGGGTTTTCGCCGACGTGCGCGGAACGAAGATACCTGTCGACGTTTCTTCCCTGCCCTTCCTCCCGCATCGCTACCGCAAAGGATAATTTTCAGATGGCAAAGACCTATTTCACCGCCGATCACGAGTGGCTCAGCGTCGAGGGCGGCATCGCCACCGTCGGCATCACCGACTACGCGCAGGAGCAGCTGGGCGACCTCGTCTTCGTCGAACTGCCGGAAACAGGCAAGAAGCTCGCCAAGGGCGACACCGCCGTCGTGGTCGAATCCGTCAAGGCGGCCTCCGACGTGTACGCGCCGGTCGACGGCGAGATCACCGAGGCCAACGCGACGCTGTCGTCCGACCCGTCGCTGGTCAATTCGGCGGCGACCGGCGCCGGATGGCTGTGGAAAATGAAGCTTGCCGACGAAAGCCAGCTCGCCAGCCTCATGGATGAGGCCGCCTACAAAGCCCATATCGGCTGAAATCAGGACGCATTGACATGACCGCAGCACCCTACCCCTTCTCGGCCCGCCATATCGGACCCGGCATTGCCGATGTGAGAGCCATGCTGGCCGTCATCGGCGTGCCCTCAGTGGAGACGTTAATCAGCCAGGCCGTGCCGAGATCGATCCGCCTCGACCAGCCGCTGTCCCTGCCCGCGCCGGCCAGCGAAGCCGAAGCGCTGGCCGAATTGTCGGCGACCATGGCCCGGAATACGGTTCTGAAGAGCTTCATCGGCGCCGGATATCACGGCGTGCACGTGCCGCCGGTCATCCAGCGCAACCTGTTCGAGAACCCGGCCTGGTACACGGCCTATACGCCCTACCAGGCGGAGATCAGCCAGGGCCGCCTGGAAATGCTGTTCAATTTCCAGACTTTGGTTGCGGAACTGACCGGCCTGCCTGTGGCATCGGCTTCGTTGCTCGACGAAGCGACAGCGGTCGCCGAAGCGATCGGCATCGCATTGCGCCATCACCGCGACAAGCGCACCAAGGTGGCTCTCGCCGGCACGCCGCACCCGCAGACGCTGGATGTGGCGCGCACCCGCGCCGAGCCGCTCGGCATCGAGATCGACGGCGAGACGATCGACGACAACACAGCCGCCCTGCTCGTCTCCTGGCCGGACACTTTCGGCGTCTATGGTGATCACAAGGCGGCCATCGACAAGGCGCGCGCGGCCGGCGCTCTGGTCGTCTTCATCGCCGACCCGCTCGGCCTGACACTGACCGACACGCCGGCAAGGCTTGGCGCCGACATTGCCGTCGGTCCAATGCAGCGCTTTGGCGTGCCGATGGGCTTTGGAGGCCCGCACGCCGCCTACTGCGCGGTTGCCGACAAATTGACCCGATTGATGCCCGGCCGCCTGGTCGGCCAGTCGACCGACAGTAAGGGCCGTCCAGGCTACAGGCTTGCCCTACAGACGCGCGAGCAGCACATCCGCCGCGACAAGGCAACGTCCAACATCTGCACCGCCCAGGCGCTGCTTGCCAACATGGCGACAGCCTACGCCATCTGGCACGGCCCCGCCGGCCTTCAGGCAATCGCCGGGCGCATCCACGCGCTGGCCAGCCGCCTGGCAGCCGGGCTCAAGGCGGCAGGCTTGCCGGTGATCGGCACGAGCCGCTTCGACACGGTGACGGTGGAGACGAAGGGGAAGACCGCGCAGATCGCCGCCGCCGCCGAAAAGGGCGGCCGGCTTCTGCGCGTCGTCGACGCCGACCGTGTCGGCATCGCCTTCGACGAGACCTCTGACGAAGCCGACCTGGAAGCCATTGCCGCCTTGTTTGGGGCCAAGCCGAGCGCGGAGGCCGCCGCCGCCATGCCCGGCAAGCCACGCGGCAAGGAGTTTCTTACCCAACCCGTCTTCCACGAGAACAAGTCGGAAACCGAGATGATGCGCTTCCTGCGCCGGCTGGCCGACAAGGACCTGGCCCTCGACCGCGCGATGATCCCGCTGGGGTCCTGCACCATGAAGCTCAATGCCGCGGCCGAGATGATGCCTGTGAGTTGGCCTGAAATCGCCAACATGCATCCCTTCGCGCCGGCCGCGCACTCGGCAGGCTACCGCGCCATGATCGACGATCTGGAAGGCTGGCTTTCGGAGTTTACCGGCTTCGATGCGGTAAGCCTGCAGCCCAACGCTGGCAGCCAGGGCGAATATGCCGGATTGCTGGCCATCCGCGCCTATCACCGCTCGCGCGGCGAGGGCCATCGCACGGTCTGCCTGATCCCGTCCTCCGCGCACGGCACCAATCCGGCGAGCGCGGCGATGGCCGGCATGAGCGTGGTCGTCGTTCGCTGCCTGGAGGACGGCAATATCGACATGGACGACATGAGGGCCAAGGCCAACGAGCATTCCAGGAATCTCGCGGCGCTGATGTTCACCTATCCCTCGACGCATGGCGTCTATGAAGAGGGCGCGCGACATCTCTGCGCCCTCATCCATGAGCATGGCGGCCAGGTCTATTTCGACGGCGCCAACCTCAACGCCCTGGTCGGCCTCGCCCGCCCGGGCGACATCGGCGCCGACGTCTGCCACATGAACCTGCACAAGACCTTCTGCATCCCCCATGGCGGCGGCGGCCCGGGTGTCGGCCCGATCGGCGTCAGGGCGCATCTGAAGCCCTATCTGCCGGGCCATGTTACCGAAGGCTCCGCGCATGCCGTGGCCGCCGCACCTTTCGGGAGTGCCTCCATCCTGCCCATCACCTGGATGTACATCCGCATGATGGGCGCTTCCGGCCTGAAGCAGGCGACCGAGACGGCGATCGTTTCGGCCAACTACGTCGCGACGCGGCTCGCCCCACACTTCCCGCTCCTTTACAAGGGCAGGAGCGACCGCGTTGCCCATGAGTGCATCCTCGACACCCGCGTGCTCAAGGAGAGCGCCGGCATCAGTGTCGAGGACATCGCCAAACGGTTGATCGACTACGGTTTCCATGCGCCGACCATGTCGTTCCCGGTCGCCGGCACGCTGATGGTGGAACCGACCGAATCCGAGCCCAAGCGCGAGCTCGACCGCTTCTGCGAGGCGATGATCGCCATCGCGGGCGAAGCGGCCAAGGTTGCGAGGGGCGAGTGGCCCCTGGCCGACAATCCGCTGGTCAATGCGCCGCACACCGCCGCGGAGGCGCTGGCCGGCCAGTGGAGCCATCCCTATTCGCGCCTGGAAGCGGCCTACCCCGCCGGAGACGCCGACATGGCGGCGAAATACTGGCCGCCGGTATCGCGCATCGACAATGTCGCCGGCGACCGCAACCTGGTCTGTTCATGCCCGCCGCTGTCGGACTATTTGGGCGCGGCCGAATAGTCTCGCAAACTATGCTGAGCGCAAGGCCGGCTTGATCGGCTCGGCCTTGCCCATCCTTTTGTGGCTGACGACGCAATTGCGGCCCGCGCGCTTGGCGGCATAGAGCGCTGCGTCCGCCTCGGCCAGCACCTCGCCGAGGCTGTTGCCGTTGGCGCCGCCAAAGCCGATGCCTCCGCTGACAGTGCTGCGCAAGGGACCGTGGGAGGTCGCAACGATCTCGGTGCCGAAGGCGACGCCGATCTTGCTTGCGAGCTCGTAAGCCCTCTCTTCGGTCACCCGGGACATGACGATCGCGAATTCCTCGCCGCCGAGACGAAAGGCGTCGACGCCCGTTCTGGCATATTTTCTGATGACTGCGGCGAAGCGGCACAGAACCTGATCCCCCACCGGGTGACCATAGATGTCGTTCGTCTTCTTGAAATGATCGAGGTCGAACATGACGACAGCCATGAACGGACCGAAGGCCCGTTCGCCATGGAGCGACATCAATCCCCGGCGGTTCATCAGCCCGGTCAACGGATCGGTCATCGTCTCGGCCTTCAGCTCGATCTGCGCCTGCAGGTGATGCAGGGAAAGCGTCAATGCGCCGAGACCGGTCATGCAGGCCACGGCCACGACCGAATTCAGGCGTTCGGCCCAGTTATCGGGGGCTGCCCCGAGCGTCCATTGCCCCTTGGCCACCAGGACGACCGCGCAAAGTGCAAACGACACCGCACAGGTGCCGCCTAGGAACGAAACCACCAGCAGGATTTTGCGATCATGACTGCCGTTGAGCCAGAACATGGTTCCGATCGCCGAGAGCAGCACTGTCACCGTTACATAGGTAACGATGAAGCCTACCCCGTCGAGACCGAGGGAAGTCACCGCCGCGCAGATCGTCATGGCGGCCAATGTCGGCAAAATGGCACGCCGGTAATCCGGCACGCCGAGATACTGCATGGCCGAGAGGCAGATGACCAGGAAACCGAGGCTGAGCAATGCAAGCGCGACCTGGCAAAGCAGCGGATCAGGCTCCTTCGTGTATCGCCAGAACAGGATGACATGCACAACGAGCACGAGAATGCCGCACCCCACCGTCAGCACGAAGCTGGCCCGGGGCGCGGCGAACCAGATCGCGAACATGGTGATGCTGAGGCAGATGCCCGACAGCGCGGCTGCGAGCAGGAGCGAACTGAAATCCAGCATATTGGGCGGGGGTTCCCTGAGCGTCGGCCTTACCGCTGCATTCTAGGTCAGCGACAGCCATCAGACATGATTTTCAACTGATCTTTCGGCTGAGACCTTCGGATAGGGTTTACAAAGCGTCGACGCCGAGTGTCCCAAAATCGTCCTCGCGACATCATGGCCACCAGACAGCCGTCAGCCCTTGTTCAGGAGGGCAAGATTGGCATCGACGACCGTGGGGTCGGCCATGCCGGCCTTGGCTTCGAGCAGCAGCGCCCTTGCCTTTTTCCTGTTGCCGCGCAGCAATTGCGAATAGCCCATATTGTTGACGATCTGCGGCTTGCGCCCGGCGATCTTGAGCAACTGGTCGTAGGCACGATCGGCGAAGTCGAAACGGCCGAGTTCGTCATAGGAAGCGGCGAGCCCCATCCAGGCTTCCGCATTGTCGGCCTTCAACTCGACGGCCTTGCGGAAACGCTGTTCGGCAAGGCCGTAATTCGCGTCGCGAAACTGCGCCTTGCCTTCCGCCAGATCGGATGTGCCGACGTCCTTCGCGGCCGGTTGAATGGCGGTGGTTTTGGTGGTGTCGACGCCACTCGTCGTACAACCAGACATCATCAAGACGGCCGCCATCGCGGCCATTGCCGTTAAATTGCTGTGACGCATGCCCCTGCCCCATCGCCCGGTTTTTTGCCGGGTCGTTCTTCAGGAAACACACTATTCCAGAGCAATTAAACTTAGGTGCCGAAACGCCGCCAAAATTAGGCCCTGGGTACACCAGCTATTAACCACCAGGCCGCAACGCCTCGATCACGGCCAGCGGCGTTCTCACGGTTCCAGGGCCTTGAGTCCCGCCGGAACCGTATACCGGCTGCCGTCATAGCGCAGCCGGTAGGTTTGGCTCACGGACTTGCCGGGGTGGGACTGGCACTCGCCATTGCTGTCGGGCAACGGATTGTCGGTATCCATCCGTTCGACCACCGCGATGTCGTGGTAGCCATGATGTTTGGCCGGGCTCATCGCCAGGCTCACCTGACTGATATGGAAGGATCCGGCGCAATTGGTATCGCCCTCGCCGCCATTGCCGGCCACGACCAGGCCATCGAGCACCATCCGCAGGGCATCGCCGTCCTCGGCATAGAGCCGCAGGTCGGTTTCACTGAAAGGGTTAGGCAGCGAATTGTTCGCCATTTCGATGCGCAGGCCGAAGGCGGAGACATCGGGCGCCAGCGCATACCGGCCGGTATCGAGTTCGAACTTGCGGATGGCGATGGCATCATCATTCATCAGCCCGGGCTGCAGCAGACGCTGGCGCACCTGCCGGCTTTTCCTGTCGATGACCAGAAGCTCGATATCGCCGGCATGCGCGTAGTCGCTGGGTTGCGAACTGTCCATCAGCGGCACCGCGACCAACAGCAGGGCCTCATGGGCGGGCCAGATCTTGCAGACCAGCCCCGGCGGGTCGCCAAATGCGGACGTCAGGGCGATGCTGGTGTGGGGTTCGAGCGTGAACGAGGCACCGTCAGCGCTCTTGCGGGCCTTGGGATAAGCCTGCTGCACCAGGGCAGCGGCATCGCCGCAATCGGCTGCAGCCCAGACGGGCGACAGACTGGCCGCGGCAAGGCCGAGGACAAAAGCGCGCAACAGCATTCGCATGGACTTCTCATTCATTTGCGGACTTTGCAGATCGCCGGCTTCACTGAATATCAGCAAATCCTAGTGGCCGGTCATTTTGACGATGATCGGAATGACCGCGATCATCAGCACCACCGGCAGGATGCAAACCACGACCGGCACCGACATCTTGGCCGGCAAGGCATGCGCCTTTTCCTCGGCCAGCGACATGCGCTTGTGGCGCATCTCGTCGGAAAAGACGCGCAGCGCCCCCGACAGGCTGGTGCCAAGCTCCTTGGACTGTTGCAGCAGCGTGGCGAAGGAGCGCACCTCGTCCAGGCTCAGGCGATCGGCGAGCGCCTTCAGTGCATCGTCGAGGCTGCGCCCGGCCCGCAGCTCCAGCGACACGAGCTGCAGGTTCTGGCTGAGCGACGGGTAGGTCTTTGCGAGTTCCTTCGAGACGCGCTCGACGCCCGCTTCCATGCTCATGCCGGCATCCGAACAGACGATCATCAGGTCCATGAAATCGGGGAAGCCGTTGCGGTATTCGCGCATCTTTTCCCGTATCTTCTGGGTCAGCACCAGCCCTGGCAGGAAATAGCCGGCCACGCCCGACAGCACGACGAAGGCCCAGCGGCTGGTCATCGTGGCGTCGGGGCTGGCCATCCAGCGGTTGAGCACGAAGACGGCGAGCGCGATGCCCACCATCGCCGTGAAACGGATGAGGAAGAACATGCCGACGGCGCGCGCCTCCATGTAGCCCGCCTGGATGAGTTTCAAACGCAGGCGGGCGACATTTTCAGGATCGCTCTTGGCGTAGAATTCCTGCGCCTTCTTCACCGCCTTCTCGCGAACGACGCCGGTATTCTTCTTCTGGACCGGTTCCGGCCTGGCGGCCACCGGACCGTCGTCGACCTTGAGCCTCCGCCTGACTTCGTTGCGATCGCCCTTTGCCACCACCATCGGCCAGGCAAAAGCGGCAGCGCCCACGGCCAGCAGCAGGACAGCCACCGGCATCAGCGAGGTCGGCGCGAGCGAGGCGAGGAATTCAACGACCTTCTGCATGTCAGAATTTGAAGTTCGACATTTTGAACATGATCAGATTGCCCAGCATCAGCCAGGTGACCGAGCCACCAACCATGTACCATGTCTTCGGCACGCCCCAGACGTCGCTGTAATATCCAGGCATGAATGCCATGATGGTCGTGAACAGCAGCGCCGGCACGGCCGTCAGGATATAGGCCGACAGACGGCCTTCGGTTGAAATGGCGCGCACCTTGCGGCGCAGCTTGCCGCGTTCGCGGATCGTCGTCGACAGTCCGTCGAGGATTTCGCGCAGATTGCCGCCAGAACTCGTCTGGATCGACACGGCGGTGACGAACAGCGGCAGATCCTCATGGCCGACCCTGTCGAACAGCGAATTCAGCGCCGAAACCAGATCCGAACCAAAGGTCACCTCATCGGCAATCACGCCGAACTCGGTGCCGATCGGGTCGGGCATTTCGCGCGACACCATGGCGATGGCCACCGGTACCGGATGGCCGGCCTTGAGGCCGCGCGTAATCAGTTCCAGCGCTTCCGGCAACTGCATGCCGAACCGCTTCAGCCTGCGCTTGCGCATGGAGCGCATCGCCATCACCGGCAGCACCGGCACCACCACGACAAACAGAATGGCGCCCATCAGCAGCGGCAAGCCATACCAGATGGCGGCAAGGGCCGCAGCCAGCGCCATCCCCGAAGTGATCATCAGGAACTTCGACAGCGGCATGATCATGCCCGACTGGGCGCGCAGGGCGCGAAAACGGTCAGGCGAGAACAGCGACGTGCCCGCATCGAGACCGCGCTCCTTGCGCAATTGGATCAGCACCTGTTCCTGGCTGATCCTGTTTTCCTGCAGCTTCATGCGCCGGTTGATGGCGGTGCGCCTGTCGCTGCGGCCGGCATAGAGCAGGTAAACGGCCTCGGCGATCATGATGCCGGTCAATGCAGCCCCGGCATAGACGACATAGATCGCGCTGAACCCATCCAACACCTGGTTACTCCTGCGGCCGGCCGGGTTCGAAATAGCGCCCGGGAAACTCGATGCCCATGGCGCGCAGGTCCTCCAGGAAGCGCGGCCGGATCCCGGTCGCTTCGAAATGGCCGAGGATCGTGCCGTCGGCGTCCATGCCGGTGCGCACGAAGCGGAAGATCTCCTGCATCTGGATGACGTCGCCTTCCATGCCCGTCACCTCGGCGACGCTCGTCACCTTGCGCTTGCCGTCGGAGAGCCGGGTCAACTGGACGATGATGTCGATGGCGCTGGCGATCTGGCTGCGGATCGATTGCACCGTCATCGGCATGCCGGTCATGCCCAGCATCTGCTCGAGCCGCGAAATGGCATCGCGCGGCGTGTTGGCGTGAATGGTGGCCATCGATCCTTCGTGGCCGGTGTTCATGGCCTGAAGCATATCGAAGGCCTCCTCGCCGCGGCATTCGCCGAGGATGACGCGATCGGGCCGCATGCGCAGCGCGTTCTTGACGAGATCGCGCTGCTTGAGCTCGCCATGGCCTTCGATGTTGGCCGGCCGGGTTTCCATGCGCGCGACATGCGGCTGCTGCAACTGAAGCTCCGCCGCGTCCTCAATGGTGATCAGCCGCTCGTCCTCGGGAATGAAGGCCGACAGCGCGTTGAGCATGGTCGTCTTGCCGGTGCCGGTGCCGCCAGAAATGATCGTTGTCTTGCGGGCATGTACTGCCGCAGCAAGCACTTCGGCCATGTTCTGGGTGATGGCGCCGAATTCGACCAGCCGGTGCAGGCCGAGCTTGTTCTTGGAAAATTTGCGGATCGACACCAGCGGCCCGTCGACCGCCACCGGACGGATGGCGGCGTTGAAACGCGAGCCGTCCAGCATGCGGGCGTCGACCATCGGCTGCGATTCGTCGACGCGGCGGCCGACCGCGGCAACGATTTTGTTTATGATTCTAAGCAGATGCGCCTCATCCTTGAACGGAATGTGGACCTGCTGCAGCTTGCCCTTTTTTTCGACGAAGCAGTTCTGATGGCCGTTGATCAGGATATCATTGATGTCGGGGTCCTTGAGCAGCGGCTCGAGCGGGCCGAGCCCGACCATCTCGTCGACGATGTCGTCGACCAGGGCATCGAGTTCGACGGTGTTGATCGCCATCCGCTCTTCGCGCGTCTTTTCCGACACGAAATCATGCACCTGCCGGCGCATCTCGTCCCTGGGCAGCCGCTCCAGCGCGACAAGATTGATCTCCTCGAGCAGCAACCGGTGGATACGCACGCGCGCATCGAGCACCTTGTTGGCGCTCTTGCCCGGCACGGCTTCGATTTTCGCCGGCAAGACCTTCCGGCTCGTCGGGATGACGACCGCGTGGTGCGCAACCGCCGTCGGCTCGGCGGAGCGCTGCGGACGCGCATCGCGGTTCTGCAAGGTGGAAAAGCGGCTGCTCATCCGGCCTTCCTCTTCAAAAGGCTCTTGCCGAAGCCGAACAGCGATTTCGATTTGCCCGGCGCCGCCGCCACTTCCTCCGGAAGGATGATCCTCTTCAGGTCGTTGACGACGTTGGCATTGGCATCGATCTCGTGCAGCGGCACGCCGCGATCGACGGCCTCGCGCACCAGCCGGTAATTGTTGGCGATGCCGCCGACGAAATGCTCGCCGAGGATTTCCTGGACGTCCGCCTGCTTGATGCCGCTGTCAAACATCTTCTGCTCGAAACGGTTGACGATGACGTTCGGCTTCACTTCCTTGCCGGCGGTCTCGTAGACCGCCTGGATCAGGCGTTGCGTGTGGCGCAGGCACGGTACCGTCATTTCGGCGACGATGTAGAGCTTGTTGGAGCCGAGCAGCACCGTCTCCGTCCACGGAAACCAGGTGCGCGGCATGTCGATGACGACATTGTCGAAATAGGCCGAGACGAGGTCCAGCATCCGCACCACGACGTCGGTCTTGAACGAGCGCATCTCCGCCGGCTGCGTCGGTGCGGCCAGAACACAAAGCCCGCTGGCATGCTTGGACAGCATCACGTCGAGCAATTGCCTGTCGAGACGCTCCGGCTGGTTCTCGATTTCGGTGATGTCGAAACGCGGCTCCAGGTCGAGATATTCGGCGCAGGCGCCCTGCTGGAAATTGAGGTCCACCACGCAGGTCGAGGCGCCGCGCGTCACTGAATGATGCAGCTGGAACGCGGTCTGCAAAGCCAGCGTCGTGGTGCCGACGCCGCCTGCCGCGGGCATGAAGGTATAGATCTGCGACTCGGTGTTTTCCTCACGCCCCGGCCCTTGCAGCGCACGCACCACCGAACGTACGAGATCGGCCGTGGTGATCGGCTTGACCAGGAAATCCGCGACCTTGAGCTGCACGAGGATGCGCGCGGCGGCGGCGTTGAATTCCTGGGTGACGACCACGACCGGCGCCTTGCCTTCCAGCCGACGCATGACGCGTTGCAGCGCATCGATCTCCTCAAGCTTCGCTGCGTCCATATCGACGATGATCGCGCCGAGATCGGCCTCCTGGACCTCGCCGCGAAGTTCGGTGATGTTCTTTTCCACCGTCGAGAGCTGGATGATCTCCGAGGCGGCAAACGCCGTCCGCGTGTCCTGCGCGAAGGTTCTGTCCGTCGATATGAGCAGGATTTTCCTGGTCTTGATGCCGTTTGCCATTACTTGTCAGCCTGTGATCTCGGATCAATTGTCGGCGCTGGCTTGCGATGCCTTGGCGCTGGCCGCCTGCTCGGCGGTGGCGGGTTCCGTGCTGCCGCGCTGGGCAGGCACGAGAAGCCTGGTGTTCTGGACGCCGTATTTCCAGGGATCGACCATCTGCATGACGGTGTTGGCGGCCTGGGCCTCCCCGGCGCCGCTGGTCACGCCTTCGCTGCGCACATAGTCGTCACTCGTGCATCCGGCGGTGAAGCCGGCAAGCAGCAAGGCGACGCTCGAGCTCAAGGCCAGACGCATGGCTTCAGTCCTTCGGCAGGTCGAGGAAATGCCCGACTTTGGTGGCGGGAGCGGCACGCGCGGCGCTGCCGTCAGCCAGCGCCAGCGCGCGATTGGTATCCGACGCCCTCACCTCCTCGGTGTTGTTGAGAAAATAGTCGACATTGCTGGCAGGCTGCGTGCCATCGGTCGGCTCGGCCATTTTCTTCGATGGATCCACCGGCTTGACCAGGTAAGGCGTGACGATGATCACCAGGTCCGTCTCGCGCCGCTGGTAGGATTTCGACGAGAACAGGGCCCCGAGCACAGGCATCTTGCCGAGGCCCGGTATGCGCGAGGTGGTGATGTCGTTCTGCGACTGCAGCAGCCCCGCGATCATGAAGCTCTGGCCGTTCTTCAGGTCGACCGACGTCCTGGCGCGGCGCACGATGAAGCCGGGCACCGAGATGCTGCCGATATTGTAGGAAGCCGACGCGTCGATCGAGGAGACTTCCGGCGCGATATCGAGGCTGACCAGCCCGTCCTTCAGAACGGTGGGCGTGAAATCCAGGCTGACGCCGTACTTCTTGTAGCTGACGGAAATCTTGCCGTTGTCTTCGGAAACCGGGATCGGAAACTCGCCGCCGGCCAGGAAGCTCGCCGTCTCGCCGGACCGGGCGATCAGGTTCGGCTCGGCCAGCCGACGAGCCAGGCCGCGCTCTTCCAGTGCCTTGATGGCGATGTCGATGGAAACGCCGTTCGACAGCAGCTTGCCGATGATCTCGCCGGTCCCCGCCGGCTCAATGGTGCCGGGAGCAATCGTAACGTCGCGTCCGCCCATGCCATAAGCGAAATTGGCACTGTATTTGGCGCCGAGATCCTGCCCCGCCTGGCGGTTGATCTCGACGAAGCGAACATTGAGCTGGACCTGCTGTGAGGACGAGATGTTGACCGAATTGATCACCTCCTCATTGCCGGAGAAGCGGGTAGCGATCTTGTTTGCCTTTTCGGCGGCGACCGCGTCATCCGCCTCGCCCGACAGCACGACGCGGCCATTGGCGGAGCCGACCTTGATCTTGGCGTCCGGCACGCTGGCGCGGATCGTGTCGGCCAACTGGTCGGTATCGAGCGTCACTTCGATGTCGACGGTGCCGACGAGCTGCTTGTTCTCGTCGAACAGGGCAATGCCAGTGGTGCCGAGATTGTTGCCCAGCACATAGAAGGATCTGTCGGTCAGCGGGTTGACGTTGGCGATCTCCGGATCGCCGATGACGATCTGGTAGAAAGCCGCGCTCGTCATGATCGTCTTTGGCTTGCCCTTGGCGACCTTGATCGAGGCGTTCTTGGTCGCCGAGACATAGACGATGTCGTTATCCGCCCTGGCCGGGCCGGCGAAGATGCAGGCCGACGCCATCGTCACCGCCATCGCCACGGCCCGCGCGACGTGCAACCGGCCTGTCATTCGATATTGAAGTTGCCTCAACATTGTTCCCGTCCCGTCCGGTCCCCACCGGTCCTGCTCTGGTCCCACTCAGGAACCTGATATTCCTATTTCTGGTCCCGCGCAGGAACCTGATATTCCTCGGCCGTCGTTCCACGCGTCACGATGACCGTCTTGAATTTCGGCTTCTCAGGCTCCTTTGCCATGGCGTCGAACAGCGAGCCGGCTGCGGCCTGCGCCTTGCCCGCCACCGATCCGCCAAAGGAGGAGATGGTGGTGACACCGTCCTTGCCGTCGCCGCCCTCGCTGGCGGAGCGAAGCGACAGCGACAGCGTGCCGACAGTGCGGGCCAGCGCCACTTTCTGCGCGCCTTCGGTGGTCACCTCGATGGTTATGGAATTGGCCACCTGCGGGGTTGTTTGACGCTCGTCGGCGCCCTGCCCGACGCTCAGCACCTTCGCGTCGGCAACGACGATCTCGGAGGTGATGGTCGAGCCGGCGGCGCCTTGCGCATTCTTGGCCACTTCCTGGATTTCACCGGCATCTCGCGTCAGCACGACATCGACCCGATCGCCCGGCGTGACGAAGCCGCCGACGCCCGCGATCTCGTCGGTGCGGATGGTGACGGCCCGCATGCCGGGTGTCAGCATGTTGGAGAGCGTGGCGCGGCCATTCGGGCCGGACAGCTTTGTAAGCAGCACCGGTTCGTTGACCTCGATCGGCGACAGCACCACGCGGTTGCCGTCCCCGAGCAGTCCATCGATGGTGGCGAAGGCGCCCTGCGGCAGCGAATCCTGCGGCCACGGAATTTCGCTGAGTTTCGCGCGGTCGAGATCCATGCCGTACCGCAACGGTGCATTCGCCACCACGATGGTCTTGAATTCGACCGTCGGCGCGGCGGGCGCCGCGATCGACGCGGTTTTCTCCTCGGCGTCGGCCCTGGCCTGGCGCTTGACCCAGAAATCCGCGGCAAAGATCGAGATCGCGCCGAAAACGGCGGCGATGCCGATCATCGTTATGGCCTTGCCCCTCACGCCCAAACCCCTGATGCCCGTAGTTTCTTGTTATGTTGGCTCACGCTAGGCGGCATTGTTAAAGAATCAGGAATCTTCTCGCCGGCTATCCGCCTGATTTCCGCCGGCTTGGTTATCGAATGGTTTTAGGATAAGAGGGGGTTAATCCCCGAACGTAACAGGAACCTCCGTCGCTTGGCGCTGAAAAGCGTGGCAGTATCGGCGGGTGATTCGCAGCTTGGGCTCTATGGCAGGCATGGACGACAACAACGATCTTTTCGGCAATCTGGAGAAGCAGCCGCAACCGGTTCGCACACCGGCGCGTCCGGCCGATCCGCTGGTGCAGGCGGCAGCCAAGCGTCCGGCGGCGGCGTCTCGTGACGGCTCAGAGGGCTACAGCGCCGCCGATATCGAGGTACTCGAAGGCCTGGAGCCGGTGCGGCGCCGTCCGGGCATGTATATTGGCGGCACCGACGACAAGGCCATGCACCATCTGTTCGCCGAGGTCATCGACAACTCGATGGACGAGGCGGTTGCCGGCCATGCCACATTCATCGATGTCGAGCTTTCGGCTGACGGCTTTCTCACCGTCACCGACAATGGCCGCGGCATTCCCGTCGATCCGCATCCGAAGTTCAAGAAGCCGGCGCTCGAAGTGATCATGACGACGCTGCATTCGGGCGGTAAGTTCGATAGCAAGGTCTATGAAACCTCGGGCGGCCTGCACGGCGTCGGCGTCTCCGTGGTCAATGCGCTGTCGGATCATCTCGAAGTCGAAGTCGCGCGCGGACGGCAACTTTACCGGCAGTGCTTCTCGCGCGGCATTCCGGTCAGCGGCCTCGAGCATCTTGGCGAAGTTCACAACCGGCGCGGCACCAGGACCCGTTTCCACCCCGACGAGCAGATCTTCGGCAAGGGCGCCGCGTTCGAACCGGCGCGGCTCTACCGCATGACGCGCTCGAAGGCCTATCTGTTCGGCGGCGTCGAAATCCGCTGGACCTGCGATCCCTCCCTGATCAAGGAAAAGGACACCACTCCGGCCAAGGCCGAATTCCATTTTCCCGGCGGCCTCAAGGACTATCTGAAAGCGTCGCTTGGCGACGAATTCCAGGTGACGCGCGAAATCTTCGCCGGCAAGAGCGACAGGCAAGGCGGCCATGGCTCGCTGGAATGGGCAGTGACCTGGTTCGGCGGCGACGGCTTCATCAACTCCTACTGCAACACCATCCCGACCGGCGAAGGTGGCACCCACGAGGCCGGCTTCCGCAACGTCTTGACGCGCGGCCTGCGCGCCTATGCCGACCTCGTCGGCAACAAGCGCGCCTCGATCGTCACGTCGGAGGATGTCATGATCTCGGCGGCGGGCATGCTGTCGGTGTTCATCCGCGAGCCTGAATTCGTCGGCCAGACCAAGGACAGGCTGGCGACGATCGAGGCGATCCGCATAGTCGAGACGGCGATTCGCGACCCTTTCGACCATTGGCTGGCCGACAATCCGCAGGAAGCATCGAAGCTGCTCGATTGGGTGATCGCGCGCGCCGACGAGCGGGTACGACGCCGCCAGGAAAAGGAAGTGTCGCGCAAGAGCGCGGTGCGCAAGCTGCGCCTGCCGGGCAAACTTGCCGATTGCACGCAGAATGCGGCCGCCGGCGCCGAACTCTTCATCGTCGAAGGCGATTCGGCCGGCGGCTCGGCCAAGCAGGCTCGTGACCGCGCCAGCCAGGCGGTGCTGCCGCTGCGCGGCAAGATTCTCAACGTCGCCAGCGCCGGCAACGACAAGCTGGCCGCCAACCAGCAGATTTCCGATCTGATCCAGGCGCTTGGTTGCGGCACGCGGTCGAAATACCGCGACGAGGATCTTCGCTACGACCGCGTCATCATCATGACCGACGCCGACGTCGACGGCGCTCACATCGCCTCGCTGCTGATCACCTTCTTCTACCAGGAGATGCCGAACCTGGTTCGCGGCGGACATCTCTATCTGGCGGTGCCGCCGCTCTACTCGATCCGGCAGGGCGGCAAGGTCGCCTATGCGCGTGACGACGCGCACAAGGACGAATTGCTGCGCACCGAGTTCACCGGGCGCGGCAAGGTCGAGATCGGTCGCTTCAAGGGCCTGGGCGAAATGATGGCCGCGCAGCTCAAGGAGACAACCATGGATCCGAGGAAGCGTACGCTGCTCCGCGTCGATGTGATCGATGCCGAGGCCGCCACCAAGGACGCGGTCGATGCGCTGATGGGCACCAAGCCGGAGGCTCGTTTCCGGTTCATCCAGGAACGCGCCGAATTCGCGGAAACGGAAGTGCTGGATATCTGAGCGCAGGCCGGTCGATCAAGGCTTGCGGAGACGCGCGTGTGAGCTGGCAACGGCTGAATGGCTATTTCGAAGCGGGTCTTGCCGGGCTGACACAGCCGACCCGGTCGGACTGGATCTTCGCCTTGCGCACGGTCTCGGCCGGCCTGATCGCGCTTATGGCCGCCTACGCCCTCAAGCTCGATCACCCGCAATGGGCGATGATGACGGTGTTCATCGTTGCCCAGCCGGTCGCCGGCATGGTGTTGGCGAAAGGCTTTTATCGGTTGCTCGGCACGCTGGCGGGCGGTGTTGCCGCAATTGCCATCACCACTGTCTTCGGCACGAATCCCTGGGTGCTGGTGACGGTGCTTGCCCTATGGATCGGCCTCTGCACCTTCGTCTCGTCGCTGCTGCGTAACCCGGAAGCCTACGGGGCGGCGCTGGCCGGCTACACCGCCATGATCATCGGCTTGCCGGCGTTTGGCCAGCCGCATCTCGTCGTCGACCTCGCGGTCGCGCGCTGTGCCGAGATCGTACTCGGCATTGTCTGCGCCGGCCTGACCAGTCGGCTGATCCTGCCCAAATTGGCCAGCGAGGCCATCATCTCGCGGCTGAAGCGCTGCATTCTCGACCTTGCCACCTATGCCGGCGGCGCCTTTTCCGGCGGCGACACGGCAATGCTTTCCGGCCTGCATCGGAAGCTGGTCGCCGACACCCAGACGCTCGCCGAGATGCGCGCCTATGCCAGGCTGGAGGCCCCGAGCTTCGCGCCGCGCGCCCATCCGGTCCGGCGCACCATTGGACAACTGCTTTCAGCCCTGTCCGCGGCCCGCGCGCTGCATTCACACGCCGCACCGAAGAACGCGGCGCTCATTCCGGTGCGCTCGGAGCTGCAAGCCCTCGTCACTGAAATGGCGGCGACGCCGGGCGCGCTCGACGATACGGCGCCCTGGCTGGCACGGCTCGACGCGATCGGCGCCAAAGCGAAGCAAATGCCCGACGCCTTGGCCGACCAGGACGGCGACAGGGTCGGCACCGTCACCCGGCTCACGATCGCCGCCGATTTCGCCGAAGCGCTGAAGCAGACGCTGCGCGGTCTCGATGCCTTGCGTGCGCCCGTCACGCGGCCTTCACGCGAACGCAGCCCCCCGGCGCTGGTTGTACATCGCGACTATCACGGGGCGAGCCGCAACGCGGTCCGCGCGGCACTTGCAACGCTGCTGGTCGCCGCTTTCTGGCTGACGACGAGATGGTCGGAAGCCGCCGGCACGGTCATTCTGGTTGCCGTCGTGTCGAGCTTGTTTGCCGCCCGCCCCGATCCGGTGCGGGTAGCCTGGGGGTTCTTCCAGGGAACGCTGTTGGCTCTGCCCTTTGCCTTTCTCGTCGGCCAGATCGCGCTTCCCGTTTTTCCTGGTTTCGGCTGGTTCATGCTGTTCGTCGTACCGATCCTGGTGCCGGCGGCGCTCGCCATGGCCAATCCCCGCTATGTCGGCGTGGCGACGGCCTTCGCCATCAATTTTCTTGCTTTCCTCAGCCCGCACCAGGCGATGACCTACGACCCGGGCCCGTTCTTCGCCGGCTCGGCCTCGATCCTGGTCGGCATCCTTTTGGCAATCGGCGTCTTCATCATCGTGCTGCCCGCCGACCCATGGCTCGCGGCGCACCGCATCGTGCGGGCCATGCGCGAGGATCTGGCGCGGCTTTGCCTGCACGAGCGCGTGCCGAGGCGTTCGGCCTTCGAGAGCCTCGCCTATGACCGCATCAACCAATTGATGCCGCTGGTGCAGACCAGCGGCAGGAAGGGTGAAGCGGTTCTGGGCGGCAGTGTCGCCGCCGTCACCGTCGGTCTGGAGATCCTGCGGCTGCGTGCCGCGCAGCAGGCGCACGCGGTTCCGGCCGAGACGACGCTTTCGATCGCCAACTTCCTGCGTGGACTGGCACGCGAACTGCTCTTCCGCGCCCCGGGCGACCCGCAGACAGCCACCATTGCCGTCGCCCGGCAGTATGCCGCCGGCATCGCTCAGCGAAACGCCACTGGTGAAATGCTCCAGATTGCGGCGTCACTACGGATTGTCGCGGCGGCGATGGAGGATTTTCCGGATTTTTTTTCCAGGGGCAGAGCTTAGGCGAACCTCAACGCGGTTTGGACCTGCGCATGGGCGTCACTGCTTGGGCGGGCTTTGCATCATCGGCAAGATCGACTTTGAAGTGCCCCGCGGCCCGCGAGATAAGGGCTGCGATATCGTCGATGGCTTTCTGAAGTTTTTCCCTGTCAGGCGCACGAGGTATCTGGCCCGAAGGCAATGTATATCTGAAAGTGGTGGCATAAGCCTCCAGCCAAACGAGTGATCCCAACGCCGTTTTCTCGGCGTGGTCGTCCGGAAAGCGTCTTAGAATCTTGTCGAGTTGGTGTGCATCATGACGTTCGATGTGAATGGCCTCCGACGTCGCCAGCGCCCTGATGATCTGCTCAACGGCCTGTTGGCTGAGATAAGCGGCGTTGCGAGACCCTGTTGCGACCAGAATACGCGCATCACTCATACAGCCGTTCGCCAACCGAAGCGCGCTGGCGATAGTCCACTGATCAGACATCTAATCGACGTCCGTCCCGAGCGATGTCATACGCGATCGTATTTCGCGAATCCCAACTTGCAGCCAAAGCGCCCGATGTCGTGGAAAGGATTGTCGCCGGAATTCCGATTTCGTGCTGAATGGTCCAGCCAATGAGTGGGTCGAGAAGTTCTGGTCTGGCATCATCTGGCAAAGCCACGAGGATATCCCAGTCGCTGTCAGGTCGATTGTCGCCGCGTGCTCGGCTTCCAAACAGCCAAATAGAATCGGGATTCATGCGGATCCTGATTTCATCGATCAGCGGCCTGATCTCGATCGGCACCGGAAGATGCTTTGAGGACGAGTGGCTCATGCGCGAAACATAATACCATTCTTTTGCGCCGACAACGCAATGGCATCAAGCCCGCCCAAAGGGGCTAAGCGGCTGCGATCGCCAGTGCATGGCCGCGCGCATTTTCACGCAACGCAGCGAGATGGATCGACTTGATGAGCGCGGCGAGATCGCCTTCCGCGGACTGTCCGCCCAATTCCTTCAGCATCAGCCAGCTGACTTCCTGCACGCCGGCGACGCGCTTGCCGTTGGCGACCTCTCGCCAGATTTTCAGCGCGCGCAAGATGACCGCGTGCGTGGCGGCAGCCAGGCCGGCACTGCGGAACAGCGCCTGCAAGGCCACGTCGTGTCCGCCGGCCAGCAGCGCCCTCACTCTTTGGGCGGACTGCTGGCTGAGCGCGACCAGCGTCGAGCCGAAGAAGTCGACCTTGCCATGCGCGATGGTGCGGATGAGGAAGCTCGCGGTGAGATCGCCGCGCAGCCTGAGATGCTCGATCAGTGCTGCATGCTCTTCCTGGCGCGTGCTCTCGATCAGCGTCACGCAGGCCTTGACGCAGGCGTCGCGCATGACGCGGTCGGCCCGGGCGGCTCCCATCAAGGCCATGACCAGCGGCGAGGTCTTGAGCATCTCACCGAGCTTGACGAGCAGCATGTGCCGGCAGTCGGCGGGCAGGCGTGAATCCGATATAAGCGCCTCGCGCACCAGCGGCAGATGGCCGTGGCGCTCGGCCATGCGGCGAAAACTCAACGAAGCGACATCGGCCCCGCTGTTGGCCAAAAGCACGGCGCAGGCCTCCGCCTCGCCGATCTCTGCGATAGCCGCCGACAGCGCCATCGAGACCAATGGCCGATCGGCGATCAGTTTTTGCGTCGCCTTCGGACCTGAAGCCACGCGATCGATCAGGTCTGCGTCGGTAAGCAGTGGCGATCGCGTCAGCACGACGCCGGCGACTTCCGGCTGGTCGGAAGCAAGCGCGCTGATGATCTGGGGCGGTGCGTGATGGCTCATGGACAGCGCCTCGGCCATCGCCAGCCGTACCTTCGACGATGCGTCGTCGAGCAGCAAGGTCAGCGCCGCCTCGGCGGCGCAGCGATCCTCGAACGGCAATTCCGCGTCGACATAGGCGCGGGCGAGCGCGCTTGCCGCCGCGGCGCGCTCCGATACCCTGGCCGTGTAGATCCATTTCAGGAAATGCGAGACAACAACCATACCGCCTGCTTACGCCCCTTGCCGGAAGGTTTCCGACCCCGTGCCGGACGTTAGGCCGAATTGGTTTATGAAGCGTTCACCATGTTCGTTAACTGGCTTGCGAGCGCTGGATGCAGCGCCTATCAACCGTCCAGCAGCGGAGGAGAATGAAATGGCTGGGCTTTATCTCGAGGAGTTCGTCGTCGGCCATGTCTTCCAGCACACGCTGCGCAAGACCGTCACCGAGAGCGACAACATGATGTTCTCGGTGATGACGCTGAACCCGCAGCCGCTGCATATCGACTTCGATTTCGCCGCCAGGAGCGAATGGGGCAAGCCGCTGGTCAACTCGCTGTTCACGCTCGGCCTGATGATCGGCATTTCGGTTAACGACATCACCGTCGGTACGACGGTCGCCAATCTCGGCATGAAGGAAACGGTGTTTCCGCATCCGGTCTTCCATGGCGACACCATCCGCGTCGAGACCACTGTCGTCTCGGTGCGCGAATCCAGGTCGAAGCCCGATCGCGGCATCGTCGAGTTCGAACATCGGGCCTATAACCAGAACGGCGACCTCGTCGCCAAATGCACGAGACAGGCCATGATGCTGAAGAAGGTAGCCTGATGCGTTCGCTGCTGTTCGTTCCCGGCGATTCCGAGAGGAAGCTGGAGAAGGGCTTTGGCGCCGGCGCAGACGTGGTCATTGTCGACCTCGAGGATTCGGTGGCGCCCCAAAACAAGGCATCGGCGCGAATGACCGCGGCGCGCTTCATCGCCAGCCACAGGGCGAAAACAAGGTCGGCAATCTACGTCAGGGTCAACGACCTTTCGACGGGATTGACGGACGACGATCTTGCGGCGCTTATCCCGGCAAAACCCGACGGCGTCATGCTGCCCAAATCGGCTGGCGGCCAGGATGTCCAGCACCTCTCGGCAAAGCTCAGGCTGCGCGAAGCGGAGAACGGCCTGGCCGACGGCGCGACAAAAATCCTGCCGATCATTACCGAAACACCGGCGGCCGTGCTGGCGGCGGCGAGCTACGCCGGGGCAAGCGCGCGACTTGCCGGGCTGACCTGGGGCGCGGAAGACCTGTCGGCGGCGATCGGCGCGCGCACCACCCGCGACCAACATGGCCGTTACACCGAAATATTCCGCTTCGCTCGCGCCATGACCATTCTCGCCGCCGGCGCGGCGGAAGTCGCGGCGATCGACACCGTCTTCCCGAATTTCCGCGATATGGCGGCCTTCGAGGCCGAATGCAGGGAGGCCGAACGTGACGGCTTCACCGGCAAGATGGCGATCCACCCTGATCAGGTGCCGGTCATAAACGCCGCCTTCACGCCCTCGGTGGAAGCGGTGCAACAGTCGGCGGCAATTGTCGCGGCATTCCAGGCGGCGGGAAATCCCGGCGTCGTCGGCATCGACGGCAAGATGTATGACCGGCCGCATCTGCGGCTGGCCGAGCGGCTTCTGGCACGCGCCCAGGCAGCCGGAATCTCCGCCTGACCGCTACCAGACCAACGGGATCAGGCGGTAGCGGACATGGGCCGCATAGTCGTCATAGCCGCGCAGGCCGGTGCGAAGCGTTTTTTCCTCGATGAATGTGCGGATGGCCAAGAGAACGATGAACACGACGACCAGTGCCAGCCCCCACCAGGAGCCGAGCAGGAGAGCCGTGCCGGCAAAGAAGAGGATGGCGCCGGCATACATGGGATGGCGCACATAGCTATAGGGACCCGTTGTGATCACTTGCTGTCCGCGCTCCGCCTGGATCTTCACGACGGGCGCCGCGAAGCTATTCTCCAGCATCGTCAGATAGCTGATCCATAGTCCGACCAGCAGAACCAGCGCACCGATCGCCTGTACCCAGACCGGAACGACGGACCAGCCGAAGCGGTAGTCGAAACCCATGAAGGCCAGCCAGGCAAATATGCCGAGCAGGAGTATGCTCAACAGAACCTTGTCGGCCGCGGTCTGGTCCTTCTGGATGGGAGAGCTCAGCCGTTCGTTCATCAGCCCGGGATCGCGCCGGGCCAGCGTCACGCCAAGGGTCAGGCTCAGCCCGGTCATCACCGCCAGATATACCCAGGCTCCCGGCCAGGTCAGCGTACCCGCTGTCAGGAAAAGCAGCGCGCCCATTGCGCCGAACCACACGAACGTCTGGAGGATCAATCTCGAGACCATGATCAACCTTCCATGATATTTGCCGTCGGCATTTACCAGCAACAGACTACCGCCGACCCTCAGCAGACTATCGCCCATCCCGCGCCTGGACGAAACGGTCCTGGTGTGCAGAAGGTTTCGTCATGCCGCGTCACCAAGCTCAGGGCGCGTCGTGATGACGGCTCGCCGTCAGGAAAGCACAGTGACTGGGCCCCCTTGCGGGCTAATCCTTGCCCCAACGCGGCCGGCGCATCGAAAACACTTCGTTGACGCTGGCATAATCCATGTAGCCGAGGCGAGCGACATTGCCGGCCTTGCTGATATCGAACAGGCCGTCTTTCAGGTAGGCATCGTCAATATGCACGCCGATCACTTCGCCGGCCACGACGACGGCGCTGGTCGGCGTTCCGTCCAGGGCCTTTGGCCGGAACACTTCGGTCACCTTGCATTCGAGTGCGGCGGGTGCGGCCGCCACGCGCGGCGGCGCGACAAGACGCGACGGCGCCATGGCGAGATCGGCATAAACGAACTCGTTGACGCCGCGCGGCGCGTCGACCGACGTCCGGTTCATCTTCTCGGCGAGATCGCGGCCGACCAGATTGGCGACGAACTCGCTGGTCTCCTGGGCGAAGGAGGCGCTGTCCTTCTCGCCCTCGGAGGAAAACCAGACGATGAAGGGCCTTGTCGAAACGGCATTGAAGAAGGAATAGGGCGCGAGGTTGATCTCGCCGGCCCCGTTCAGGGTCGAGATCCAGCCGATCGGGCGCGGCGCCACGATCGCCTTCGACGGATCGTGCGGCAGTCCGTGCCCCTTTGACGGCTCGTAGAACACTTAGCCCGCCCAGGGCCCGGCATAGTCCGCATAAAGCTTTGCCGGATCGGGGCGCGGCCGCTCCGGCGCCGGGCCGCCATAGGAGCCGATATGGACGAAGCCGATTACGCGCTCTTGCGGCGCCAGCCCCAAGATCGCCCTGCCCTCCGGCACGTCCGAATACCAGTTGCTGATCATGTTGGTGCCATAGCCCAGTGCGTTGGCGGCAATCATCAGGTTCATCGCCGCCATGCCGCCGGACAGGAACATCTCCCATTGCGGGATTTTTGGATTTTCCTTCGGCACCGACACGACGCCGATCACCAGCGGCGCGCGCGAGAAGCGCGCCAGCTCTTGGTTGCGGCGGCCATCCGGTAAAGGTCCCTCCCGCTGTTCGGCAAGGGCCGCCAGCTTCCTGCCGATCTCGATGCGGGCATCGCCGCGATAAAGAATGAAGCGCCAGGGCTCGAGCCGGCCATGATCGGGCACGCGCGTGGCGGCGGCGATCATCGTGGCGATCTCGGCGTCGCCGGGCGCGGGCTCCTTCAACTCCGGTATCGGCGCTGAATTGCGGGTCAGCAGGAAGTCGATGATCGGGGACGCCATGGGCGCAAGTCTCCTAAGTTCGATTTTGAGCTGAAGCGCGCCATGGGAATGCGGGGCGGCTCGGGCATCGACGCGGGCGCGCCAGGCTGGAGAGTCGTATCGGTCGGACTCTTAAGCCTTGAAATTGCCACCGCCATGGGCTTCAACGCAAGGCATGTTTGAGGGGACTTTGCGTCTTTTCCTGATCTGGGTCTGCACCCTGCTGCTCATGGCGCCGGTTTCCTTTGCCGTGGCGCAGAATGTGGATGGCGTCAGCGACCTGAAGCTTCCCGGAATTTCGAGCTACGCGACGCCGAAAGGCGAGACATCGCTGGCGCTTGGTGGCGGCGGCGCCATCACCTTGTCCGCGCAATTGACCGACAAGGGAGGCGATATCACTCGCGGTATCGTCTGGCGCGTCTTCAAGCCGGAGGCCGTCAACGGCAAATTGCCGATGGTGGCTTCCGCCCATGGCGGCACGGCGGTCTTCCAGCTCGAACCCGGCAGCTATCTGGTTCACGCTTCCTACGGCCGGGCCGGTGCCACCAAGCGCATCACCGTCGGCAAGGACGCCAAGCGCGAGAGCCTCGTGCTCGATGCCGGCGGCCTGAAGCTCGATGCCGTCCTTTCGGGAGGGGCGCGCATCCCGCCAAAGAAGCTGCGCTTCTCGATCTATGAGGGCAATGCCGAACCCAATGGCGATCGCGCGCTGATTATTCCCGACGTCGAGCCCAACAGCGTCGTGCGTCTCAATGCCGGCATCTACCACGTGGTCTCGACCTATGGCGCGGTCAATGCCGTCATCCGCTCCGACATCCGCGTCGAGGCCGGCAAGCTGACCGAAGCCACCGTCGAGCATCACGCCGCCGAGATTACCTTGAAGCTGGTGCGTGAAGCGGGCGGCGAAGCGATCGCCGACACGTCGTGGTCGCTGCTCAACGAATCCGGCGATCCGATCAAGGAAACCGTCGGCGCCTTCGCCTCGATGGTGCTGGCCGAAGGCGACTACACCATCATCGCCAAGAACCGCGACCGCATCTACCAGAAGGATTTCACTGTCGTGGCCGGACAGAACCAGGAAATCGAGGTTCTCGCGACGGAAGCCGCCGCGATGGATCCGGAAGAAGGCGCGGATTAGTCAATTCCGGAAAGCCTCGAGCCGCTTTCCCTTCGGATCTCCACGAAATGGACCTACGCCGCCAGCTTGGCTCGTGCCGGCAGGAATGGAATCCGGCGGCGAGGAACCGGCGGCGCCAGATCGAAGACGCCTCTATAGAGGCGCTCGAGCAGCGCCTTGCGGTCGCGCACGGGCTCCAGTTCATTCCAGTTCAGCACATCGCCGACACGCACGTCGATCGACTTGCCGGAAAGCCGGGCGAATTCGCGGATAAGCAGCGAAATGCGCAGCGCCAGCGATGCCTTGCCGACGAACTTCGCCACGCGTCCGTCGCGCTCGGCCATGTTCATGGGACCGCTGACCAGATGGAACAGCCTGCCGTTCTGGCCGGAGAAATGCATCGGCACTACGGAAGCCTTGGCATCCTGCACGAGACGCGCCGGAAACATCTTCCATGGCAGGTCGCGTGCCCGGCCAAAACCTTTCGGCGCGGTGGCGACACCGCCGGCCGGAAACACCACGATGGTGACGCCTTCCTTCAAGAGCCGCACCGCCTCGTGACGCACCGCCATGTTGTTCTTCAACGCGTCCTTGGTTTCGGAAAAGTCGATCGGCAGCGAATAGGGCTCCATCTCGCTGATCTTGAGCAGATCCTTGTGGATCATGACCCGGAACGGCCGCCCGAGCTGCTCGGCCAGCGACAGCACGGCAATCCCGTCGCCGATGCCAAAGGGATGATTGGCGACGATCACCAGCGGCGTGTCAGGCAGGGTCTGCGGGGGCCATTGGTCGGGGGTTCGCACCCGCACATCGATCAATTCGAGCATGCGGCTGAACACGCGCTCGCCGGACGGGACCACCTGGCGGCGCCAAAAATCATAAAGCGCTGCAAAACGGTCGCGTCCGGACAGGCCTTCGATGGAATGGATGACCCACCGCGTCAGCGCTGGCTGTCGGGGATTAGCATAGGAAAGCTCGGGAAACGGTTTTTCACGCAATTTCAGCTTGAGCATGAGGGCTTGTTACAAGACTGCCGTGACAGGGATGTGAAAACGGAGGGATGTGAAGACGGTGCGATATGGAAATGGCGGTGGACTGCTCCACCGCCATTCCGCTTGAAATACTACCGGATCAGGCCGCAGGTTTGCGTCGGCGATCGGGCGTGATCGCTTCTTCGGTCAGCTGCGCGACCGCTTGGGCGAGACCCAGCGACTCCTGATCGCGCGATCCGAGGCGGCGCATGTTGACCGTCTGCTCTTCCGCCTCGCGCTTGCCGCAGACGAGGATGACCGGAACCTTGGCTAGGCTGTGCTCACGGACCTTATAGTTGATCTTCTCGTTGCGCAGATCCGCCTCGGCGGACAAGCCCGCGGCTTTCAGCTTCGCCACCACTTCGTTCGCATAGCCGTCGGCGTCCGAAGTGATCGTCGCCACCACCACCTGCAGCGGCGCGAACCACAGCGGGAAATGGCCGGAATAGTTCTCGATCAGGATGCCGAGGAAGCGCTCCATCGAGCCGCAGATGGCACGGTGCACCATGACAGGCTGTTTCTTCTCGGAATCCGAGCCGATGTAGAAGGCACCGAAACGCTCCGGCAGGTTGAAGTCGACCTGCGTGGTGCCGCATTGCCATTCGCGGCCGATGGCATCCTTCAGCACATATTCGAACTTCGGCCCGTAGAAGGCGCCCTCGCCAGGATTGATCGAGGTCTTGATGCGGTTGCCCGATCGCGTCCTGATCGTCTCCAGCACGCCGCTCATGATCGCTTCGGCGTGATCCCAGGCTTCGTCGGTGCCGACGCGCTTGTCCGGCCGGGTCGACAGCTTCACGCTGATTTCGTCGAAGCCGAAATCGGCATAGGTCGACAGAATCAGATCGTTGATACGCAGGCACTCCGACGCCAGTTGCTCCTCGGTGCAGAAAATATGCGCGTCATCCTGCGTGAAACCGCGCACGCGCATCAGCCCGTGTAGCGCGCCCGACGGCTCATAGCGATGCACATTGCCGAATTCCGCAAGCTTTACCGGCAGGTCGCGATAGGATTTCAACCCGTGCTTGAATATCTGCACATGGCCAGGACAGTTCATCGGCTTCAGCGCGAACACGCGGTCGTCATCGGTGTCGTCGCCGGCAACCGTGACCTTGAACATGGCGTCGCGGTACCAGCCCCAATGGCCCGATGTCTCCCACAGGCTCTTGTCGAGCACCTGCGGTGCGTTGACCTCCTGGTAGCCCTGCTCGTCGAGGCGGCGGCGCATGTAGTTGACCAGGTTCTGGAACATCTTCCAGCCCTTGGCATGCCAGAAGACGACACCGGGCCCCTCTTCCTGGAAATGGAACAAATCCATCTCGCGGCCGAGCTTCCTGTGGTCGCGCTTTTCGGCTTCCTCCAGCATTGTCTGGTAGGCGTCGAGCTGCGCCTGATCAGCCCACGCCGTGCCGTAGATGCGCGTCAGCATCGGGTTGTTCGAATCTCCGCGCCAATAGGCGCCCGCCACCTTCATCAGCTTGAAGGCATTGCCGATCTGCCCGGTCGAGGCCATATGCGGACCGCGGCAAAGGTCGAACCAGTTGCCTTGCGCGTAGATCTTGAGATCCTGATCGTCAGGAATGGCGTCGATCAGTTCCAGCTTGTAGCGCTCGCCCTTGTCGGCAAAGACCTTTTTGGCCTTGTCGCGCGACCAGACTTCCTTCGTGAACGGCTTGTTGCGCGCAATGATCTCGCGCATCTTCTTCTCGATCACCGGGAAGTCGTCCGGAGTGAACGGCTCGTTGCGGGCGAAGTCGTAGTAGAATCCGTTCTCGATCACCGGCCCGATGGTCACCTGCGTTCCCGGCCATATCTCCTGCACGGCCTCCGCCAGCACATGTGCCGCGTCATGGCGGATGAGTTCCAGCGCGCGCGGATCGTCGCGGGTGATGATCTCGATCTTGCCGGACTTGCCGAGCGGATCGGAGAGATCGCGCACGGTACCGTCGATGGCATAGGCCACGGCCTTCTTGGCCAGCGACTTGGAGATCGATTCGGCAAGGCCTGCACCGGTCATCGCCGCATCGTAGTCGCGCACGGAGCCATCGGGAAATGTCAGGGAAACGGCATTCAGCATCAGGTATTCTCCTATCCAGTCCCGCAAACGAGCGCGGGTGGTGAAATGCAGGTCGTCAGCCGTTCGAGGCTGCGGCCTGCCAGATAGCCGGAGGCGTCCGGCGGCGGCAGTCTTTTATGGGCAGATGCCGCCGCCGTAAAGCCTCGGCTATTTAATCAGCAGCGGCAGGTCCTTCAGGAAGGCCGCGCGCGTCGCGAGCCCCTTCGGCATATCGCTCCGCTTCGTATCGACGACGAGCCGGGCAAACACGATCTGGCGGCCGTTTTTCTGCGCCCAGCCGACGAACCAGCCGAGTGAACGCCTGTCCTTGCCGCCCTCGCCTCCCCTGGTGCTGCCCGTCTTGCCCTGGACGGTCCAGTCGCCGGCCTTGAAGCTGGGTAGGATGGCTTTCGTCATGTCGTGAGCCTTGGCCGAGACCGGTATCTTGCCGGCGAGGAGCTTACGCAGGAAATCGACCTGCTCGACCGGCGTGATCTTGAGCGAGGAGTTCACCCAGGAATGAGTCAGGCCGTCATTCTTGCCGGGATCGCCGGAAACGTCCGCATTGCCATAGCCGAACTTCGAGACGTAGCCGGCAAAGCTCTCCGGTCCAAGCCGGCGGGTGATCTCGCGTGAATACCACAGCACCGAGTCCCGCTCCCAGATCATCGGATCGACGGTCTTGTGGTCCCGCTTGACCGCCTTGAATTCAGGTTTGTAGTCCCAGCTCGGCGTGTGCTCGTCGCTTAGTATGCCGGCATCGTAACCGATCAGCGACAGCGGCACCTTGAACGTCGAGGCCGGGCTGAACCGCTGATCGCAGACGCCGTTTTGGTAAAGCGTCTTGCCGCTCTGCGCATCGGCGATCAGCGTGCATTGCACATCCCCGAGCGGCGCCGACTGCGCGCGCATCGGAAATCCCAGAAGCCAGGCAAGCAGGAACAGGACTCCGGCAAGGATGAAGGGAAGACGGTCGACATTGCGCATTGGATGCTCGCTCCAGAGGGGGGTTCGGCGAGCGGCTTAGCGAGGTCTCTTGTCTCGATTTTGTCTCAAATTCGCAGTTATTGTGCAGGCTGCCGTTAACCCTACCAGATCGTAAACGGTTGCCTTGAAGAACTGACCGGCAGTCAGCTTCGCGCCTCGTCGTGGTTGCCGCCGATCCGCCAATATCGCCACGGCGTAAACCAGACATACCGATCCGCCAGAACCTCCGGAACAAGGTCGACGCCATGGGTGCCGAATGGTCCGCAGCGCAGAACCCTGAAAAATCCCATCCAGCCGCCGGCCCAAAGGCCATGGCGGGCGATCGCCTCATGCGCGTATTCCGAGCAGGTCGGCAGGTGACGGCAGGAATTGCCGATGAAGCTGGACAGCGTCAGTTGATAGAGGCGCACCAGCGACGTGCCCAACACCCGGCCGGGGGTCTTGCGCCACGGGCCGGACCAGTTGCGGCCTTGCCGCGGCGGCCCGGCTGTATGTGTATGCCCATGCTGGTCGCCCACTGCGATCTCCGTCTTTCCACACGATAGATGTGGGCTTCATCGGGAGAACGCAATCCCGCCCCTGCTTGCTGAGCTTTCACGGGCGGAAGCGGCGAAGTGGCTGCCGATCAGCCGGCAGTGCCCATCGGCGGGGGCTAGACTGCTCTTCGTGGTGCTTCCGACGGGTCCTTTCGTCACGCCACTGATAGGTTGCAATCCGCATCACATCGCCAAAAATCTCTAGCAACTGGACCATGGCCGTATCTCCTTGACGACGAGTAGACCGCCGCTGGCCTTCGCCTTCAAACGAGTATAATTTCCACTTCGGATAATCCTGGGTTATGCGAATGAAGCGTGGGCGACTGCCGCTGACGGCCTTGAGGAGCTTTGAAGCAGCCGGGCGGCACCTGAGTTTCAGCAGGGCGGCCGAGGAGCTTTTCGTCTCGCAGGCAGCGATCAGCCGGCAGATCCGCGAGCTCGAGATCTTTCTGCGCCGGCCCCTGTTCGAACGTCACCATCGCCGCGTCGAACTGACCGATGCGGGCCGCCGGCTGCTCAGTCAGCTGGTCAGGAGTTTCGACGCCATCGACGCCCTGCTTTCCGAGTTGGTGGCGGCTCCCGCGCAGACAGTGGTTCGCGTCAGCGTCGAGCCGTCTCTGGCATCGGTATGGCTGGTGCCGCGGCTCAACCGTTTTCGCCAATTGCGGCCCGACATCGACGTTGCGCTCGAAGTCGATCCAAGGCTGATTGAGTTTCGCGGCGACCAGCCTGAACTTGCGTTACGCTTCAGTGCGCATGCTGCCTCGTGGCCGCGCAGCGAGGCCGAGCAGCTTGCCTCGACGGTCGATTCACCGGTTCTGTCGCCGGCGCTGCTTGCCGCGGGGCCTCCCCTCGACAAGCCGGCCGACCTTGGCCGCTATACGCTGTTGCATGAGGAAAACCGACAGGGTTGGGCGCGCTGGTTCGAGGCGGCCGGTGTGCCTGCCGACGCGGTGCTCGCGCGCGGTCCTATGCTGGCGGATGCGTCGCTTTCGAAGCAGGCCGCTCTGCTCGGACACGGGGTGGCGCTGGGCGATCTTCTGCAGATCGGTGAAGAGCTCGCCTCCGGCACGCTGGTCAAGCCATTCGACATCGACGTCGCGTCCGGCGCCTATTGGCTGGTGGCCAGAAGCCTGCGCGATCTCCCCGAGCCAGCCGCCGCGTTCGCCGACTGGGTGAGAAGCGAATTCGCCGAAAGCAGACGGCTCCAATAGGCCGCCAAATGGGCTATCAGGCGGCTTCTTCGGCGCGCTTCTTCTCGATCTGACCGATCGCGTCGACCACCGCGTCGAAGGTCAACATGGTCGAGGCATGGCGCGCCTTGTAGTCGCGCACCGGTTCCAGATATTTGAGATCGGCGAAGCGGCCTTCCGGCGGCGCTCCGTTCTCTTTCAGCATTTTCAGCATGGTCTCGCGCACCGCGCGCAATTCGTCGGCCGTAGCGCCAACCACATGCTGCGCCATGATGGAGGACGAGGCCTGGCCGAGCGCGCAGGCCTTCACGTCATGTGCGAAATCGGTAACCACGCCGTCCGCCATGTTGAGATCGACGGTAACGGTAGAGCCGCACAATTTGGAATGTGCCCTCGCGCTGGCATCGGGATGATCGAGCCGGCCAATCCGTGTGATATTTCCGGCAAAACCGAGAATTTTCGCATTGTAGACGTCGTTGATCATTATTTTCCAGTCCGTCGCCGCCAAGCGAACAGCGTTTGCCGCTGACGCGTCTTTCTTTCGCTCGTCATGACCATATATAATGGTGGCAGTCCGGTATCGACAAGGCGACGAAAAGCCCACGTCTTTGCCGCAGTTTGCTCACGCCGCTTACGGGGCTGGAAACCGGGCGAGTTTCCGACGCCGAAAGGTCGTGGTCCGTTCAACTCGTTCCTCCTGAGAGAGGGACTACGGGAGACGCCTTTATGGATGCCGTTATCAAGAAGTTCATGCCCCAGTCGGCCTACATGGAAAAGCCCGTCACCGACCGGCCGAGCGAGGCCGAGGTCGAGGCTGCGGTACGCACGCTTTTGCGCTGGACCGGCGACAACCCCGATCGCGAAGGGCTGGTCGACACGCCCAAGCGGGTGGCCAAGGCCTATCGGGAAATGTTCGGCGGCTATGACATGTGCCCGGCCGAAGAGCTTGGCCGCACCTTCGAGGAAGTGGCTGGTTACGACGACCTTGTCATCGTCAAGGACATCCAGTTCCATTCGCATTGCGAACATCACATGGTGCCGATCATCGGCAAAGCCCATGTCGGCTATCTGCCGGACGGCAAGGTCGTCGGCCTGTCCAAGATCGCGCGCGTGGTCGATATCTTCGCCCATCGCCTGCAGACCCAGGAAGCCATGACCGCGCAGATCGCCGGCGTCATTCAGGATGTGCTCAATCCGCGCGGCGTTGCCGTGATGATCGAGGCCGAGCACATGTGCATGGCCATGCGCGGCATCCGCAAGCAGGGCTCCACCACGCTGACCTCGACCTTCACCGGCGTGTTCAAGGATACTCCCGAAGAACAGGTTCGTTTCGTCACCATGGTGCGTGGCGGTGGGGTGTAAGCCGCCTCGCCCGGCATCGCCGAACCATGATTCCGAAAGTGGCTACCGGTTTTCGGATAATTATGGTCAAACAGGAAGATAGCCCGGCGATGTCGGCACTGGAATTTCCGAAGGCTCCCTCAGACAAGAAAGCGCTGGAAGAAGGCGCGGTGTTTTCACCGCGCTTCGATGCCGCCGGCCTGGTCACCGTCGTCGTCACCGATGCGGCAGACGGCGTGCTTTTGATGGTCGCGCACATGAATGCGCAGGCTCTGGCGTTGACGCTTGAAACAGGTATCGCCCACTACTGGTCGCGTTCGCGCAATGCGCTGTGGAAGAAGGGCGAAACGTCAGGCAATCTCCAGCATGTCATCGAGGTGCTCACGGATTGTGACCAGGACGCCATATGGTTGCGCGTCAAAGTGCTAGGCCACGACGCAACTTGTCACACAGGCCGGCGTTCCTGCTTCTATCGGACGGTGGGGCTGATCGACGGCAAGGCGATGCTTGCCGACGATGGCAGCGAGCCCTTGTTCGATGCGGAAAAAACGTATCGGAAGCTCCCGTGAATGACCAGCTTGAACCTTTTGCCCGCAGCCAACCACATAGATTCACCATTTCGATACGGCCCGCCTATATATTAGCTGTGGGACAAGGGAGATCATGATGCTCGAGTGGGCGTCATTGCGTAACAGAGCGGACGTACGAGAGGCGAATGGTCCCGCTTCGTCCGGCGGCGCGTCCGAAACAACATCACCAAAGAAAACTGGCATCTCGCTTGCACTGGGCGGCGGTTGCGCAAGAGGCTGGGCGCATATCGGCGTGCTGCGCGCGCTCGATGAAGCCGGCATCGAGGTTTCGATGATTGCCGGCACCTCGATCGGCGCGCTGGTCGGCGGCTGTTACCTCGCCGGAAAACTGGACGAGTTGGAAGAGTTCGCCCGCAGCCTAACCAGGCGGCGCATCTTCGGCCTGCTCGATCTAAACCTGCGCGGCAGCGGTCTGTTCGGCGGCATGAAGCTGGATGCTCGCCTGCGTGAGCATGTGGCCGGCATTCGCTTTGAGGATTTGTCCAAGCCGTTCGTCGCGGTCGCTTCCGAAATCCGCACCGGCCATGAGATTTGGCTGTCGAACGGTTCGCTGATAACAGCCATGCGCGCTTCCTATGCCTTGCCCGGCGTGTTCGAGCCGGTGACTTGCAATGGTCGCGTGCTGGTCGACGGAGCTTTGGTCAATCCGGTGCCGGTGTCGGTCTGCCGTGCCTATGAGCAGCCGCTGGTTGTCGCGGTCAACCTTCATTACGACCTGTTCGGCCGTGCCGCCGTCATCAAGCATAGCGCCGGCGAACTGGTCGTCGAGAACGATGCACCGCGCAGTGGCCAATTCGACCCGGAGCACCGGGCGCATCAGACGCGGCTTGGCATCACCGGCGTCATGGTCGAGGCCTTCAACATCATCCAAGACCGAATCTCGCGCGCCAGGCTTGCCGGCGATCCGCCGGACATGTCGCTGCAGCCCAAGCTCAGCCACATCGGTCTGACCGAATTCCACCGCGCCGATGAGGCGATCCAGATCGGCTATAGGGCAACGATGGCACAGATCGGCGAACTGACCCGGCTTCAGACGGTTCTCGCCTGATCAAAGACGCATCAGGCGCGTGCCGCGTCGACGATGCGGAACTGCACGCTGCGATTGCCGTTCCAGTAATTGCCCGACAATGAGCCGGCGACGTGGATCGTCTTACCGCGGTTCTTGAACAGGAAGTCGCCGAGCACGGTGTCGACGGCACGAAAGGCGATCGCCTGGATGCGACCGCCACTGCCCGACTGGAGGTCGGCGCGGATGTGGTTGGTGCCGACCAGCCGGGCGTCGGCCAGCCGATGGCGAGGCAGCGCGAAAACAGGCGCGACATGCCCTGCACCGAACGGGCCGGCCTTTTCCAGCGCATCCAGCAAGGCCAGCGTCGCACCCTCGGCGGCAAGCGCGCCGTCGATCGCCAGGCTTTCCTCGTCTTGCAATCGGAACACGTCGGCTGCTGCGCGCTCCTCGAAAAATGCCCTGAGCTCGCCGAGCCGCGTGCGCTCGACGGTAATGCCGGCTGCCATGCCATGGCCGCCGCCCTTGACGATCAGCCCGGCATCTGCGGCTTCGCGCACCAGCCGGCCGAGATCGAAGCCCGACACCGAGCGACCTGAACCGGTGCCGGTGCCGGTGGCGTTGAAGGCGATGGCGAAGGCCGGCCGTCGGGCATGGTCCTTGAGCCTGGAGGCAAGCAGGCCGACGATGCCGGGATGCCAGTTGGTGCTAGCGGTAACGACGATGGCCGGCCCGCTGCCGCCGGCAAGCTCGGCATCGGCCTCGGCACGCGCCGCGGCCAGCATCTCGTGTTCCATCAGCTGCCGCTCCTGGTTGAGCCGATCGAGCGTCTCGGCGATGGTGCGGGCCTCGACCGGATCGTCGGTCGCAAGCAGCCGGCTGCCGAGGGCGGCGTCGCCGATGCGCCCGCCGGCGTTTATGCGCGGTCCGATCAGGTAGGCCAGATGGAAGGTGCTGAGCGGCTCGCCGACGCGCGAGACCCGCGCCAGCGCAGACATTCCCTCGTTCTTCTGCTGGCGCGCCACTTGCAAGCCCTTGACGACGAAGGCACGGTTGACGCCGGTGAGCGGCACCACATCGCAGACCGTGGCCAGCGCCACGAGATCGAGCAGCGAGAGCAGGTCCGGCGGCGTGGCGTCGGCCAGCCGGCCGCGCAGGACCTTGGCCGTCTGCACCAGCGCGAGAAAAACCACTCCGGCGGCGCAGAGATGGCCCTGCCCGGAAAGGTCGTCGTCGCGGTTGGGGTTGACCACCGCGTGTGCCGCCGGCAAGGCGCCGCCGACCTGATGATGGTCGAGCACCACGACATCGGCACCGGCGGCATTGGCCGCGTCGATGGAAGCCGCGCTGTTGGTGCCGCAATCGACGGTGACGATCAGCGTCGCGCCGCGCGAGATGAGCTCGCGCATGGCTTCGGGATTGGGACCGTAACCCTCGAAGATACGATCGGGAATGTAGATTTCCGACGATATCGAGAAATGCGCGAGGAAGCGTTTGAGCAAGGCCGACGAGGCGGCGCCATCGACATCGTAGTCGCCGAAGATCGCCACCTTCTCCCGGGCCATCACCGCGGCGGCTATTCGAATGGCCGCCTTGTCCATGTCGGTCAGCGAAGCCGGGTCCGGCAGCAGGTCGCGGATCGTCGGGTCGAGAAAGCGCTCCGCCTGTTCCGCCGTCACGCCACGTCCGGCAAGCACGCGCGCGACGATATCGGGCACGCCGTGCCCCTGTGCGATGGCAAGCGCGACCATGTCCTGCCGCTCGGTCAGCCGATGTTCCCAGGAAACACCGGTGGCCGACTGTCGGACATCGAGAAAAAGGCGTCTCTCGCCCGTCATGCGAGGCGACGTTTGCGGATGATCATTGCCCACAATATGCGACGGCCAGTCAGGAATGCATCAAAACTTTTCCAGGTCCTGATGCCGGGCCTTGATCTCGCGCACGGTGCGCGACGACGAGCGCAGCACGATCGTGTGCGTTGTGATGTAGTTGCGGCCGAACTTGACCCCTGCCAGCATGTTGCCGTCGGTGACGCCGGTGGCCGCGAACAACACATCGCCGCGCGCCATGTCCTCGGCCCGGTAGACCCGCTTCGGGTCGGCAATACCCATCTTGCCGGCGCGGGCGACCTTTTCGGGCGTATCGAGGATCAAGCGGCCCTGCATCTGGCCACCCATGCAGCGCAGCGCCGCCGCGGCCAGCACGCCCTCCGGCGCGCCGCCAATGCCGAGATAGATGTCGATGCCGGTTTCCTCGGGATCGGTGGTGTGGATGACACCGGCGACGTCGCCATCGCCGATCAGCCGGATTGCCGCCCCGGTGGCGCGCACGGCGTCGATCAGCTTGCCATGGCGCGGACGGTCGAGGATGCAAGCGGTAACGTCGGACACCGCGACGCCCTTGGCCTTTGCCAGGCTGGCTATGTTTTCGGCCGGCGAGGCATCGATGTCGATGACGCCCTCGGCATAGCCCGGGCCGATGGCGATCTTGTCCATGTAGACGTCGGGCGCGAACAGCAGGCTGCCCTTCTCGGCGATGGCGATCACGGCCAGCGCGTTGGGCAGGTTCTTCGCGCAGATCGTGGTGCCTTCCAGCGGGTCGAGCGCAATGTCGACCGCCGGGCCTTTGCCGGTGCCGACCTCCTCTCCGATATAGAGCATCGGCGCCTCGTCCCGCTCGCCTTCGCCGATCACCACCGTGCCCTTGATGGCGAGGCGATTGAGCTCCTGGCGCATGGCGTCCACCGCGACCTGGTCGGCGGCCTTTTCGTCACCGCGTCCGCGCAGCCTGGCGGCCGCGACGGCGGCGCGTTCGGTGACGCGCACCAGTTCCATGGTGAGTATCCGGTCAAGTCCGGCGATAATGTTGTGGGCCACGTTCATCAGGTCGATCCTCGTTCGCATGCCACCTCCCGCCGGAGGCGCGCCTCTTGTGTCAAACGAGCATGACAACGGCAAGACCTCTCGAAGGTTTTCTCGAAAAGCCTGCAATATCAATCGATTAAACTTTGGATAGCATATTTCCAGCGGAACTGGGCCGCTTCCGCTGCAAGGATCGGGATCTAAAACACGGCCAGATATTTCAATAGCGAAACGATGCCGATGATGATGACTATGATCTGCGCGATCTGCCGCATCCTGGCATCCAGCGGCAATCGCTGAATGAGATAAAGCACCAAAATGATCACGAGGAACGTGATCAGAATACCGATCAGGACGGAAGAAGCCATGGTGCTCCCCTGGAAATTGCTCGATGGACAGGTAAGCCGGCAAACCCGGTTCGGTCGTTACCGGATCAATACCAGCGGCGCTGGGTGTCATTCATCGATTGGCCAACGGCGAGGCCGGCCAGAAAACCCAGCAGCCCGATGACGCCGACCACAGCCGTCGTCGTGCCCGGATTTTCCCGCGCGACCTCCGAGACCGCCTGCGCCTGGCTGCGCAACTGCTGAGCCGTTCGCGACGCACGGCTCGCCGCGCTGTCGTAGACATCGGATGCCTGAGCCGAGGCCTCGTCAACCAGTTCCGCACCTCGCTCCGAAAGGCTCTTGTTGATCCTGGTGATCTCCTTGCGCAGATCGGCGATCTGCTTTTCGAGCGTCTTTTGGATGTCGTCGATCTGGGGGGTGTCGGATTTCGATGTTTCGGCCATTGGCATTCCCTCGGTTTGCACCTCGGGAGAACGGCGCTGGCCGGGATTGGTTCCGGCGAGCCAGGCAGCGGCATCGGCCGCAACAGTATCGTCGCAGCAATCCAGTGGTACACGACGGAAGGAAATATCTATCCTGCCCGCTCGATCCGGATGACCTGCGGCTTGTCGGTCAGGTGGCCATCCTTGGTGATACCGTCCACGGCCTTGCGCACCGCGGCTTCGGTGGTCTCGTGGGTGACGAGGATCACCGTCTTTTGCGCCGCCGCTTCGCCGCTGATCGCGTGCTGGACGATCGATTCCAGCGAGATATCGTTGTCAGCCATGCGCTTGGCGATGGCCGCGAACACGCCAATGCGGTCATGCACGGTCAGCCGGATGAAATAGCCGCCGGCATGGCTGCGCATCTGCGCCTTCTTGTAAGGCTTCAATTCCCTCGCCGGCCTGCCGAAGACCGGGCCGTGCTGGAAGCCGGGACGGCTCTTTGCGATATCGGCGATGTCGCCGATGACGGCCGAGGCGGTGGCATTGCCGCCGGCGCCGGGGCCGGAGAGCAGCAGTTCGCCGAGGATGTCGGTCTCGATCGCCACCGCATTGATGACGCCGTGGACCTGCGCGATCACCGAGGCCGTCGGCACCATGGTCGGATGCACGCGCTGCTCGATGCCGCTCTCGGTGCGCTGGGCAACGCCAAGCAGCTTGATCCGGTAGCCGAGATCGCCGGCCGCACGGATATCGGCCTGGGTGATGTTCGAGATGCCTTCCATGTAGATGTCGTTGGCGGCGATCTTGGTGCCGAAGGCCAGGCTGGTCAGGATCGACAGCTTGTGCGCGGTGTCATGGCCTTCGATGTCGAAGGTCGGGTCGGCCTCGGCATAGCCCAGCCGCTGCGCGTCCTTGAGGCAGGCGTCGAACGAGATGCCTTCGGCCTCCATCCGGGTCAGGATATAGTTGCAGGTACCGTTGAGAATACCGAAGACACGGGTGACCGAGTTGCCGGCCATCGCCTCGCGCATCGTCTTGATAACGGGAATGCCGCCCGCCACCGCGGCCTCGTAGTTGAGCAGCACGCCCTTCTTCTCGGCGATCTCGGCGAGCGCGACGCCATGTTTGGCCAGCAGCGCCTTGTTCGCGGTAACGACATGGCGGCCGGCTTCGAGCGCCGCCCTGACCGCCGCGAACGCCGGCCCCTCGTCGCCGCCGATCAGCTCGACGAAAACGTCGATCTCGGCGGCCTGCGCCATCTTGACCGGATCGTCGAACCATTTCGCGGCATTGAGATCGACGCCGCGGTCGCGCTTGGGATCACGCGCCGAAACCGCCGACACGACGATGTCGCGCCCACACTGCCGTGTCAGCTCCGCCGCCTTGTCGCGCAGCACGCGCGCCACCGAGGCGCCGACCGTGCCGAGGCCGGCAATTCCAACACGCAGAGCTTCAGCCATGGCCGGCGATGTCCCCCGAAAGATCAAACGAAATTGTGTGCGGAAAGCTTACCGATGGGCGGAAAGCGGCACGACATTGTTGGGTTGCTTGGCACTGGTCGCCAGGAAGCGCTTGATGTTGCGCGCCGCCTGCCGGATCCGGTGCTCGTTCTCGACCAGCGCGACACGCACGAAATCATCGCCGTGTTCGCCGAAGCCGACGCCTGGCGCCACCGCAACGTCGGCATGTTCGATGAGCAGCTTGGAGAATTCGAGCGAGCCGAGATGGCGGAACGGCTCGGGAATCGGCGCCCAGGCGAACATGGACGCAGCCGGAGCCGGAATGGTCCAGCCCGCGCGGCCGAAGGCATCCACCATCACGTCGCGCCGCTTGTGGTAGATGTCGCGCACTTCGGCGATGTCGGCGCCATCGCCGTTGAGGGCGTGTGCGGCCGCCACCTGGATCGGGGTGAACGCACCGTAATCGAGATAGGATTTCACCCGGGTCAGCGCCGAGATAAGCCGCTCGTTGCCGACCGCAAAGCCCATGCGCCAGCCGGGCATGGAGAAGGTCTTCGACATGGAGGTGAACTCGACGCAAACGTCGATCGCGCCCGGCACCTGCAGCACCGAAGGCGGCGGATTGCCGTCGAAATAGATCTCCGAATAGGCAAGGTCCGACAGGATGATGATGTCGTTCTTCTTCGCGAACGCCACCACGTCCTTGTAAAAATCGAGCGAGGCGACCAGCGCCGTCGGGTTCGACGGGTAGTTGAGGATCAGCGCCAGCGGCTTCGGAATCGAATGCCGGATGCCGCGCTCGACCGCCGGGATGAAACCGTCATCGGGTTCCACCTGCAGCGACCGGATGACGCCGCCCGACATGATGAACCCGAAAGCATGGATCGGGTAGGTTGGATTCGGGCACAGGATCACGTCGCCAGGGGCGGTGATCGCCTGCGCCATGTTGGCGAAGCCCTCTTTCGAACCCAGCGTTGCCACCACTTGCGTATCGGGATCAAGCTTCACGCCGAAGCGGCGCTGATAGTAAGCGGCCTGGGCGCGGCGCAGGCCCGGAATGCCGCGCGAGGAGGAATAGCGATGGGTGCGCGGATCGCGCACCACTTCGCACAACTTGTCGACGATTGCCTTGGGCGTCGGCAGGTCCGGATTGCCCATGCCGAGGTCGATGATGTCGGCGCCGCGCGAGCGGGCGCTGGCCTTGAGCCGGTTGACCTGCTCGAAGACATAGGGCGGAAGCCGGCGGACCTTGTGAAACTCTTCCATGGCAGTTCCAGACATCACTTGGCGTTTGGCAAGGCGCACCGTGTCGGCAAGTGCCTTGGGCGCGCGCTATATACTTATTTGCAGGTAGGGTCGAGGGTGGGGTCGCATTTGCCTTCGATCTGCTTCAGCGTCTGCGCGCCATGCTTGCTGGCCAGGTCCGTCAGCGCCGCCTGATTGGTGACGTTGGGGGCGCCGCCATTGGCTGCCTGCGCGCTTTCGTCCCCCTTCAATTCCGCGAGCCTGGCATTCCTCTCGGCATCGGTGAACTGTTTGGCCGCTACTTTCGGCGGGATGTTCAGGTTCGGAAAGGTGCCGGTATCCTTCGGTCCCGCTGATGTGGCGATGGGCACCGGGCCGCTGGTATTGGTGCTCGAGCAGGCCCCAAGGCACAGCAGGGCAATTGCCGCACCGATGCGGCAAAAACGACCGGCGCCGAAAAAAACAGTCTCGCCAATGTTAATCGTCATATTGTTTCCTTGGCAGCCGGGGTAGAGCGAGGTTGGACCCAGTCGGATGTCCCATGGTAATATGTCAAGAAAACGCTTCGGGAGGAACCCCGCGCACCATGTCCAAAACACCCGATTCGGGCAAAGCGGAAGATGGCGGACCTTCGACGGTCGAGCAATATCTGGTGAAGGACCCGGAACGCTTCGCCCTGAACATGGCGCGCATGATCGAGCAGGCCGGCAAGGCGGCTTCCGCCTGGGCCGAGCCGCGCGAGAAGGGCGAAGTGCGCGACCATGTCGCCGAACCGGTCGTCGACATGGTGAAGACCTTCTCCAAGCTCAGCGAATACTGGCTTGCCGACCCACAACGCGCGCTCGAAGCGCAGACGCGGCTGTTCGCCGGCTATATGACGGTTTGGGCGAACGCCATCCAGCGCGTCAGCGCCGATGCCGAGCGAACCGAGGACGCGGTCAAGCCGGAGCGCGGCGACAAGCGTTTCCAGGATCCGGAATGGGGCCGCAACGCCTTCTTCGATTTCTTGAAACAGGCCTATCTCGTCACCTCGCGCTGGGCGGCTGATCTTGTCGAGCACGCCGAAGGCCTGGATGACCACACCCGCCACAAGGCGAGCTTCTACGTCAAGCAGGTGTCCAACGCCATCTCGCCGTCGAATTTCATCCTGACCAATCCGGAACTGTTTCGCGAAACCATCGCCTCGAACGGTGAGAACCTTGTGCGAGGCATGAAGATGCTGGCCGAGGACATCGCCGCCGGCAAAGGCGACCTGAAGCTGCGTCAGGCCGACTACTCGCCCTTCGAGATCGGCCGCAACATCGCCACCACCCCCGGCAAGGTGGTCGGCCGCAGCGACGTCGCCGAGATCATTCAATACGATCCCGCCACCGAGACGGTGCTGAAACGGCCGCTGCTGATCTGCCCGCCCTGGATCAACAAGTTCTACATACTCGACCTCAACCCGCAGAAATCCTTCATCCGCTGGGCGATCGAACAGGGCCACACCGTGTTCGTCATCTCCTGGATCAACCCTGATGAACGCCACGGCATGAAGAACTGGGAGGCTTATACAAGAGAGGGGCTGCAATACGGCCTCGACACTATCGAGAAGGCCACAGGCGAGAAAGAGGTCAACGCTATCGGCTACTGCGTCGGCGGCACGTTGCTGGCGGCGGCACTTGCCCTGCTGGCGCAGGAGGGTGACGATCGCATCAAATCGGCGACCTTCTTCACCACCCAGGTCGATTTCACCTATGCCGGCGACCTCAAGGTGTTCGTCGACGAGGAACAGGTCGCGGCGGTGGAAAAGGCGATGAACGAAAAGGGCTATCTCGACGGCACCAAGATGGCGACCGCCTTCAACATGCTGCGCTCGGGCGACCTGATCTGGCCTTATGTCGTCAACAACTACATGCGCGGCAAGGATCCCCTGCCCTTCGACCTGCTTTACTGGAATGCCGATTCGACACGCATGGCGGCGGCCAACCACTCCTTCTATTTGCGCAACTGCTATCTCGAGAACAACCTCTCGCGCGGCAGGATGGAACTTGCCGGACGCACCGTTTCGCTCGCCGATATCAAGATCCCCATCTACAACCTCGCCTCCAGGGAAGACCACATCGCTCCCGCGCTGTCCGTCTTCCTCGGCTCGAAATATTTCGGTGGCGAGGTCGAATACGTGATGGCGGGCTCCGGTCATATCGCCGGCGTCGTCAACCCGCCCGCATCGGGCAAGTACCAGTACTGGACCGGCGGCAAGCCGGAGGGCGACTTCGGCGAGTGGATCGCAAGGGCCACCGACCATCCTGGCTCCTGGTGGCCGCACTGGCAGAGCTGGATAGAGGCCAAGGACAACAATCGCGTGCCCGCCCGCAAAGCAGGCAAGCATATGAAAACTTTTGGTGATGCCCCCGGCACCTATGTCAAGGTGCGTGTGTAACCGACTGTAATGTCTGGTGAGTTGACGGACCCGTAAAAGCGGGCGAAATGGTGTCGTCAACCATCTTGCCGCCTAAATTCGGCAATTGCCGCAAAAATACTTCCAGGCTTGCTGATTTGACACAGGTCTCGTTTCCGGATCGGAGACAAGGGGCACCTCGACGCAGCCGTTCGGACGCCGCGCCAAGGATATACCGATCGGATATCGAGGGGGAATTTGACTTTGAAATCAGCAGGGTGGAGCCTCGCGAAGGGAGAACGCCGCACCATTGCGGCGGCGCTCTGCTCCGTGCTCCTGGCCTCCTGCACCTCGGCCGGCGACCCCACAATGTCGGTTGGCATGCCCGGCTACAATGCCTCCGCGTCGGACATCAATGCAGCCTCGACAAACAAGCCGATCGTGGCCGGCGATTCGTCGTCGCAGACGGCGACCACGCAGACCACCGTGATGGCGGAAGGCGACACAGCGCTGCCCGAGACGGTCGCCTACGTGCCGATTACCAAGCCGCAGGCGGCCTTCCCGCTCACCGCGCCGGCTGAAGCTGAAACGATTGCCGGAAACACGCCGCAATCGCTGGAGCAGCAGCCGCAGACGGCGCAGCAGACCGATGCGGCGGCGCAGAAGATCGCCGCCGCCGACGCGGCCGTGACGGCGCCGAAGCAGGCCGCCACACCGGCGATGAACAATCCGGTCTATGTGACCGCTGGCGAGGCGCAGCAAGCGGAGGCGCCGAAGAAAAGGGGTTTCCTGGCCTCGATGTTTGGCGCCACGCCGGCTTCGGCGAAGCCCGCTCCACTGGTCAACACGCGCGCAGGCGAACAGCCGGCTGTGCAGGCCAAGCCCGCCCCGGCGGCGGCAAAGCCGATCATTACACTGGCCTCGGCCGATTCCACGGCGAAACCGGTGCAGCTGGCTTCGCTCGGCGACGACTCAGGTCACATCACCGGCAGCGATGCCCTGCCGGGCGTCCGCCAGACGGCGCTGTTCGAGATCAAGCGCAAATCCGGCCTCGACGACGAAAGCGACGTCGACCTCAACGAGGATGAAGGTTCGGGCGGCCTCTACCAGGTAGCTTCCGCCGCCGGCATGGCGCGCCTGGCGCCCAACGGGCTCTTGAAGCAGAACGAGAGTGTCGACGTGGCGTGCCTCAAGCCCTCGCTGGTGCGCGTGCTCAAAACGATCGAAGGCCACTACGGCCGCAAGATGGTCGTCACCTCCGGCTATCGCGACCCCGCCCGCAACCGCCGTGCCAACGGCGCCAAGAATTCGCTGCACATGTATTGCGCCGCCGCCGACATCCAGGTGCCGGGCGTCTCGAAATGGGAGCTGGCGAGCTACGTCAGGACGATGCCCGGCCGCGGCGGCGTCGGCACCTACTGCCACACCGAATCGGTCCATGTCGACGTCGGCCCCGAGCGCGACTGGAACTGGCGCTGCCGCCGGCGCAGCGGTGGCGAAGGCTGACCAGGGCCGGTTCGGCTGGACGCGCCAAAGCGCGTCGCGCTGAAACGGAGCTCACTTTTGAGCGACATGCATTTGCATCGGGCCGCTTCCGCAATCGTCTGAAAAGTGCCCGGAAATCCACGCAGCGGCTGGTGACGGCCGCCAGAAAAATTGCCGCTGGCGCTGCGTGAATCACTCGCTTCGGCAGGCAGGAAAAAAGTTGTCCAAGCCGGCACCTGACGGGTTGCCGGTTGCGCACAACGCCAGTATAAGCCGCTTTCATCTGAGCGCGCCCATCGTCTAGCGGTCAGGACACCGCCCTTTCACGGCGGTAACAGGGGTTCGATTCCCCTTGGGCGTACCAGCTTCACTCGATGTCCCCTCCGCTCCTTTCGGCGTCAAGAGCTATTGCGCCGGACAGGGTAACACCCCCTTCCGGAACGTCATTTTACGTGTTGACCATTCCGCCGCCTCGACCTTGTCGAGGGCAAGGCTCGATGGTTAAATCGGCTTTCCCAGGGGGATGCTAATATGGCAGTTCACCTTTCGGCGGATGCTCGAGCTCCTGCGGCGACGCCGCCACAAAGATATCTCTTTGGCCCGCTGGCCGACTTCCTCATGCTTGGCGGCAGCGCATTCCTGATTTTGCCGGCCCTGTACTTCGTGCCTACCAAATACGACAGCCTTGTTGCGGCGGCGATGTTTTTCCTGGCCTACTTGATAAACTATCCGCATTTCGCCCACTCTTACCAACTCTTCTATCGCAATTTTGGAAGCAAGGTGCGCGGCGAGGGATACGACAGGGGCCTCCAGATCCGCTACATTTTCGCCGGCATTGTCGTTCCCCTGCTCATGGTCGGGTTTTTTGCTTACGGCTCGATAACGGCGAACGCCCGGCTGCTCGGAAACGCAGCCAACGCGATGTTCTTTTTCGTGGGCTGGCACTACGTCAAGCAAGGCTACGGCATGTTGATGGTGGACGCCGTGTTGAAGCGCAGGTTCTTCACCAATCCGGACAAGAAAATCTTGCTGGTCAACAGCTATGCCGTATGGCTGTTCGCATGGCTTCAGACGAACACGGCGGTCAGCCAAGCAAAATATTACGGCTTGGAATACTATACGTTTGCCACGCCTGCGTGGCTCAACACGATTGCGCTGTCGGCCGCGGCCGCTTCCACGGCCGCCACCGTCGTGATGCTGATCAATCGCTGGAGTAAAAATGGCGGCAGCCTGCCGTATAACGGCGTCGTCGCTTATATCGCATCCCTATATCTTTGGATCCTGGTCGTGAGAATAAACCCGCTCTGGCTGCTCGTGGTGCCGGCTCTCCATTCGCTGCAGTACCTGGCCGTGGTCTGGCGCTATCAAAGCAATGTCGAGCGGGACGGTCCCGATGCACAAAAGGTTCCGGACTCCAGAATCCTGTCCGTTCTTGGTCCGATCTACAGGACGCGAGTCCTGGGGTTCGTCGTCGCCGGCGGGGTCCTCGGCGGTCTCGGTTTCTGGCTGATCCCGGCGGCACTGACTGCCTTGATCCCTTACGACAAGGAAGTCCTGGGTTCGTCGCTGTTCTTCTTCATAGTGCTGATCTTCATCAACGTGCACCACTACTTCCTTGACAACGTCATGTGGCGACGCGGCAACCCCGAAGTTTCAAAATATCTGTTCCGCTAGCGGTGGCATGGACCGGCTGTGGGACGCCTTGCGGAGTACTTCAGGCGGAAAGAATTGGCATCGGCTCAGTGGCCGCGCCGGCCGATATCTCTTTTTGCACGGCGAAGAAGAACCTGCGCACCTCGTCGCTGGCCGCCGCCCTGTCCCTGCCTGACCTGACGACGAGATCGAACAACTCCGTCGCCTTGGCCCTCCAGAACGAGGTGGCGCTGTCGCCATGCAAACTGTCGAGCCTGGCAGCCACCTCCCGAACCAGGAATGCCTGACGGTCGATCGGGAATGCACGGATTTTTTCTGGGGACATCTTCCGAACCACGAGACTGACGCAACGAATCAACCATTGCCGAACAAGCATGGCGTAGCCGCGAAAGTAGAAACGGAAGCTTAATGGCATCGGCATCGATGCTTCGTTCGGCCAGGAGAACGAAGAGCGCAGCGTACCTCAGGCTTGCAGCCCTCTCGCCTGGCCACCGCGCTTGCGCGGCGCCATCATGTCCCGGGCCATCAGCCCGGTCACCCGGCAGAACGCCATGAACGCCCGGCAGGCATCCTCGGTCTTGACCACGTCCACGGTGGCGCCGAAGCAGGCGTTGAAGGCCTTCTGGTAAATCGGGCCTTGCCGGCGCAGCGGCCAGGCCTGGAGAAAATCAAGGGCCTGTTCGACGCTATAGATCTCCTCGACAGGCAGGCCGGGTCCGGGCGCGATACGCACCGGCACCTCGAATTGCAGTCTGTCCATCCGCCATCTCCCGAACTGTCGTCACCAGCGGCAACGCCATCCGTCGTAAAAAGTTGCTCTGGCCGGTCGCTACCGCAGGAATGTGGCGTCTCCGCGGTCATGGACGTTTTGCCGCAGCCGCCGCAAGCAAGCGCCAAGGCGCCCGGCCTTGTCGAGCGCGGGCGCCTTGGCGGTCCGGCTACTGGTTGGCGGGATCGGTCTCCGCATCGAAGGCCATGCGCACCGCCGTAAGCAGCACGAGAGCAGACGGCACAGCGAAAATCCCGCCAAGGACAAGTGCCCCTGTCGCCGAAAGGCCGAGCGTCTCCGTCAGCGCCCAGTAGACGGTTCCGATACAGATGAGCGCCTGGACGGAAAGGAAAATGGCGGCGCAGGCCGCGCGCGAAAGGCTCTTGAGTGTCTTGATACGTTGCATGGAAACAATCCGGAAATGACGCGCTACGCACCGCTGCGCGACCGAAGCCGCCGCGCGGATCGAGGCGCGAACAGGAAGTGGTTTGAGTGAAGGAGCGGTTGAAACCGCTCAGGCCGGAACCGATGGCGGCGCGCGCGGCTGATTGGCAGTCGCCCACGGTGTGCGGGCGTCCCTGTCGGCGGCGACGACCTCTGCCGGCGGAACCGAAACAAACCAGGAAAAGACGGTGTCCCGAGCCGGCAGGGCCGGATGGCCGCCGGCGAACTTAACCAGGGCCGGCCGGCCGGAACGAACTTCCAGCGCCTGCCCCTTGCCGGTGATGCGCAGCAGCGCCGCCGCTTCGCCGGACCGCTCCACGCCGGCGCTGGCGACACCGGAGGCTGCTCCGGCAAAGACGGGCACCTCCGCCCGGCCAAGCGACAGCATCGCCAGCAGCACAAGGCTCATCAGCAATGAGCAGGCCGCCTTCAACGGCGCTTCAGGCAATCTGGCGTGCTCGACGCTCATGAAATCTCCAAAAACCTCCCTCGCCCTACCGCACGGTCGACTGAAAGGGAAGGAACAAGGGCGTCAAGGACATCGGGGCGCGCCGAATATCCCTGCCGCTTGGTGGTGTCCGGGCAGTTCTTCCTTGAACCTTTTGCCCTCAAGTGCCAAATCTGGGGAGATTTTCACGCCGGCTCCCTTGCAGAGCCACACCGGCAAGACGGACACCAATGGTCACTTATCTCGACGCCGCCACGGCACCGCTCAGAAACACCGGCCAGATCCGCCTCTATGGCGAGGAAGGTTTTGCCGGCATGCGCAAGGCATGCGACCTCACGGCGCGCTGCCTCGACGAACTGGTGCCGATGGTTGCGCCCGGCGTCACCACCGACACCATAGATCGTTTCGTTTTCGAGTTCGGCATGGATCATGGCGCGCTGCCGGCGACGCTCAACTACCGCGGCTACACCAAGTCTTCCTGCACCTCAATCAATCATGTCGTCTGCCATGGCATCCCCGACAACAAGCCGCTGAAGGATGGCGACATCGTCAACATCGACGTCACCTACATCCTCGACGGCTGGCACGGCGATTCCTCGCGCATGTACCCCGTCGGCACCATAAAACGCGCGGCGGAACGCCTGCTCGAAGTCACCCACGAATGCCTGATGCGCGGCATTGCCGCGATCAGGCCTGGCGCCCGCACCGGCGCCATTGGCGCGGCCATCCAGAGCTATGCCGAGGGCGAGCGCTGCTCGGTGGTGCGCGACTTCTGCGGCCACGGCGTCGGCCAGTTGTTCCACGACGCGCCCAATATCCTGCATTATGGCAGCGCCAATGAGGGCGTCGAGATGCGGCCCGGCATGATCTTCACCGTCGAGCCGATGATCAACCTCGGCCGGCCGCATGTGAAAGTCCTGTCGGACGGCTGGACCGCGGTGACACGCGACCGCTCGCTGTCGGCGCAATACGAACACACGATCGGCGTGACTGACACCGGCTGCGAGATCTTCACGCTCTCCCCCAAAAAGCTCGACCGCCCCGGCCTGCCAGCCTAATGTTTCGTTCTCCCGGCGCTCGCGGTCGGGGAGCTGGGGGGCAGACGAGATGTCAGGTGACGACGACGAGCGCAGTTTCTTTGCAGAAAAGCCTGCGCAGCTTTCCGCGACCATGCACTCTCCTGGGACAGCCCGGCCTCCTGCGAAGGCCGGCAGGATCGAGGAGAAGCCGCATTATCTCGGCCACCGCGACCGTTTGCGCGAACGCTTCGCCTCGGCAGGTTCGGACGCCCTGCCCGACTATGAGCTTCTGGAACTCCTGCTCTTCCGCCTGATCCCGCGCGCCGACACCAAGCCGGTCGCCAAGGCGCTGCTCTCCCGCTTCGGTACCCTGGCCGAGGTGCTTGGCGCGCCCGTCGGCCTCCTCCAGGAGGTCAAGGGCGTGGGCCCGGTGGTAGCGCTCGACCTGAAGGTCATTGCGGCGACGGCCCAGCGCATGGCGCGCAGCGAGGTCCATGGCCGCGAAATCCTCTCCTCTTGGCAGCAGCTTCTCGACTATTGCCGGTCAGCCATGGCCTTCGAGGCGCGCGAGCAGTTCCGCATCCTGTTCCTTGACAAGAAGAACACGCTGATTGCCGACGAGGTGCAGCAGACCGGCACTGTTGACCATACGCCCGTCTATCCGCGTGAGGTGGTCAAGCGCGCTCTCGAACTGTCGGCGACGGCAATCATCCTGGTGCACAACCACCCGTCGGGCGATCCGACGCCATCGCGTGCCGATATCGAGATGACCAAGGAGATCATCGACGCGGCCAAGCGGCTGGGCATTTCCGTGCATGACCACATCATCATCGGTCGCAAGGGCTATTCCAGCATGAAGGGCTTGCTGCTGATCTAGATCATCGGCTCGGCGAAGCTATCCGAATGAAAGCAGGCAATTCGCCGGCCCGGTCTTTCGGCTCAAGAATTTGAAAATCGTTCAATTCTGGAACGAATGGCCCGAAATTGAGGCCATATCGCCATAGTTTTCCAAATTCACTCGCAGATTCCAGACCTTTTAGAACATAATTCCGTTGAGGGGCGGCTTTTCCGTTGATACCGTTTGAAACGCTTCAATTGGAACCTGCCATTGCAACGCAAGCGCCCGACCATAGCGGATGTCGCACGCGCCGCCGGTGTCTCCATCGGAACGGTGTCGAACTTCATCAATGGGACCGCCGGCCTGAAGGAGGCCACGCGCGAACGCATCGAAAAGGCGATCGCCACGCTGATGTACCGGCCGAGTTCGTTTGCGCGCTCGCTGCCGGGCCGCGCGCCCCACAGGCCGAAGAATCTCGATCATCTGCCGAGGCTCCTGGTCGCGGGCCGGGTCAGTGTCGACTTTCTCTGCCGCGTCGACGTCCTGCCGCATCGCGACGACCGCATCACAGCCAGCCATATCGAGAAGGCGCTGGGCGGGCCCGCGGCCAATCTCGCGGTTGCCGCCGCCGGTGTTGGGGCGCCCTACGCTCTCGACGTGGAACTGGCGACGGCGGTCGGCGAAGACCCGGAGAGTGACTGGGCGCTCGGCGCGCTTTCCAAACTGGGCGTCCACGCATTGCCGATCCGCAACACGCCCAACAACCGCCTTTCGCAGGCCATCGTGATCATCGAGCGCAATGGCAGCCGCACGATCATCAGTGAACCGTTCGAACTCGGCGAGATCGATCTGACCGCCAATCTGGACATCCAGCCCGAACCGCGCCCGGCCTGTCTTCACATCGAAGGCTTCCACTACGAAACGATGACCGCTTCCATCGCGCGCTTTCATCAGGCCGGCTGGAGGGTGAGCCTGCATTCGGCCGGCCTGCCCAAGAGCGCACGCACGCCTGAAACCTTCACGCAGATGGTCCGGCACATCGACCTGACCTTCATCAACGATGTGATGATGCGGGAGATTTTCGACTTTCGCTCCAGGATGGCGACGATGATCGAAGAGGTGCGGCTGATGCTGGCGCGCATCAAGCCGCGCGGAACGGTCGTGCTCACTCTCGGCGAGTTTGGCGCGGTCGTCTTTCCGGCGAATGGCGGACCGCAGATCGAGGTGCCGGCACTGCCTGTCGACCGCGTCGATGCGACGGGCGCCGGCGACAGCTTCGCCGGCATATTCCTAAGCCTCTGGCTGCATGGTGCGTCGCTGGACGACGCCGCCCGCCATGCGGCGATCGGCGCGAGCCTGACGACCACGGTCGAAGGCGCACAGGGCTACATCGCGGATTTCGCGACTTTGAAGGCTGCCGCTTTGGCGAACAACGCCATGTTGGCAAGCTGAACCAACAACTTACGGGAACCCAGGAGAGTATTGGTCATGGCGAAAACAAGAGTGCTTCTGGTCGGCGAGAGCTGGATGAGTTCGGCGACCCACTACAAGGGGTTCGATCAGTTCGGCAGCGTCACCTTTCACCTGGGCGCGACGCCGCTGGTCGATGCCTTGAAGAGCAGCGAATTCGACCTCGACTACATGCCGGCCCATGAAGCCGTCGAAAAGCTGCCTTTCACCACGGAGGGCCTGTCGCAATACAAGGCCATCATCCTCTCCGACATCGGCGCGAACTCGCTGCTGCTTCACCCCGATGTCTGGCTGCACGGCAAGACAGTGCCCAACCGGCTCAAGCTTCTGCGCGACTGGACGCAGGCCGGTGGTGGCATGGTCATGATCGGCGGCTATTTCTCTTTCCAGGGCATCGACGGCAAGGCGCGCTGGCACCGCACGGCCGTCGAGGAGGCGCTGCCGGTAACCTGCCTCCCCTATGACGACCGGCTCGAGATTCCCGAAGGGTTCCGGCCTGAAATCACCGGTCCCAAGGATCACCCGATCTTTGCCGGCATCGAAGGCGAATGGCCGCTGCTGCTCGGCGCCAACGAGGTCGTCGCTCGCGATCGCGATGACGTCGAAATCCTCGCACGGTTGCCGCAGGATCACGGCGGTCATCCGCTGCTGGTCACCGGCCGCCATGGCCAGGGCCGCACGCTGGCCTGGACGTCGGATATCGGCCCGCATTGGCTGCCCAACAGCTTCGTGGAATGGCCGGGCTATGCGCGTCTTTGGACCAACGTGCTGCGCTGGGTCAGCAAGGCCGTCTAGCCGACCAGCAACCGCCGGGGAACCGCCATGACAGAACCGTTTCTTGTCGCCAGAAATATCGCAAAGCGCTTCGGCGCCCTGACTGCGCTTGCCGATGTCGACCTGGAAATCCGCTCCGGCGAGGTGCTGGCGCTTCTCGGCGACAACGGCGCCGGCAAATCCACCTTCATCAAGATCCTGGCGGGCGCCCATCCGCCCAGCGATGGAAAGCTTCTCATCGAGGGCAATCCGGTGGCTTTCTCCTCGCCCAAGGATGCGGCGTCGTCGGGGATCGCGACGATCTTTCAGGAACTGGCGCTCTCGGAAAACCTGTCGATTGCCGAAAACGTCTTTCTCGGCCGCGAATTGAAACGCTCCATTTTGGGTATTCCCTTCCTGAAGCGCAAGGAAATGCGCCAGCGCGTCGACGGCCTGCTGAAAGAGCTCGACGCGCATATTTCCGATCCGGAAGCACCCGTCGGCAGCCTGTCCGGCGGTCAGCGCCAAGCCGTGGCCATCTGCCGGGCCCTCAATCTGAATGCCAGGCTGGTCATCATGGACGAGCCGACGGCGGCCCTAGCCGTTGCAGAAACCCGCAAGGTCCTCGCACTAACGCGGCGGCTTGCCGCGCGCGGTTGTGCCGTCGTCCTCATCAGCCACAACATTTCCGAAGTGTTCGAGGTCGCCGACCGCATCGTGGTGTTCCGGCGCGGCCGCAAGGTGGCCGAACGGCTGGCGGCCGAGACCAATCACGAGGAAGTCGTTTCGCTCATAACAGGCGCTCATCCCGACGTGCGGGCGCTTGAAAAATCAAACTGAAATGCACGTCCATTCCAGAGAGGATAAACCAATGCTTTCTCAACTCAAAAAAGCGCTCGCCGTTTCCGTGCTGTCACTCGTGGTCGCCACGGCGGCGCATGCCGCCGACAAGCCCAAGGTCGCCTTCGTCCCGCAATTGATCGGCATACCCTATTTCAATGCCATGGAAGCCGGCGGCAATCGCGCCGCGAAGGACCTGGGCGTCGATTTCATCTATTCCGGCCCCGTCGACACCAACCCGGTCGATCAGTTGCAGATCGTGCAGAACCTGATCGACCAGGGTGTCCAGGCGATCTCGGTCAGCGTGCTGGATGCGTCCAGCATCGCGCCCGTCGTCGAGAGCGCCAAGGCCAAGGGCATCAAGCTTTTCACCAGCGACAGCGATGCACCCGACAGCGGCCGTGCCGTCTATGTGGCGCAGGCGACCGACGAAGGGCTCGGCACGACGATCATCGATGAGTTGGTGAAGCGCGTCGGCGAGGACGCCACGATCGGCATCGTCTCCGGCGAGGCGACGGCGTCCAATCTCAACGCCTGGATCGGCTTCATGCAGAAAGAGGCCACCGCCAAATATCCGAAGCTGAAACTGCTCGCTCCGCAATTCGCTGGCGGCACGGCCGAGCGCGCCGCGCAGATATCAGGCGATCTCATGGCCGCCAATCCCGACATCAAGGCCATCATCGCCGTCGCATCCTCGACCTGTCCGGGCGTCGCCCAGGCCATCGAAACCGCCGGTAAGATCGGCTCCGTCATCGGCACGGGCTATTGCAGCCCGAACACGGCGCGATCCTACCTGAAGAGCGGCGCCTTCGGCTTCACCGTGCTGTGGGATCCCGAACAGCTGGGCTATCTCACGGTCTGGGCCGGCAAGCAGTTGATCGACGGCAAGAGCTTCGAAGCGGAAAACAAGATCGCCGGCCTCGAAAAGCCCGCCACCTATGATGCCGCCAAGGGCATCCTGCTGCTCGGACCGCCGGCGGTCTTCACGAAGGACAATGTCGACAAGTTCAACTTCTGAGCCTTGGGATGAACACGGTGCGACAGTTTGGAAACGGCGTTTTGGCCATGAACGGGCGGGAGTGGTCCTTGCTTGCCGCCTGTCTCCTGGCGATCGTCATCTTTTCTGTCGCATCGCCCCACTACGCGACGCCAGGCAATGCGGCGACCGTCCTGCGCAACAGCGTCGAACTGCTGCTGATCGGCCTTGGCATGACCTTGCTGCTGGCCATGGGCGGCATCGACGTCTCGATCGGCATCGTCATGGGTCTGGCGGCAATAGCGATCGGCCGTGTGCTCGGCGCCGGGGGCAATCCGCTGCTGGCGCTCATCGCTGGCCCTGCGGTCGGTGCGCTGCTCGGCTGCGTGACGGCCACCGTCGTCGTCCTCGGTCGCATTCCGGCAATCGTGGGAACGCTCGGCTTGCTTGGCGTCTACCGCACCGCCGTCTTTGTCCTTCTCGGCGGGCAGTGGCTCTCCGGCCTGCCCTCGAGCCTCACCAATCTTCTGGCAACCACCGTACTCGGCATTCCAGTCCCAGCCATCGTCATTGCCATCGCCTATCTGGTCGTCTGGCTGGCGTTGCGGCGAACCCCCTACGGGCCGCACCTGCTGGCGATCGGCAATTCCGAGGAAAAGGCCCGGCTGTCCGGAATCCCCGTGGTCAAGGTACGCTTCATGACCTTCGTCATCAGTGGCGTCCTGACTGGCATTGCCGCCACGTTTTACGTCGCCACCTACCGCAATGTGGAGATGACGATCGGCAGCACGCTGGCGCTCGATGCGATCGCCGCGGTCATTCTCGGCGGCACGAGCATATTGGGCGGCAGATGCAGCTTGATAGGCACGGTCTTCGGTGTACTGCTTCTGAGAATTCTCCAGAATGGATTGCTCTTGATCGGCGTTCCCTCGCTTTGGCAGCCTGTGGTTACCGGTGTTCTCATCATCGGCGTGCTCGGCTTCGAAGCCGTCTCCAACCGGCTGCCGCTTGCCCAATTCCTGCGAGCCCGCGCATGAACAGGATCCGGAACCTGCAGGGCCCCGCCCTCACTTTGGCTCTGCTGTGCGGCCTTTGGCTGGTCGTTATTGTCGGCCTGCTGGCGCTCAAGCCTTCGGTCTTCAATCTCGGCACCGTCACCACGATTTTGCAATTTTCGACGATCCTGGCCCTGGTCGGCCTTGGACAGGCGCTGGTCGTCCTGGCCGGGGGCGCGGGCATCGACCTGTCCGTTGGCGGCGCCGTTTCGCTCTCGGCGATCGTTGCCATGCTTTCCCTGAAGCTGGGGTTGCCACCCCTTCTGTTGCCGGTCGTCTGCATCCTGGCTGGCGCTATGCTCGGCGCCTTGAACGGATGGCTGGTGAACGGGCTCGCCCTTCTCCCCTTCATCGCGACGCTGGGAACATTTTTCGTGTATTCCGGCCTGGCGCTTGCGGTCACCGGCGGCGCGGCCCAGTCCGGCGTGCCTGCCTGGCTGCTCGTTTGGGGGCGCGGTGCGATCATGGGCATCCCCGTGCCTTTCCTTACGCTCGCCGTCCCCTGCTTCGCGCTTGCCGGTCTCGTGCTGCTCTCGACGGCCTGGGGGCGCTGGATCTACGCCATGGGCTTCAATGAACGCTCGGCCAAACTGGTCGGCATTCCGGTCGATCGCGTGCGCTTCATCCTTTATGTGCTGAGCGGCGCGCTTGCCGGTGCGGCCGGCCTCGTCTCTCTCGCCTGGCTCGGCAGCGGCAGGCCCAATATCGGCCAGAACCTCGAACTGGAATCGCTGACCGCGGCCATGCTGGGAGGCATCGTCATCACTGGCGGGCGCGGTGGCGTCGGCGGCGTATTCGCGGCCGTCCTGCTGCTGGTCACGCTGAAGACCGGCCTTCTGCAATTGAACATCAACACGGTCTGGCAGGTGGGGATTGTCGGCGCCCTTCTGGTTTTCGTCCTTCTCGCCGACCGACTTTCCCAACGTTGGAGATAACAATGCCTTCCATGGAAGAGACCATCGCCGCGCGCGTCGAGGCAGCCGCCGAGCGCATCGTGAAGACGCTGAGCGATCTCGTCGCCTTCCCCTCGATCGTGAAATCGAATCCGAAGGAGGCCGGCCCGGGCGAGCGCGATTGCCAGCTCTACCTGCAAAAGCGCCTTGAGGCGCTCGGCTTCTCGACCGATCTCTGGGATCCGGACGGCCCGGCACTCTACGAAAAATACAAGGGACGTGCCGGCGCCAACAAGGGCAGGACGTTCGAGGGCCGGCCCAATCTAGGCGGCGTTTTGAAGGGCACCGGCGGCGGGCGGTCCATCATGCTGACCGGCCATATCGACGTCGTCCCGCCGGGTGCCGCCGGGCACTGGACCACCGATCCCTTCCGGCCTGTCCTGAAGGATGGATTCCTGCACGGTCGCGGCACGGTCGACATGAAGGGCGGCGTCGCCTGCATGCTGATGGCCGTCGAGATCCTGAAGGAGCTCAATGTTCCCTTGTCTGGAGACGTCGTCTTCACCACCGTCGTCGACGAGGAAATCGGCGGCATGGGGTCGCTCGCCATGGTCGATCGCGGCTTTCGCGCCGACGCCGGCATCATGACGGAACCGACGGCGAACAGGATCGCACCGCTTTGTCACGGCATTCTGTGGGGCAAGATCATCATCGACGGCATAGGCGGCCATGCCGAACTGACGCCGAACGCCTGGTATTCGAGCGGCCCGGTCGACGCCGTCCAGCTTTGCCGGCAGATCCTCGACGGCATCGACATCCTCAACCGGCGATGGATGTTCGATCCCAGGAAGAACCACCCGCTGATGGACCTGCCCAACCAGATCATCGTCACCCAGATCAATGCCGGCGAACATCCATCCTCCATGGCAGGACGCGGCGAGATCATCATCGACGCACAGTATCTGCCGAGCGAGCATGACGAGTTCAGGCTGGGCGGCAATGTCAAACGCGAAATCGAAGAGCACATCGCCAATGTCTGCCAGGCGGATCCTTATCTGCGAAAGCACCCTGCCCGTGTCGAATGGATCCTCGATGCCGATTGCGCCGAGATCCCGTCGGACAACCCCTTTGTCGGCCTGTTCCAGGAGGCCGTCAAAGCAGCCGACCTGTCGCCGGCCCTGAGCGGCTTCGGCGCACACAGCGACATCGGCCTGCCGACCGGCCTGGGCAACACCCCGACCGTCAACTTCGGTCCTGGCGATCCGGCGCAGGCGCATCAGCCGAACGAGCGCGTTTCGGTGCGCGATCTCGTCGACTGCACGAAGGCCATCGCCTTAGCGGTGGAGAAATGGTGCCGGTAGTTTAGCTCATTGCGGGCGGCAGGAGAGTTTGCGAGAAACGTCCGGGGGAGCGGCTAGGCGGCCGCCCGTCAGCCACCAAACCTCGGCTCGGGAACTCCGGTCACGCCAAGGCCGGTGATGGCGAACAGGCTGCCGCGCAGCACGCCATCGCCGGGAAAACGCGGCAGCGGCGGCTTGGCCATGGAGGTGACGTAGAGCGTGTCGAGCTTCGGTCCGCCGAACATGGCGCTGGTGATCTTCTTCACCGGCATGTCGATGATACGGTCTATGCTGCCGTCCGGCGCATAGCGCACCAGCCTTCCATCATAGACCAGCGCATTCCACAGGCAGCCTTCGGCATCGACGGTCGAGCCGTCGGCGGCACCACCGCGGCTGGTATCGACGCGAACGAAGGTGCGGCGGTTGCTGGCCGCACCGGTCGCGATGTCGTAATCATAGGCCCAGATCTCGCCGGTCCAGGTATCGGCGAAATAGAAGGTGCGGTCGTCGGGGCTCCAGCATGGACCGTTGGAGCAGATGATGCCGGAATCGATCCTGGTGACGGAGAAATCCGGATCAAGCCGATAGAGACCGCCGGAAGGCCCCTCCTCCATCGTGTCCATCGAGCCGGCGAAGAAGCGGCCGCGCCGGTCGACCTTGCCGTCGTTGAGACGGTTCATCGGCTTGTCCGGCTCCGGATCGTGGATCAGCGTCACCTCGCCGGTGGCGAAATCGAGCAGATGGAAACCGCGCTGCAACGAGACGACAGCGCCGCTGCCATCCTTGCGCAGCGCCATCGAGCCGATTTTCATCGGCACGTCCCAGCAGCGGATCTCGCGCCCGTCGGCGGTCGCGCGGAAGACGCGCCCGTCGAAACTGTCGATCCAGTAGAGGCGCTCCTGCTCGACGTCCCAGAGCGGTCCCTCGCCCAGCGTGGTCTTTACGTCCACCACGACTTCGATCTTCATGCCGTCCTCCTCTTTGTTGGCTCGCGCAGCGATTGGCCGCGTCAAAAAGCGACCTTGTCGCCGCCTTTCAGTGACAGGATCTCGCGCGCCTCGTCCGGCGTCGCCACCTCCATGCCGATCCCTTCGATGATCTTGCGTGCCAGCACGACCTGTTCGGCATTCGACTTGGCAAGCTTGCCCCTGCCGGCCCACAGGCTGTCCTCCAGCCCGACCCGGATATTGCCGCCGAGGGCCGCCGACTGCGCGGCGATGCGCAACTGGCTGGCGCCGGCGCCGAGCACCGACCAGCGGAACTGGTCCCCGAACAGCCGGTCCGCTGTGCGCTTCATATGCGCGACATCCTCCGGATGCGTGCCGATGCCGCCCAGCAGGCCGAACACCGACTGCACGAAGAAGGGCGGTTTCACCAGCCCACGGTCTGCGAAGTGGGAGAGATTGTAGAGATGCGCGATGTCATAGCACTCGAACTCGAACCGCGTGCCGTTGTCGTAGCAAGTCGCGAGAATGTACTCAATGTCCTTGAACGAGTTGCGGAAGACGAGGTCGCGCGTCGCTTCCAGATGCGGCTTTTCCCAGTCGAACTTGAAGGTCTCGTATTTGTCGGCGAGGTGATAGAGCCCGAAATTGATCGAGCCCATATTGAGCGAGGCTACCTCCGGCTTGAACTGGGCGGCCGGGCGCACCCGCTCCTCGACCTTCATGTAGGGGCTGCCGCCGGTGGTGATGTTGATGGCGGCGTTGGTGCCTTGCTTGACGCGCGGCAGGAAACGGGCAAAGGCCTCCGGCGTCTGGTCGGGCTTGCCGGTCTCCGGATCGCGGGCATGCAGATGCAGGATCGCGGCGCCGGCTTCCGCGGCGGCGATCGCCTCCGAGGCGATCTGGTCCGGCGTGATCGGCAAATAGGGCGACATGGTCGGCGTGTGGATCGCCCCCGTCACCGCGCAGGTGATGATGACCTTGCCCCTGGCCGCCGTGGCGCCGGGCTTGCGGCTGGTTTCTTTCATTGTCCGAACTCCTGATCCGATTTCTTCTTGTGCGCCGCCAGCGCCATCAGCCGGCGATCCCGCCATACCTGCCGATCGCCCAGTTTCTCCCTGGGCAAGCGCCTGCTGCGCTCGGACTCGACGGTTTCCATCACCTCGCCCGCCCAGTCGACGCGACGCAGCATCTGCGGGAAAATATTGGAATAGATGCCCTGGTAGCGCTCGGCATAGTCGCGCACGCCGCCCGGCGCGTTGAGATCGATGGTCTCGAAGGGCCCCATGAACGACCAGCGCAGCGCCAAGCCATCACGGATGCCGATATCGACGTCCTCGACGCTGGCATAGCCGTCGGCGACAAGCCGGAAAGCTTCCTCGAGCAGCGCCCCTTGTAGCCGGTTCATGATGAAGCCGTCGAGCTCGCGCTTCATCACCAGCGGCGCGTGGCCGGCATCGAGGAGGAAGGCGCGCGTCCTTTCGAGCGTCTCGGCGGACGTCCACGGCGCCGGCACCACCTCCGCCGCCGGAATGAGGTAGGGCGGGTTGATCGGATGCACGACCAGGCAGCGGTGCCGCCCCGGGAGATGATCGGTGAATTTCGACGGCAGCAGCGCCGAGGTGGAGCTGGCGATCACCGCCTGCGGATCAGAGAGGGAATCGATCCGCGAAAACACCTCGCGCTTCACTTCGAGATTTTCCGGTGTGTTCTCCTGGATATGCACGGCGCCGGCCAGAGCCGCGTCCAAGTCTCCCATGACGACGATGCGCTCGAGCACCGCGTGCGCGGTCTGTCCGCGCAGCAGATCATTCGAAGCGAGATCGCCGAGCACGCCTTCTATGTAGTCGCGCGCGCCGCCTGCCGCGACCGGCGACTGGTCCCACATGCGCACATCATGGCCGGCGCGCGCGAAGCTGATCGCCCATGCCCGTCCGATGAACCCGCTTCCGACAATTGCAACCCTGGCCATGGCTTGCTCCTCAAAGCGTTTCGACGTTGCCGTCGACGCCGAGCGACTGGCCTGAAATGTTGATGCCCGCGTCGGACAGCAGGAATGCGACCATCGAAGCCACGTCGTACGGGCTGGTCATGCGGCGCAACGAGATGTTCTGCAAATAGCGTTCGGTCATCTCCTGATGGCTGATGCCGACCTGTTTGGCGCGTGCCGAGATAACGCTCTCGATGCGCGGCCCCTCTATGATGCCCGGCAGGATGGCGTTGACCCTGATCCCGTGCGGCCCAAGCTCCTTGGCAAGGCTCTGCGTGAAGCCGATGACGCCGAATTTGGCCGCCGAATAGGGCGTGCGGAACGCATAGCCGTGGCGGCCGGCCGCCGACGACATCGAGACGATCGAACCGCCGCCGGCCCCCTTGATGAGCGGCACGGCGCGCCGTGCGCACAGGAACTGGCCGGTCAGGCCGATGTCGAGACAGCGCCTCCAGTCGGCCGGATCGATTTCGTCGACGCCGCCGGTCGGCCCGGCGATGCCGGCATTGTTGATCAGTGCGTCGAGGCCGCCGAGCTTCTCCTTCACCGCCTCGAACAGCCGGTCGACATCGTCGTCGCGCGACACGTCGGCCTTGACCGCCGCGACAAGCGTCATTTTCTGCGGGGCCGCCGCCAGGGCTTCGTCGGACACATCGCAGACGACGATGCGCGCACCGAGCCGCGACAGCGTTTCGGCAATGGCAAAGCCAATGCCGCCGGCGCCTGCCGTGACCAGGACACGTTGCCCTTTGAGCCCCGCCAGGAATTCGTCGGGCGATTTGGGTGCGCTCGTGCTCATCATTCCATTCCCTTCATTGAATGCGTCTTTCACGCAGCGCCATGACGGCACCGAGCACCACCAGCCCGAACAGGATCGCCCGTGTGGCGTAAGGCAGCGTCGTGCCGGCCAGCAGCATCTGCAGCGCCGTCAACAGCAGCACGCCGCCGAGCATGCCGAGATAGTGACCGCGCCCGCCGGTGATCAGCGCGCCGCCGACCACGACAACGGCGATGGACGGCAGGAGATAGTCGTCGCCCATGCCGAGGCTGGCCTGGCCGGAAAAGCCGGTCAGCATGACGCCGACGATGGCCGCGCACAGCGCTGACAGCATATAGACGAAGATCAGCGTCCGTCCGACGGCGATGCCCGAAAGCTGGGCCGCGCGCGGGCTGTTGCCAATGCCGTAGACCTTCCGGCCGAAGGCGGTGCGGCCGAGCAGCAGCACCGCAAGGGCCACGAAGACGACCATGAACGGCACGACCGGCGTCACTACCCATATCTTGCCGGTCATGAACCAGCGCAGCATCGGCGAGGAGAAGCCGGCCGGCGTGCCTTGCGAATAGAGAAGCGCGAAGCCTTGCAGGATGCCGTTGGTGGCGAGCGTCATGACGATCGGCGAGATGCCGAGGAAAACAATGCCGACGCCGTTCGCCAATCCGATAAGACAGGCGATGGCCAGCACCACCGGCAGCGCATAAACGAGTGCCGCGTCCGATCCGTTGACCATGCCGGCAAGAAGGATGCCCGACAAGCCGATCGTCCACGGCACCGACAAGTCGAGCCCGCCGGTGAGGATGACGCCGCCCTGCCCGAGCGCAAGCACGGCAAGGAAACTCGACAGCACGAACAACGAGTTCCAGTAGGTGGGATTGAAGATGGCCCGGCCGAGCCAGATCTGGGTGACGATCATGACGGCGGCCAGGCAGACGTAAGCCGGCAGCGCGTAGCGCAGCGTCTCGGCATTGCGCATGCGAAAGCCGGGTGCCTGTCCCGGAACGGCGGGCTTGTGGGCGATGCGCAGCCTGCGGTCGGTGGGGTCGAGTTGCGACGGCAGCATGCCGGCGCGCCATGCGGCGAACCGCGCGCGCAAGGCGCGAACCTGGTAGGCAAGCACGGAGCCATGCGACAGCGAGCCCGCGAGAACGGCAAGGATGAGGATGGTGCCCTCGGCGATGGTCGAATAATAGGCCGAGACGTTGAGGACGAGCAGGACGTTGACGACCATCATCAGGATATAGGCGCCGAAGACGGTGCCGAACGGACCACCCTGCCCGCCGCCGAGCCGCGTGCCGCCGACCACGACGGCGGCGAACATCGACAACAGCAGCGGATTGCCGACGAGCGGATCGCCGCTGCCGGTCTGGGCGCTGATGAACACACCGGCAAGCCCATAGCAGCCGCCGGCGATGACATAGACGAGAAAGCGCACGAGAACGACGCGCACGCCGACCGCGGCAGCGGCGTCCGGATCGCTGCCGACCGCGTAGAGCGCCGTGCCGAACCGCGTGCCCTTCAGCCAGAACCATGCCAGCAGGACCACGCCGATGACGACCAACGGCATGGGCAACCAGCCTGGGATCGCGTCGCCGAGATAGAAGGCGCCGAGATCGGGCGAGACAAAGCCGCCGGGCTTGTCCATGACCAGCAGTGTGATGCCTTGCAAGATGAACATGGTCGACAGCGTGACGACGATGGGCTGCATGCGCAGCACCGCGATGAAGAAGCCGTTGAACGCCCCGACGAGCATGCCGACGCCAATGCCGGCCAGCGTCCACAGCCAGACGTTCGTTCCGGTCGCCATCGGATCCATCGACGTGGCCAGCACCACATTAACCAGCGAAACCACGGCGCCCGCCGACAGGTCGAAGCCGCCGGACAGGATGACGATGGTCTGGCCCATCGCCGCCAGCGCCGAGGTGGCGCCGCCGCTCGACAGGAACGAGATATCGAAATAGGTGAGCCGCCCGGCGCTGATCAGGTCGACGACGACGAGCAGCACTGCAAAGACGATCGCCGCGATAATAGCGCCGCGATGCCGCGCCAGGAGGCGCACCAGGGATCCGGCCTGCCCGGTTGCCGTCGAACCGACCGCGCTCACTGTGCTGCCTCCAGCATATTGCCGCCATGTCCCAGCGCCGGCCGCATGATCGCGCTCTCGGTGATCTCGCCGCCGGCGAGTTCGGCCACCAGCCGTCCGTCATAGAGGACGAGCACGCGGTCGCATTGATGGACGAGTTCGGGAATCTCGGTCGAATGCAGCAGGATCGAGCCGCCGGCCGCCACATAGTCGCGCATCATCACGTAAAGCTCGTGCTTGGTGCCCACATCGATGCCGCGGGTCGGGTCGAAGAGCAGCAGGATGCGGCTTTCGGCAACCAGCCATTTGGCGATGGCGATCTTCTGCTGGTTGCCGCCGGAAAAGGCGCCGGCCCTTGTCCACAGCGCACGCTTGTCCACCTCGACCGTCGAGAAGGCCGCCTGCACGGCGCGTGCTTCCTCCTCCTCGCGGATCAAGCCGAGCCGGGTGAAGCGGCCGACCACCGGCAGCGATGCATTCTGCCGGCCCGACAATTTCAGGAACAGGCCTTCGGTCTTGCGATCCTCCGGCACCAGCCCGATCGCCATGTTGGGCCTCAGCGCATCGGCCGGCGAGCCGAGCCACACTTTGCGGCCGTCGACCATGACGTGGCCGCGTTCGATCTCGGCCATGCCGAAGCAGGCGAGGAACAGGTCTAGCTGGCCCATGCCCTGAAGTCCGGCGATGCCGAGGATTTCGCCCCTGCGCAAATCGAAACTGGCGCCGTCGAGTTTTCTGCCCGCCTTGAGGTCGCGCACGCCGAGCACCGGCGGACCGAAGACGGCCGCGCCCTCAGGCTTTGGCGGAAAGGTCTGCGCGAGGGCGCGGCCGATGATCTTCTCGATCACATCCTCATCCGAGATGTCGGCCACCGGTGCGGTGATGATGTGGCGGCCATTCCGAAGGATGGTCAAGGTATCGCAGAAGGCCCGCACCTCACGCATGCGGTGGGTGATGAACACGACCGTCGTTCCGGCGGCCTTGAGCCGCGCGATGATTGTTCCCAGCCATTCGACGTCGCCGCCCGAAAGCGTCGAGGTCGGCTCGTCCAGCAACAGGATGCGCGGCTTGCGGTAGACGGCGCGCGCGATCTCGACCTTCTGGCGGACCGCGAGATCGAGCGTCGCCACCTCGGCGTCGAGATCGACCGAAAAACCGAGATCGGCAATGTGCCGGCCGACTGCCTTGCGCGCGGCCGACCGCCTGATCAATCCGGTCGGGCCGGATGGCGCATAGGGCAGCAGCATATTGTCGAGAACGCTGAGGTCGCGGACCAGCGTCATCTCCTGGAACGCCGTCTGCACCCCGCGTTCATGCGCGGCGCGCGGCGAACCGAGCGCGGCCGGCGCGCCAAGGATGCTGATCTGGCCCTGATCGGGCCGCACCAGTCCCGATAGGAGCTTGACCAGCGTCGACTTGCCGGCGCCGTTCTCACCCAGCAAAGCGTGCACGCTGCCAGGCGAGATCGCGAAGGAGACGTCGTCAAGCGCGACCGTCGCGCCAAACGCCTTGCGTATGCCGTTGACGGCAATGGCCGGCACATGCGTTGTTGAAGTCATCATTCCCGGTTCCGGCATGCCATGCTTGCGGGCGCGTGGAGCCCACAGTGCCCCACGCGCACGGATTGCTGAAGCCTACTCCTCGGGCTGGCCGACGAGCGCCGCGTTGAGGCCGATCTCGGGCGTCTGGTCGGAGAAGATCGACGCGAACCAGCCGGGGTTGGAAACCAGCGACGGTTTGAAGGTGTTGCATCCGGCCTTCATTTCGGCCCAGGTGCCCTCGTTGCAAAGCTTGCTCGTCTCGTTGGTGACGATCGGCAGCGGCAGGATTGTCGCTTTCGGCACATCCTTGCCCTCGATCGCCTCGATGGCGAGCTTCAAGGCGAGCGCGCCGGAATAAGGCGGCGAGGCATACGAAATGCGCGGCGCGCCGAGCGGTGCATAGGGAGAAGCAGCACCCTCGACCTCCGTCCCTTCCGGCAGCATCTGGATGCGGCCGCCATTGGAGCCTTCACCGGCGCAAGGCACAAGCTGGCTGGCCTTCCTGCCCGCCTCGAGCTGCATCGAATTGGCGGTGAAGCAGCCTACCTGCATCCACAGCCCGTTAATGTCGTCCCAGCTGCGCGTGGCGAGAATCTTGGAGAGTTCGGTGCGTGCCACCGCCTGGCTCCACATGCCGACCGCTTCGCCGACAATCTTGATGTCCGGATATTTGGCGAACACCGCCTTGGCGGCCTTGGTGCGCAGCTCGTCGACCGAGGTGCCGGGAACGCCGGTCACGGCGATGATGTTGCCCTTGCCGTTGAGCTTCTTGGCCAGCCATTCGGCTGTCACCCTGCCAGCCTCCTCCTGGTCGATATGGACATTGTAAGCGCAGGGCTCGGTGATCTCGGCGTCGTAGGCGAAGACCTTGACCCCCTTTTCGCAAGCATTCTTGACCACTTGGTTCAGCGCCGTCGGCGAGATCGGATAGATCACGATCGCCTCCGCTCCCGCCTGCACCATGGCGTTGATCTGCTGGATCTGGCGCTGCGCGTTCGGTCCGGCCACCTGGACCTGCAGGTCGATCTTGTCGACCATGCTCTTGTGCGCGGCCATCGCCTTGACCATGTTCGCCGCCTCGGCCTGCCAGTCATTGCCGATGAAGCTCATGCTGAGAAAAATCTTGTGTTTTTCGGCGGCCTCGGCCGCGGAGATGCCAAAAGCACAGGCAGCCATGCCTGCCAGCAGCACAAGCCGCCGGGCTTTCAATCCGATACCCATATGAAACTCCTCCCGATCCGAACGATCGGATGCCTCCCAAGGGCACGAGACGTGACCTTGCCATCCGATATCGGCAACCGTATCACCATTTGATCAAAGATCAATGATGAAATATGCTCGCGGCGAAGCGACGGCCGGGCGCTTGACGCCGCAGCCGGAAGCCTGCATTCCGGATAGGGGTTATGGCGCAGCTTGCGCGGGAAGGTTGAGGGGAGATGGCTGGAGCGGCGTTCAGAAAGCCGGGTGTCGAGATCGCGCCCCTGTCCAAGGAGACCTTGCAGGACAGGGTCTATCGCCATGTCACCGAATTGATCCTCGACGGCAGCATCGTGCCGGGCGAGATGGTAACGGTGCAAAGCCTTGCCGATGCTTTCGGCGTCAGTCCGATGCCGGTCAGGGAGGCCCTGCGGCGGCTGACCGCCGCCAACGCGCTGATGGTGGTTTCAGGCCGCTCGATCGGCATTCCCGCACTCAGCCGCACACGCCTCGTCGATCTGAGAAACGTCCGCTTCGAGATCGAAGCGATCGCCGCCGCATGGGCGGCCGAGCGTATGGACGACCAAGCTATCGCCCGGCTGCGCCAGCATCTGGACGCGCTCGAACAGGCCAATGCGGCGGGAGACGTCAAGTCCTATCTGCGCGCCAACTACGCCTTTCATTTCTCCATCTACCGGGCGGCCGGCTCCGAGAACATTCTCAACATCATCGAGAACTTGTGGCTGCAGATCAGTCCTTATTTCAACATGCTGCACGATTCCGGAAACTATTCGACCGCCAATGCGCACCATCAGGAGATGTTCGCTGCGTTGCGCGACCGGGACGCGGAAGCGGTCAAGGCCGCGGTCCGCGCCGACATCGACGCCGCCTTCGACGTTCTGGTCGGCCTGCTGAAATAGCACAAACGAAACTTCGTCGGCGCGAAGATCGAATTCGGCCTGCCGACGTGGCTTGGCACACCCCACCGTCGACTTCGCCCAAACGATCCGGCGCAGGCGCATCAGCCGGACGAACGCGTCCCCGTGTGTGATGGACGGCTCCTCTCGAAGGGTTGGCGCAGGCAAGGCGGGATTTTTCCCGTCAAGACAGTCGGCTCTAGAATTGCGACCCCAAATCAAGCTATGATGCACTTGGCATTTCCGGAGACGGCTTCGCGCCCCTGGAATGCCGGGAGGAACGGGACATGGCCTTCGCGCTTGTACTCGTTTTGATAGTTGTGGGCTCGGTGCTGTTCCACCTCCTGAGCCCATGGTGGTGGACGCCGATTGCCTCGAACTGGGACTATATCGACAACACCATCATCATAACTTTCTGGATCACCGGCGTCGTCTTTGCCGCCGTGGTTTTGTTCATGGCCTATTGCGTCTTCCGCTTCCGTCATCGGGAAGGCAATCAGGCGGCGTATGAACCGGAGAACAGGCGGCTCGAATCCTGGCTGACGGTTGTCACCGCGGTCGGCGTAACGGCTTTGCTGGTTCCCGGCCTGTTCGTCTGGAACCGGTTCGTCAACGTTCCGAGCGACGCAACCGTGGTCGAAGTTGTCGGCCAGCAATGGCAATGGAGTTTCCGCCTGCCCGGCAAGGACGGCAAGCTCGGCACGTCCGACACCCGCGGCGTCACCGCTGACAATCCGTTGGGCGTGATCACCAGCGATTCCAATGGCCAGGACGATGTCGTGGTCGAAGCGGCCGATCTGCATCTGCCGGTTGGCAAGCCGGTCAAGATGTTGCTTCGCTCGATCGACGTGCTGCATGATTTCTATGTGCCGGAATTCCGCGCCAAAATGGACATGATCCCGGGCTCGGTCACCTACTTCTGGTTCACCCCAACGAAAACCGGAACCTTCCAGGTCCTGTGCGCTGAACTCTGCGGCCAAGGACATCCGATGATGCACGGTGTGGTGATGGTCGATACGCAGGAGGATTACCTGGCGTGGCTTGGCCAGCAACAGACGTTTGCGCAATTGTCGGCGCCCCAGCAGACGGGCTCGGCAAGCCAGGCGTCGGGTCCAACGACGGTGTCAAGTTCGAGGATTGCAGCAAAGCTCGAAACCGTCGGGTCCCGCTAAAAAGGACACGGAGGTGTTCCTATGGTCGATATTACCCCTGCAGATGCCATCCCGCCGGCCGAAGTCGCGGAAGTCGAACTGTATCATCCGCACAGTTGGTGGACGAAATACGTCTTCTCGCAGGACGCCAAGGTCATTGCCATCCAGTATTCGGCGACGGCAACGGGAATTGGCCTGGTCGCCCTGGTGCTGTCCTGGCTGATGCGGCTGCAACTCGGCTTTCCCGGCACCTTCGACTTCATCACGCCTGAAGCCTACTACCAGTTCATCACCATGCACGGCATGATCATGGTGATCTATCTGCTCACGGCGCTCTTCCTCGGCGGTTTCGGCAACTACCTGATCCCATTGATGGTGGGGGCTCGCGACATGGTCTTTCCCTATGTCAACATGCTGAGCTACTGGATCTACCTGCTTGCCGTGCTGGTTTTGGTGTCGAGCTTCTTTGCGCCTGGCGGACCGACGGGGGCCGGCTGGACGCTGTACCCGCCGCAGGCAATCATGACCGGCACACCGGGGGGCCAGGACTGGGGCATCATCCTGATGCTCGTCTCACTGATCCTGTTCATTATCGGCTTCACCATGGGCGGGTTGAACTATGTCGTGACGGTGTTGCAGGGCCGCACGCGCGGCATGACGCTGATGCGTCTGCCGCTGACTGTCTGGGGCATCTTTACCGCGACCGTCATGGCTCTGCTCGCCTTCCCGGCGCTATTCGTCGCCTGTGTGATGATGCTGCTTGATCGGACGCTCGGCACCAGCTTCTTCATGCCGGCGATCGTCGAAATGGGCGAGCAATTACAGCATAATGGCGGCAGCCCGATCCTGTTTCAGCATCTGTTCTGGTTCTTCGGCCATCCCGAAGTCTACATCGTGGCCCTTCCGGCCTTCGGCATCGTGTCGGACCTGATCAGCACCCATGCGCGCAAGAACATCTTTGGCTATCGCATGATGGTCTGGGCCATCGTCGGCATCGGTGCGCTGAGCTTCGTCGTCTGGGCGCACCACATGTATGTCAGCGGCATGCATCCCTATTTCGGTTTCTTCTTCGCCACCACGACATTGATCATCGCGGTTCCGACCGCCATCAAGGTCTACAATTGGGTGCTGACATTGTGGCGCGGCGACATCCACCTCACCATACCGATGCTATTTGCCCTGGCTTTCATCGTCACCTTCGTCAATGGCGGGTTGACCGGGCTGTTCCTTGGCAATGTCGTGGTCGACGTCCCGCTGTCGGACACGATGTTCGTCGTTGCCCATTTCCATATGGTCATGGGGGTCGCGCCGATCATCGTGATCTTCGGTGCGATCTACCACTGGTATCCGAAGGTCACCGGCCGGATGCTGAACGAGGCGCTGGGCCGGTTCCATTTCTGGGTCACCTTCCTCGGCGCCTACCTGATTTTCTTTCCCATGCACTACCTCGGACTGATGGGCGTGCCCAGGCGTTACAATGAACTGACCGATATGACGGTGATGACAGAATCGGCCCACCATCTGAACTCGTTCATCAGCATCATGGCGTTCATCGTCGGCTTTGCCCAGATTGTGTTCCTGTTCAATCTGATCTGGAGCATCCGTCATGGCCGCGAGGCCGGCGGCAACCCGTGGCGGGCCACGACCCTCGAATGGCAGACGCCGCAAACACCACCGGCCCATGGCAATTTCGGCAAAGACCTACCGATCGTCTATCGCTGGGCCTATGACTACAGCGTACCGGGCGCCAAGGAGGACTTTATCCCGCAAAACGTACCGGGCTCCTTCGGTCCCTCCAAGGAGCCGGCATGAGCGTCATTCTGGTCTTCATGCTCGTGATCGCCGGTTTTGCCGGATGGTGGCTTTCCCACCAGCGGCTGATGACCAAGCCATGGCTCGAGCAAGGTATGGCCGGGGATTTTGTTGGTATGGAAGGATCGGCGCTACCGACCGCCAAGATCGGCCTCGGCGTCTTCCTGGCGGTCGTCGGCTGTCTGTTCGCGCTGATCACCAGCGCCTACTTCATGCGCATGGCGCTGTCGGACTGGCAGGCGCTGCCGCTGCCGCGGCTGCTCTGGTTCAACACCGGCATGCTGGTCCTCAGCAGCATTGCGCTGCAATGCGCCTCGCTCGCGGCGCGTAAGGGTCAAATGGACATGGTTAAGCTCGGCCTTGCCACCGCCGGGTTCACGGCGCTCTCCTTCCTGATTGGACAGTTTATGGCCTGGCGCGAGCTGTCTGCCGATGGCTACTTTCTGGCTTCCAATCCGGCCAACAGTTTCTTCTACCTGCTTACCGGAATGCATGGCCTGCACATACTGGGCGGACTGGTGGGCCTGGGCAGAACAACCGTCGGCGCTTGGAACGGGGCAAGGCCGGCGCGGCTTCGCCTCAGCGTCGAGCTGTGCGCCATGTATTGGCATTTCCTGCTTTTCGTCTGGCTTGCCATCTTCGCGCTTCTGGCCGGCTGGGCCGCGACTTTCATCGATATTTGCCGGGGGTTACTGACGTAGGAGGAACGGGCGGATGGCAGAGACACTCACGCATATCGCTCAGACAGAGCCGCGGCCCGCAGGCTGGCAAGGCATCGCCGCCGACTGGTCCTCGGATCAGCGGGCGTTCAAGAACGTGTCATGGGGCAAGGCCATGATGTGGATCTTCCTGCTCAGCGACACCTTCATCTTCGGCTGCTTTCTGCTCTCCTATATGACCGCGCGCATTTCGACACGCGTGCCGTGGCCCAATCCCAGCGAGGTCTTTGCGCTTCGTATCGGCGGCTCGGATATTCCGCTGATCCTTATTGCCATCATGACTTTCGTGCTGATCTCAAGCAGCGGAACCATGGCCATGGCGGTCAATTTCGGCTATCGCCGCGACCGCCGCAAAACGGCAATCCTGATGCTTCTGACCGCAGCACTCGGTGCGACCTTTGTCGGTATGCAAGCCTTCGAATGGACCAAGCTGATCACCGAAGGCGTGCGGCCCTGGGGCAATCCCTGGGGCGCTGCCCAGTTCGGGTCAACCTTTTTCATGATCACCGGCTTCCACGGCACGCATGTGACAATCGGGGTGATCTTCCTGATCATCGTGGCGCGAAAGGTGTGGCGTGGAGATTTTGACTTTGGGCGGCCCGGCTTCTTTACCAGCCGCAGGGGCCGCTACGAGAACGTCGAGATCATGGGACTCTACTGGCATTTCGTCGACCTGGTCTGGGTCTTCATTTTCGCGTTCTTCTATCTTTGGTGAGAGGCAGATATGGCTGAAGCAACCGCAAACGGCCTCGGGCAACACACGCTGCACGCTACTCATGACGCGGCGACGACCGGCGCCCCCCCGGCAGAAGTTCATCAGGAGCACCCGATCAAGCTTTATCTGGTGGTCTGGGCATGGCTGTTCATTCTCAGCACCTGCTCCTATCTGATCGATTATTTCGGTCTGCACGGCTATCTCAGATGGTCGCTGATCCTGATCTTCATGATCCTCAAGGCAGGGCTCATCGTCGCCATTTTCATGCACATGGCCTGGGAACGGCTGGCGCTGACATACGCAATCATCCTGCCGCCCGTGCTGGTGTTGGTATTCGTGGCGATGATGGTCTTTGAAGCGGATTACACGCTTCTCACCCGGATGGCGTTTTTCGGGGCTGGGCCCTGACGCCAAATCGGAGTTCAGACCTTGTCGATGGCCGATCAGGGATTCCGACGATGCTGCGGGCGGTCCGGTGCCGCCACCCTCGCCTTGAAACAATCGACGGTTGGGCCATCTTTATTCATACCGAAACGACGGAAGCGAAATGATTGCCGCGTTTTGACCTGCGTCGCGAACTCAGCAAGGGACGCCCAAAATGACAATCGCAAACAAACTGAAGGACTATATCGACCGGAAAGGGATTTCCTACGATACTGTCGCGCATCATCGCACGGCCACAAGCAGGCAGGCCGCCATAGCCGCGCACGTGCCCGGCAGCATAATGGCCAAATCGGTGCTCGTTCACCACGATCTGGGTTATGCGCTGGCCGTGGTCCCCAGCACACATAGGATCGAGCTCGGCGCGTTGCAGAAGGTCATGGACAAGAATCTTGGACTCGCCACCGAAGATGAAGCGGTTTCGCTCTTTGGCGATTGCGATACCGGCGCCATTCCGCCGATCGGCGCGGCCTACGATGTGCCGGTAGTCCTTGACGAAAGCCTTGGCGGTGCCGCCGATATCTATTTCGAGGGCGGCGATCACAGGACGCTGGTGCGTGTCAGCGGCAAGGATTTCCGTAACCTGACTATGGGCGCCCACCAGGCCCGCTTCAGCCATCCGGCTTACTGAAGCCGGAAAGGGCTCTGATCAACCTGCACGCACCGGTCCTTGCCGGCGCGGCAGGGAGTTCATCGAGGCGCCGGTCCGGCCGTCGGCGGCGGTTCCACGACCTTGCGGTAGACATGCCAGGTAGCGTGACCGAGGATCGGCAGCACGATCGCCAACCCCGCGAATACTGGCAGCGTGCCGATGATCAGGGCGACGGCGACAATCAGGCCCCATACCGCCATCACGATCGGGTTCGCCAGCACCACGCGCACCGAGGTGTGGATGGCTTCATAGGCGCCGACATCTCGCTCGAGCAACAACGGGAAGGCGACGACCGTCGTGCACAGCACGATCGCAGCGAAGACGAAGCCGATGGCGTGCCCCAGGATGATGAGCGTCCAGCCGCGTCCTGTGGCGAATATGTCATTGATGAAGCTGGAGAAGGATTGCGGTGGGGCGGGGCCGAACAGGTGTTGGTAAAACGCCTGCGCAGTCAAAAGCCAGGCGATGAAGATTGCAAGCAGCATGATCGCAACCGCGGCGATGGCTGGCAGCGCCGGAGAATTCCTGACCTCGAAGGCGGCCCTCCATGAGGCGTCTAGCCCGGCTTCCCGTCGCCGGCTGATCTCATAGAGGCCGATTGCGGCGAATGGACCAATTAGCGCAAATCCGGACACGAGCGGAAACAACAATGGGAGCGTGTTATTGCCTGATGTCCAGACTGCAAGCACGACCCCCGCAAGCGGGTAGATCAGGCAGAGAAAAATGATGTGCGACGGTTTGACCATGAAATCGTCGACGCCGCGCCTGAGCGCATCGAAAAGGTCGGTGACACCGATCTTGCGAATTCTGGTGTGCTCCAGCGTCTCGCTGGCGCCTGCTATGACGTGAAAGCTTGCCATGACCATTCCTCCAGACAGGTCTGGTAAGGCCGCGGTTTCACGGTGCTGCCGTTCTGCATGACTGGCCACGCAAACCGCGACCTGCACCAGGATCAATATACTCTCATGCGAGCGACTTGTCGCGCTTTGTAAGAAGGTTGGGTAAGAAGGCCCGGTCGCCTGTCTAGCTCTGGACGCCTTTCTTCGATATTCTCCTCAAGTCGAAGGTGAAGGGTCATGGACGGAAGGACAGTTCTCATACTCGGCCTTGGCGTCGTTGTTCTGCTGCTGCTGGGTTTTTGCGCACTGCCGACGTAATGTTTTGCGCCGGCGTCAATGGCCGGCTGATGCGATCGTACGCATTACAATAGTGTCGGCAAGTAACGTTGCAAAGATCGCGAACAGATAGAAAATCGAATAAGAAAACAACGCCTTTGCTTGCTTCATCTCCTTGTCGGGGATGGTGAGCACCTTGCAGGCGCGCCAGACGAATCCCGCACCCAAGACGGTCGAGACAGTCCCGTAATATCCGCTCGCGAATCCAAAGGCCCAGGGAAGCACGCCGATTGGCGCCAGAACCAGCGAATAGGCCAAGATTTGCTTTCTGGTCGAGGGTTGGCCAGCCACGTTCGGCATCATGGGGACGCCCGCCGCGGCGTACTGTCCGACCTTGAACAGGGCTAGCGCCCAGAAATGCGGTGGTGTCCAGAGGAAAATGATCAGGAACAGAATGATGCTTTCAATGCCGATGGCGCCGGTGGCAGCAGCCCACCCGATCACCGGAGGAAGAGCGCCTGCCGCGCCACCTATGACGATGTTCTGCGGTGTCGAGCGTTTCAGCCAGATCGTATAGATGACGACGTAGAAGAAGATGGTGAATGCCAGCAGCGATGCGGCAAGCCACCCCACCAGCACGCCGAGCACCGTCACCGAAAGTGCGGAAAGCACCAGACCGAAGCCGAGGGCTTCGCCTGGCGCGACGCGGCCCGACGGGATTGGCCGCTTGGACGTGCGAGACATCAACGCATCTATGTCCGCGTCGTACCACATGTTGAGCGCCCCGGCCGCGCCTGCTCCCATCGCAATCGCACTGATGGCGATCACCGCGATGACCGGATTCGTCGGGCCAGGCGCCGTCATTAGGCCCACGAAAGCAGTGAATACGGCAAGCGCCATGACCCGCGGTTTTAAAAGCGCGAAGAAATCACCCGCCGTCGCTTCCGGAAGGCGGATGACGATATCCTTGAGGCGGCTTTCCCTAGTCGACATCTCAGACCGATGGAAGCAAGAAACCTAGGCCATGATCCCGAACCGAAGGCACGCGTGAGCGAAATTGAAACCCGGTTTTTGCTTACGCGGCCCCTTCGGGTTCGGACGAGATCACGGCGAACGAGAGGATAGACGCATGGCGGAGGAGAAAGTCACTTGGAGAACGTTTTCAAATAGGCGATGACGTTGGTCACGTCTGCATCGTTCTTGAGGCCGGGAAACGCCATCTTGGTGCCTTTGACCATAGCCTTGGGATCGTGAAGATAGGTCATCAGTGTTGGTTCGTCCCATTTGACGCCGGATTTGCCGGCCGCAATCATGGCGTCGGAATATTTGAAACCGGGATGCGTACCGGCAGTGCGGCCGATGACGCCGTGCAGCGATGGACCGATCTTGTTCTTGTCCTCGTCCGCAATGTGGCAGGCCTTGCATTTGGTGAAGACCTTCTCGCCAGCCGCAGTATCCTGAGCCTGCGATGGATTAGCGACGAAGGTTGCAACAAACACGACGGCGAAAAATGCGGCTAAGCGCATGACTTTTTCCTCCCTGATCGTCAAATGCGCCTGAGACGATCTGGTATAAGCCAGCATCGTCAGCGATGCGCCTTGTACGGCAGAACAGATTGTCCGCTTCTCCCATATGAAATTGCGGCCTCTATATACCACGGAATCTGGCCGGCAGGTAGAAGAGGTCGACCTACAAAGGTTTAGGTTGTCCGCAGCGGATCAAGGCATAGCAGCGTTGCAGCTGCCGGCGAGCTGGCTGACCGCTTCATCAAATCCGGTCAGGTCGAAATCGGCGTGGCCCCGCCCCGACAGCAGCCCGAAGCGCCACGAAAGCTGGAGCCGGTTCGCGGCGGTAAGGCGCTTTATGCCGTCGGCGCCATCGCGCACCAGCATGCGGCCGCGCGGGCCGACCAACCAGCTCTCGTCGAACTTGTTGTCGTCGTCGACGGTGACCGACATGGTGATCTTGCGATTGGCCGAGACGGTGTCGTTCAATTGCAACCATTCGGTCCAGCGCGGTTGGCTGTCCGGGCGGCAGGCGATGGTCAGGATCGGGCTATAGCTCAGGGCGCCACCGCCGGTGATCAGCTTGTTGGTGGCATGGACCGAAGCCGTGACAAGGCCGTCATCGTCCGTGCCGATGCGCCAGGTGCCGGCATCGGCCTGGGCGAAATCGCAGGCAAGGGCCAGGACGATCGCCAAGGCGACGACGCGTCGCGTTTCGAAGAATAGGCTCAACCGCCCCTCCAACAACCCTGTGGTTTGCAGCAGGAGCGCAGATAGTGATCAATGCTTGGTATCGACAATGGTCACCGTCCGCGAAACGGATTGGCTGTTGCAGTTTCGCAACGAAAAAGGCCGCCTCGAGGGGCGGCCTTCGTCAGTTCCATCAACTCGGGATTTACTCGGCGTCCTTGGCGGCCTTTTTCTTCGGCGCTGCCTTCTTCTTCGGCTCTTCCGCGTCATCGCTCTTCTTGTCTTCAGTCTTCTTCGACGCGGCCTTCTTCGCCGGCTTCGCCTTGGTCGCCGTCTCGGCTTCCTCGTCGTCGGCCATCAGCTCTTCCTTGCTGACCTTGACGTCGGTAACCGAGATCTGCCCGAGCAGGTGATCGACCACCTTCTCCTCGAACATCGGCGCGCGCAGCGCGTTCAGCGCCTCGGGATTGTTGCGGTAGAACTCGAAGGCTTCCTGCTGCTGGTTGGCCGGGAAACGACGAACCTGCTCGAACAGACCGCGCTGCAATTCCTCGTCCGACACGGTGACCCCGGCCTTCTCGCCGATCTCGGCCAGCACGAGGCCAAGGCGCACGCGGCGCTCGGCGAGCCGCATATATTCGGCGCGCGCTTCTTCCTCGGTCGTCTCTTCATCGGCGAAGGTGCGGCCGGCCGCTTCCAGATCGCGGTTGACCTGCGCCCAGATGTTGTTGAACTCGGCCTCGACAAGCCTCGAAGGCGCCTCGAACGAATAGGCCGCGTCAAGCTGGTCGAGCAGTTGGCGCTTGACCTTCTGGCGCGTCATCGAGCCGAACTGGCTCTCGATCTGGCCACGCACCACATCGCGCAGGCGCTCCAACGATTCCAGGCCGAGGTTCTTGGCGGTCTCATCGTTGATTTCGAGTTCGCCCGGCTTGGACACTTCTTTGACCGTGACGTCGAAAGTCGCTTCCTTGCCGGCCAGATGCGCCGCCTGGTAGTTTTCCGGGAAGGTCACGGTGACCTGCTTTTCATCGCCGGCCTTGGCGCCGATGAGCTGATCCTCGAAGCCCGGAATGAATTCCTTGGAGCCAAGCACCAGCGGCTGATCCGTGCCGGCGCCGCCGGCAAAGGCCTCGCCGTCGATCTTGCCGACATAGTCGATCGTGACGCGGTCGCCTTCGGCCGCCTTGCCGGTCTTCGGCTCGTAGCTGCGCGCCGATTCGGCGACGCGCTTGACCTGCTCGTCGATCTCCGCGTCAGGGACGTCGAACACCTGGCGCGTCACCTTGATGTCGGAAAAATCCTTGATCTCGATGGGCGGGATGATCTCGTAATTAAGGCGGAATTCGAAGTCGGCGCCGCCGGCCAGGATCTTCTCGGCTTCCTTCTCGTCCTCGGTCATGATGACTTCGGGCTGCATGGCGGCTTTTTCGCCGCGGCCCGAAATGATCGACCGGGTCGAATCGTTGAGGATCTCGTTGACCACTTCGGCCATGAACGACTTGCCATAGACCTTGCGCAGGTGCTGCACCGGCACCTTGCCGGGACGGAAGCCGTTGATGCGAACCTTGTTCCTGGCGTCCGTCAGCCGCGCCATCAGCTTGGCTTCCATGTCACCAGCCGGCACGGTGATCTTGATCTCGCGCTTGAGACCGGAATTGAGTGTTTCGGTGACCTGCATCGTAAAACCTTTGTTTTCACCAATGAGGCTGCCAAACGGCTCTCTGCCGTTCACAGCCTGCCGGTATAATCTTGCCGGGAATGGCTTTTGGTACGGAACCTGGCGATTTGACCTGAAATACGGCTCAAACTCTTCCAAACTGCGTTCCAAAATGTGAATAAGTCTTTGTTTTTCCTACTTCTTATCACATTTTGCAGAAGCGGATCGTCGCGTCCCGTCACATTCGACACGCCTTTTGTCACAGGCGAGGCCAATTTTCAACCATCTTCGCGTTTAGGCGAATAACCATCATTTCGGCCCTGACATTGACAGAATGATGGCTAATGGGATCGCCAGACCGTGCGGGCGTGACGGAATTGCCAGACCCTCAGGTCGCGGCTGGCGGCTGCCGCGATATTGAAAGGACGATGCGGTATTCCACCTCACTCCCAAGACCTCGACAAGGCCGCCGAGGCTCTGCTACAGCCCGCCCGAGGCGCGTGTGGTGGAACTGGTAGACACAGCAGGTTTAGGTCCTGCCGCCGCAAGGCTTGGGGGTTCGAGTCCCTTCACGCGCACCACTGCCGGCATGGCATCGGATAGTCCACTAGCGCACAGGCGCTGGCAGGAAATCAGGACACTGCCTAGGCGAGCTTCTTGATACGTCCCTTGTCGAGGCGGAAGATGCCATCGTTACCGCCTTGGCGCTGGAAATCATCCTGCAATTCGTCCCATGTGCCAAGATACTGACCGCAGTCGTCGCACCGGATGCCCGTCGAAGGTTCGGCATCGGCAGGAATCCGCAGCCTTATCGTGCCGCAAAAAGGACACTCCAACTGGTGATCCAAGTACCCGGTCGCCATGGGCTTTCCATCTTTCTGAATGCCACCGCCAGCGTCGAGAATATACCTACCACGCAACACAATCCAGTGGCGAGACGCTAGCGCCGTAAAGGACGCCCCTGAGGTCGATTAGACGTAAGCTTCCAAGGCTTGAGCCTTCGAGGCCGCACCGCCCTCCCCGTTCAAGCTATGGATGGCAGCCCACCCTGCACACCTTAATATAGAGGCTCCTGAAACAGCGTCTTGTCGCCGTCCACCAGCGCCTTGATCTGGGCGGTGCCGTCGCTGGCCAGTGCAAGACGGATCCCGAACGGGCGTACCCGCATGTCGTTCTGAATTGCCATCCCCTCGCCTTCCGGCAGGTAGAACCGTTCGATGCCGTAATCCGGCGCGATCGTCAGTCCCTCGCCGCGAAGATCCCAGCCTCCGGCAACATGACCGCGAATATCGGCCTCGTCGGCACCGGTCGGTGTCGGCGCCGCGCCGAACCACGCGGCGCTCGGCGTCCAGTAGCCGTCGGCGTTCTTCTTCAGACGGACGACGATCGAGGTGTCGTCGCTGGAAAGTTTTTCGGCCGGGATGTTGGCGATCATCTTCACCGGTATGCGCGAGATGTCGTAGCCGAGAATGATATAGTCGCCGCGCAGCAGGTCGCGCGGATCGACAGGCTCGATCTTCAGCAGCACTTCCTTGCCGCTGCGCAGGATCGCCGCCCGGCCGGCGATGATCCTACCCAGAAAGCCGATCTGGACGAGCGCCAGCACCAGCGCCAAGATAACGAGCCTCTTCCCGGACATCATGCCGTGGCTCCTCCGGTGGCCGGATCCTTCATGCGTTTCTCCACGCGGATGATGACGATCGCCAGGATGCCAAGCAGCACCGCCGCGGCAAGGAAGAAGCCGGCGGTGTCGAGCATCGACTGCAGGGTCACGACATAGATCATGGCGAGTTCGAAGGCGAAGCCGAGATAGGCAAGCCAGCGCAGGCCACGGCTCTCGCGCCCCGCGAGCACAATGGCGGCGACAATGCCGGCCAGCGCGACGACCGAAGCAATGGCGAAGCCTCTGTCGTAGCTGCTTTCGCCGGCCAGTTCGAACTGGATGATGGCCAGTCCGGTGAGGAAGCCAAGCAGAGCATGCAGCGGCAAGCGGCCGCCAAGCTGCACGATCCGGTCGACCGGTTCCGGCGCGAAAAGGGAAGCCACGAACAACAATACCGATACGATGACCAGCGGGATCGCCACAGGCAGCGTCTCGTGATCCACGGCGACCAGCACAAGATAGAAGAGCAGCGACAGGATGATCAGGTGCCGCGCCGCCTGGCTGCGGGTCCAGAACGAGACGGCAAACAGCACAGCCGCCATGACGAGGAAGAGATGCGGAAATTCGCTGCGATTGAAATAGTCGAACCCTTTCAGGAACAGCCAGGCGTCGGCGATGCCGACCGCGGCGACGGTCAGCGGGTTGGACCGCAGCGCCACCGCCGCCAATGCGGTGCCGGCGCCCCAGGTGATCAAGGCCGAGGCCTCGTCGCCCGACAGATGGTACATCTGGCCGATCAGCGCGATCGAACCGCCGAAAGCCGCCGCCGCCACGATCCACAACGCCTCGCCGATCGCCGCGTGGTCGCGGGTTTTCAACACCGCACCGCCGACATAGCCGCCAAGGATGACGGCAAAGAGCGCGGCAACGCGCGCCAGCCGCGGGATGGCTTCCCAGTTGGCGGCGACGAAGATCAGGATGGCCGCGCCGAACAGCAGCGCCGCCATCATCGCCAGGATCGAACCGAAGCTCAACGACTGGCGCGCGTTGATCTCGACGTCGCGCCGCAATGCATCGGCCGTCGGGGCGTCGATCAGTCCGGCCTCAAGCCATCGCGCAATGTCCGACCTGACCCGTGTCGCGTAGCCCGCCATGCTTCCCCCTGCTGCTTGGTCGGTTTTTCAGCTGGAGCTGCCAAACCGTTGACGTCACGGCACTTTCTGATTCTGGCTTCTTTGTGTCAGGTCCGCGAAGGCTTGTTAATGTTGCATTGCACAATTTGCATTGCTGCCATGCAGCCATAGCGCTTTTAAATCGATATGGGCCCGCCTATTTATGGTTTGTACACAAACGGAATGATCCGCAAGAAAAGACGAAACGAGAAATACCATGAACCTGATCCGCAACTACCGCAACTGGCGCCGCTACCGGGACACCGTTTCCGAGCTGAGCCGCCTGAGCAACCGTGAACTGACCGACCTCGGCATCAGCCGCAGCGACATTCCTTACGTCGCTCGCAAGGCGGTCTAATCCTTCGGACCGCGAATGGTCCGAACCAGTTTTGAGAAGAGCATGACAATGAACCTGATCCGCAACTATCGTAACTGGCGCGTTTATCGCGAGACGGTTACCGAGCTGGGTCGCCTTTCCAACCGCCAGCTGCATGATCTCGGCATCGTCCGCGACGAAATCAAGATCATCGCCCGCCAGGCGATCTAACAACGGAATTTCGCCAGGGTCGACCTCCTCCCCGATCCTGACGAATACGGTCACCCCTTACCTCCTCCCAAGGGTTGACCACCAAAACGGCGCCCGCCGCACCTCCTCCCGCGGCGGGCGTTGTTTCTCGGAGCAAAACGAGTTTTGCTCCAGAGGCTTCGCCCCTCTTCAAAATGGCGAAAAGAATTTCGTCAAAGCCGACCTCCTCCCCGGCGATGACGGATAGGCCCGACCTTCACCTCCTCCCGAAGGTTGGCCACCCAAACGGCGCCCGCCGCACCTCCTCCCGCGGCGGGCGTTGTTTCCCCGGAGCAAAACGAATTTTGCTCCAGAGGCTTCGCCCCTTTTCAAACGGCGAAAGGAATTTCGTCAAAGCCGACCTCCTCCCCGGCGATGACGAATACGGTCGGCCTTCACCTCCTCCCGAGGGTCGACCCCCAAAACGACACCCGCCGGACCTCCTCCCCCGGCGGGTGTTGTTGTTTTCAGGGCAGCCTTCGCCTTCGCCGCCGCGGCATGTTCCAGGTGCGGCAATTGCAATCGTCCCGCCAAGCGATTATTCCGGCGCTCATGAGCAAAAAACCTATTCACATCATCGGCGGTGGCCTCGCCGGATCCGAAGCAGCATGGCAGGCAGCCCAAGCCGGCGTTCCCGTTGTGCTGCACGAAATGCGGCCCGTTCGCGGCACAGAGGCGCACAAGACCGACGGCTTGGCCGAACTCGTTTGCTCCAATTCTTTCCGCTCCGACGACGCCGAGAACAACGCCGTCGGTCTTTTGCATGCCGAAATGCGGCTGGCCGGCTCGCTGATCATGAGCGCCGGCGACGCCAACCAGGTGCCGGCCGGCGGGGCGCTGGCCGTGGACCGCGACGGATTTTCCGACGCGGTGACGGCCAGGATCGAGGCACATCCGCTGATCTCCATCCAGCGCGAGGAGGTACCCGGCTTGCCGCCGGTCGAATGGGATCAGGCCATCATCGCCACCGGCCCGCTGACCGCGCCCTCGCTCGCACAGTCGATTGCCGAAGCGACGGGCGCCGATGCGCTCGCCTTCTTCGATGCGATCGCGCCGATCATCCCTTTCGACACGATTGACATGGACACCTGCTGGTTCCAGTCCCGCTACGACAAGGTCGGGCCCGGCGGCACCGGCAAGGACTACATCAACTGTCCCTTGGACAAGGACCAGTATCTTGCCTTCGTGCAGGCACTGGTGGACGGCCAGAAAACAGAATTCAAGCAATGGGAAGGCACGCCCTATTTCGACGGCTGCCTGCCGATCGAGATCATGGCCGAGCGTGGCGTCGAGACGCTGCGCTACGGGCCGATGAAGCCGATGGGCCTCACCAATGCGCACAATCCAACCGTCAAGGCCTACGCCGTCGTGCAACTGCGGCAGGACAATGCGCTGGGCACGCTCTACAACATGGTCGGCTTTCAGACCAAATTGAAGCATGCCGAGCAGGTGCGCATTTTCCGCACGATTCCTGGTCTGGAGAACGCCGAATTCGCCCGCCTCGGCGGCCTGCATCGCAACACCTACATCAACTCGCCGACCTTGCTCGACGCCTCGCTGCAGCTGAAGTCGCGCCCGGGCCTGCGTTTCGCCGGCCAGATCACCGGTTGCGAAGGCTATGTTGAAAGCGCCGCCATCGGCCTGCTCGCCGGCCGCTTCGCCGCCGCCGAGCGGCTCGGCCACGCGCCGTCGCTGCCGCCACTCACCACGGCGTTCGGAGCGCTGCTCAACCACATCACCGGCGGTCACATTGTTTCAGACGACGAGCCGGGAAAGCGCTCTTTCCAGCCGATGAACGTCAATTTCGGCCTGTTCCCGCCTGTCGAGGCGGTGAAGATCGAAGGCAAACGCCTGCGCGGCAAGGACAAGACGGTCGCCAAGCGGCATGCGATCACGTCGCGTGCGCTGGGTGATTGCCGGCGATGGCTGGGACTGCCGGCGCAAGCTCAAGCGGCGGAATAGCCTTACTGACTGGCCTTGCCGCGGAAGTAGGATACTATCCCACTCGCCTAGTGGGAGTCATTGCATGGAAACAGCCGAGAAACTGTCCGTCACCGTCACGCCCGCCATGGCGCGCATGATCCGCGAAAAAGTCGAGGACGGTTCCTTCGGCTCGGCAAGCGAAGTCATTCGCGCCGCGCTCCGCGCTTTCCAGCGCGAAGAGGAAGAGCATGCCGAGTGCATGGCGTCGATCAGGGCGCGGGTAAAATCTTCGATTGAGGACACAAGGCCGAACCTTTCCGGAAAAGAGGTTCGCGAGCAGCTTAAGAAATTCGCTGAACAACATTCGAGCCGCATTGATGATTCGGCGGCTTGAGGTCGAGTATCGCGAAAGTGCCAAAGACGATCTTACCAACATTTCAGATACGTAGTTGAGTCGGGCGGAAGCCCCAACGCGGCGCTGAGATTCGTGCTCCGAATTGAAGACCGTTGCCAAACATCGGCAACGCACCTCGTAGCGGTCGCCTGCGCGACGACATCGTGCCGGGACTGCGAACCGTTCCGTTCGAGCACTCCGCCGTCATAGCCTATCTAATCGAGAGCGACATCATTCGCATCGTCAACATCTTCTACAGTGGCCGCGACTACGAGACATTGATGCGAGATGGCGGATCGAGCGGCCTTTCCTAGAAAGGGCTACGAAATAGCTACTCGGCCGGCTCGGCACGCGCCGGTCGCAGCCCGGGCTTCCCGGCCTCACCCGGATTTCGCCTGACATAGGCTGCTTTCAGGCTCTCGGAAGTTTCGCGCGAGCCGTCATGGCTCCAGCCGGGCGGCTTGATCAGGTAGTTCAGGCGGTCGCTCAGGGTCAGATCAGGTGCGAAGGCATCCCTGAACATGCCGATCCATTCGTGGAAAGCCACTTTCAGCGGATTGAAGGTGCCAAGATTTTTCACGATGCCGTAGCGCGGGCGGTCCTCTTCCAACTCCTCGACGAAGGTGCCGAACATGCGGTCCCAGATGATCAACGTGCCGGCGTAGTTGGCGTCAAGGTAGCGCGGATTGGTGGCGTGGTGGACGCGGTGGTGCGAGGGCGTGTTGAAGACGAATTCGAACCAGCCCCACATCTTGCCGATCGTCTCGGTGTGGATCCAGAACTGCCAGATAAGGTTGAAGCCGAAGGTGAAGGCAATCACCGCCGGATGGAAGCCGAGCAGCACCAGCGGCGCCTGCAGCACGAACATGAAGGTGAACAGGCCCGTCCAGCTCTGCCTGAGTGCCGTCGACAGATTGTAGTGCTGGCTGGAATGGTGGTTGACGTGCTCGGCCCACACCCAGCGCACCCGATGCGCGATGCGGTGGTAGATGTAGTAGCGCAAATCATCGAGCAGGAAGGCCGCCAGGAACACCCAGATCGACAGGCCGAGGTTGAAGAAACGGAACTGCCAGAGCCACAGCAGCGCCCAGTAGGAGACGACGCCGAGCAGCAGCCCGGCGACGACATTGCCGGTGCCCATCATCAGGCTGGTCAGCGTGTCGTGCGTCTCGAACGAGCCCTTGGCCCGGCCGGTGCGCACCAGCCACAGCTCGATCAGGATGGCGGCAACGAAGAACGGGATGGCGAACTGGGTAACCTGCGGGAAATTGTAATCGCCCATCACGCGGCCTCCTTGGTCGAACTAGGATGCTGCGGCTGAAGAACTCTTAGCACAGCGTGCGCGTCGGCAGCGTTAGCGAAGGTGAAGTGACCGCCTTTCCAGGTGAAATCGGCAAGGCGCAGCGCAATCGTCCCGGCACCATCGTCACTCCGCGCCAATACATCGCGCGGCGTGACGATACGCGTCAGGAAACGATCTCCGATGGCATGGACGATGCCAAGGCGCCCTCGCCCGAGTTCCAGGAACGCGGTTCGGCCATCGGATGTGAGGTGGATGGCGGCCGCCGGTTCATCCGGAAAATCCTCGGCAAAACGCTCTCGCGCCTGCTCTGCATCGGCCAGCCTGGCCTTGCGGCTGCCGCCGGTGAAATGAACGGCGGCGACCGACAACGCGATGCCGAATACGACGATCACGACCAGCACGGGCAGGCTCATGGACAGGCATCTCCTCCAGCCGGCCTGTTGTCTTGGCAACAGTTCCCGGTTGAGCGATCCCTTAACACAATTGACGTTTACGTCAAACTGCTGGCCAGCCCACCATGGCGCGACGCAGCATGAGCCAGTGGCGGCGCATGGTCGAGAGTCGCACCGTGCCGTCGAGCGGCGGACCGCGTTCCATTTTCGTCAGGTAGGCTCGTGACGGGACCAGTGGCAGAAAGGCCGGGCGCAGCGAAGCCGGCAAATCCGATGCGCCTTTCTCGAAGGCCGAGAGATGCTCCCGCGCCAGCGCGATCATGGCGGCGACGGCGCGCTGCGCACCTGGTCCACCATCGTCGGTGACGAATTCCTCCGGAGACGAACCCGCCGCGGCCAGGATATCGGCCGGAACAAAACACTGTCCGCGACTGCGGTGCAGCGGCAGCAGGAGCAACAGTCCCGTAATCGCCTGCGCGCAACCGGCCCTACCGGCCAGTTCGGCGAAACGTGGCGCCACTCCTGGATCCAGCACCATTGCCGCCAGTTGAATAAGCGCGGCTGCTGTTTCGCCGCAATAGCCTTCGAGATCGGTTCGCGACGGCATCGGGTCGTCATAGAGGTCGAATATCCGGGCCTCGAGCATATTCTCGAATGCCTGTTTCGGCAGGCCGTACCTGGAAATCGTGGCCTTCAGCGCATCCGCGATCGGATGGCCCGTCTCGGACCCTTCGGCTGCGATAACATCGCGCCACCATTGCAACCGCACCTCGCCCGGCAAGGCCTCGCGGATGCGATCCCGAATGCCCGCGATTTCGGCATTGAAGGCGTAGAGCGAAAACAGCGCTTCGCGCTTGTCCGTCGGCGCGTAGAGCGCGCTGAGATAGCGGTCATGGTCGGCGGCGCGCACGGCGCCCATGACGATTTCGCCCTTTTGGTCCACGTCAGTCGACGGCGATCAGCGCGGCGGCTACCGCGCGATCCTCTGCGAGCAGGACATTATATGTCCGCACCGCTGCACCGGTCGCCATCGGGTCGGCGGCTATGCCCGCGGTCTTCAAGGCGGCGCGAAGCCCCGCCGGCAAGGGTCGTAAATCCTTGCCCGTGCCGACCAGCAGGATTTCGATCTTCTCGGCCTGGGCCAGCAGCCGTTCGAAATCCGCCACCGTCAGCGCAGATGGGTCCGCCGGCTCCCAGCCATGGATACCCGACGGCAGGCACAGAAGCGAACCGCGATGCGACATGTCGGCGAAGCGGAAGCCGCCATTGCCATACGCCTCGATAGGGGCGCGGCCGGGGAAATGCGCCTCGCGGATGACGATACCTTTGGCCATCCCTGCCGATCCGCCCTTCGGGTCGCGCGTCAGGTCGCGACCGCCTTGCCGCCGCCGACCGGCTTTTCCTCGTCCGAACTCGTGGCCTGCGGCCGCAGCTTGAATAGGATCAGCAGCGGCGCGGCGATGAAGATCGACGAATAGGTGCCGAAGATGACGCCGAACAGCATTGCCATCGTGAACGAGCGGATCACCTCGCCGCCGAACAGCACCAGTGCCAGGAGCGCCAGGATCGTCGTCACCGAGGTCAGCGTCGTTCGCGACAGCGTCTCGTTGATGGCGTTGTTGAGGAGCTGCGGCAGCGGCATCTTCTTGTATTTCCTGAGATCCTCGCGAACGCGGTCATAGACCACGATCGTGTCGTTCAGCGAGTAGCCGATGATGGTCAGGATCGCCGCCAGCGACGATTGGTTGAACTCCAGCCCGGTTATAACGAAGAAGCCTATGGTCATGACCACGTCATGGACCGTCGCCACGATGGCGCCGACCGCGAACTGCCATTCGAAGCGGAACCAGACATAGATCAGGATACCCACCAGCGCGACCAGCATGGCGATCGTGCCTTGCTTGGCCAATTCTCCTGACACGGTCGGTCCCACCACCTCGACGCGGCGGAAATCGTAATTGTCCTGCAACTCGCCACGAACCTTGTCGATGACGGTCTGCTCGGCATTCTCGCCGCCGTCCTGCGTGCCGACACGGATCAGCACGTCATTCGGCTCGCCGAACTGCTGCACCTGCACTTCGCCGATATTCAGTTCCGAGAGCCTGGCTCTGATGTCGGCAAGATCGGCATTGCCGCTCTTGGACTTCACCTCGATCAGCGATCCGCCTTTGAAATCGATGCCGTAATTGATGTCGACGGTCATGAACAGCACCACCGACAGGACCGACAGCAGGCTCGACAGCGCGAAGGTCCAGCGGCGGATGCCCATGAACGGGATCTTCGTGCCGGGCGGAATGAAGGTTACCGGCGCCCGCGGCAATTCCTTCGGGCGCGCGCGGCGCAGCCAGATGGACACCAGCAGCCGGGTAAAGGTGAAGGCGGTGAACACCGTGGTCAGGATGCCGATGGCGTAGGTGATGGCAAAGCCCTTCACCGGCCCCGTTCCGAGATAGAACAGCACCACGGTCGCGATCAGCGAGGTGACGTTGGAATCGACGATCGTCGCCAGCGCCTTCGAGAAGCCGGTGTCGATCGCCTGGATCACCGAGCGTCCGGCGCGCCGCTCCTCGCGGATGCGCTCATAAATCAGCACGTTGGAATCGACGGCCATGCCGATGGTCAGCACGATACCGGCAATGCCTGGCAAGGTCAGTGTCGCGCCAAGCAGCGATAGCAGTCCGACGATCATCGCCACGTGCACCGCCAGCGCGATGTTGGCGAGGAAGCCGAGGAAGCCGTAGGCGACGAACATGAAGGCGACGACAAGGATAGAGCCGATGATGCCGGCGACCTTGCCGGCATGGATCGAATCCTGGCCGAGGCCCGGACCCACCGTGCGCTCCTCGATCACGGTCAGCTTTGCCGGCAGCGCGCCTGCGCGCAGCAGGACCGCGAGGTCATTGGCGCTCTCGGCCGTGAAATTGCCTGAGATCTGGCCGCTGCCGCCCAGGATCGGCTCGCGGATCTGCGGCGCCGAAATCACCTGGTTGTCGAGGATGATGGCGAACAGCTTGCCGACATTCTGCGATGTCGCCTGCCCGAACCGTGTCGCGCCGCGCGAGTTGAAGGTGAAGGAAACCACCGGCTCGTTGGTCTGCGAGTTGTAGGTTGCGGTCGCTTTGGAGAGGTCTTCGCCGGAAACGATGACGCGGTTTTCGATCAGGTAGGGAACCGGCGGATCGTCCTGCGAATAGAGGATCGATGAACCGGCCGGCGGACGGCCCTTCAGCGCATCCTGCACCGGCATAGACTGGTCCACCATCTGGAAGGTCAGCTTGGCGGTCTGGCCGATGATTTCCTTCAGCCTTTGCGGGTCCTGCAAACCGGGCACCTGCACCAGAATGCGGTCGTCGCCCTGCCGCTGCACGATCGGTTCGGTGGTGCCGAGTTCGTTGACGCGGCGTTCGACGACTTCGATCGACTGTGCCAACGCAGCCGACGTGCGATATTTTATGCCGGCGTCGGTGACGGTGAATTTGAGCAGGCCGGGCTCGGAATCATCCAGCGCCATCTCCTGGACGGAGCCGCCGGTGAACAGGCTGGCGGCGACCGGATCGGTCAGCGGCTTCAGTGCCGTCTTGGCCGCATCGAGCTGGCTCGGGTCCTGTATGCGGACCTGTACGGTCCTGCCCGTGCCCGCCAGGCCGGTATAGCCTATCTTGGCCTCGCGCAGCAGTGTCCGGATCTCGTCACGCGTCGTCTCCAGCTGCGCCTTGACCAGATCGTTCTGATCCATCTGGAGCAGGATGTGCGAGCCGCCCTGCAGGTCGAGGCCGAGCGTCATCTGCCGCTTGGGCACCCAGCTCGGAAGCTGCGCCAGCGTGCTTGCGGGAATGAGATTGGGCGCGGCGAGGACCACTGTGGCGGCCACGGCCAGCCAGATCAGGATCATCTTGAAGCGCGAGAAATAAAGCATCAGTTCTTATCCGTTCAGGCGTACAAGCGGCAGCATTCCGCCATCGGTTCGGTTCGCGGGCCCGTTTCTCATTCTGAGCACGGCCGGCCCTATCGTGCTTCTTCAGCGATTGTCAATCTTGCCGGCAATGGGCCGGTTCGCAACAGCATGGCGATGGTGTTGGCTTCCCGGACCGTGAAATTGCCCGAGACTTGACCGTAACCACCATCGATGGGCTCGCGAATGACAGGTGCTGAAATCACGTGGTCATCCAGGATCACAGCCAATGGCTTGCCCACATTTTGCGTTGTAACCTGTTTGAACCGTGCCGCGCCTTTGGCGCCAAACCGGAACACGACAACCGGTTCGTCATTTTGCTGCCCACTGTAAGTTGGGCGGGCGTCGAGCACGTCCTTATCCGAGAGGATGACCCGATTCTCGACCAGGTAAGGAACCGGCGGATCGTCCTGCGTATACACCACCAGCGAGCCAACAGGCGGGGAACCGCTGATCGCATCGTTCACCGGCATCGAAAGGTCAACCAAATGGAAGCTCAGGCGACCAGGCCGGGTGAGAATTTTTTCCAGCGTTTGCCGATCGGCGATGTCTGACGTCTGAACAAGTATGCCGTCTTGGTCCGCTGGTTGGGCCACCGTGCCGGCGACACGCAGATCTTGGAGACGATTTTTGATGACCTTAATCGACTGAGAAATCGCGTTAGAGGTCTGATACTTCAAACCCGCATCCGTCAGCGTGAATTTGAGCAAGCCGGCTTTGCCGGAATCCAGCGTCATTTCCTGAACGCGGCTGTCCGGGGCAACATCCGTTACCGTCTTGAGCGCTGTCTTTGCCGCCTCAAGCTGAGCCGGATTCGTGATGCGCACCTGCAAGGTCCTGCCCGACACAGCAAGCCCCGTGTAGCCGATCCTGGCCTCCATCAGAAGCGCCCGGACATCGCCACGCGCAATCTTCAGCCGGCCGTCGATCACATCCGCCACCACCAGATGGAGCAGGAGATGCGAACCGTCTTGCCCTGCTCGAACGACTGCCGGACTGTCGGCAGGCCGCTCGGGCCGCATGGCATGCGGACTGGCGGCGAAAAGGTTGGACGCGTCGAAGACGGTCATCGTGGCTACGGCAAGCCACGTCAGCATCATCTTCAGGCGCCAAAAATGAGACATATGCCGTCGCTTGTCAGGGCCCCGTCCGCGGATCGCTCCGCCTGGAATTTGGTTATTTCTTGGCGTTCTGGTTCGCTACCGGCTCGCCCTTGACGCGCACGTCGGCGATCGTCGAGCGCAACGCCGTCACCTTCGTGCCGCCACCGAGGTCGATCTCGAGCTCATGGTCGTCGATCACCTTGGTCACCTTGCCGACGAAGCCGCCGCCGGTGACGACCGTGTCGCCGCGGCGCACGGCCGCCAGCATCTCGCCGCGCTTCTTCAGCTGCGTGCGCTGCGGCCGGATGATGAGAAAATACATGATCACGAAGATCAGGACGAACGGCAAAATGCTGATGAACATGTCGGGAGAAGCCCCAATGCCTTGGGCATATGCCGGTGTCACGAACATCGAGGTACTCCTGAATTTTGAAAACAGCCGCCAAACGGTTCAGTGGATTTGGCAGCCCCGCGAAATTTGGCCGGAATATAGTCGGTAAAGTTGCCAATGCAACTGCGTGGCCGGGCAAATCGGCTGCTTTTCCGGCCTGTTCGCCCGTGTTAGAGCATGACCGCGAAAAGCGCGAGCGGGTTTTCGCAAAAGATCGCGCTGTAACAAACGGTTGCAGCGAGTTTCGAAACCGTCGGGATCGAACCCGGCCACACCTTCCCTCGCGGAACCAGAGCAAAAGACCTGAGATGACCGATACCAGCATCGACGCATTGAACCAGAAACTCGACCGCCTGATAGAGGCGGTCAGCCGCCTCGCCCCGCCGCCTGTGCCCGAAACCGACCTTGGCGGAGCCGATTGCTTCGTCTGGCAGGCGGATCCGGGTTACCTGGAGCCGGTGCGCAAGGTGAACCGCGTCGACATCGGCCTGATCCGCGGCGTCGACCGTGTGCGCGACATCCTCGTCGACAACACAGAACGCTTCGCCTCCGGCTATGCCGCCAACAACGTGCTTTTGTGGGGCGCGCGCGGCATGGGCAAATCGTCGCTGGTCAAGGCCGTGCATGCCGCAATCAACGCCTCGCCGAAACTCGACCGCCCGCTCAAGCTGATAGAGATCCATCGGGAGGACATCGATACGCTGCCGAAGCTGATGACGCTGCTGAAGGCCGCGCCTTATCGCTTCATCCTGTTTTGCGACGACCTCTCCTTCGACCATGACGATACCTCCTACAAATCATTGAAGGCAGCGCTCGAAGGCGGCGTCGAGGGCCGCCCGGCCAATGTCATCTTCTACGCCACATCGAACCGCCGCCATCTTCTGCCGCGCGACATGATCGACAATGAGCGCTCCACCGCCATCAATCCGTCCGAGGCGGTCGAGGAGAAGGTTTCGCTCTCCGATCGCTTCGGCTTGTGGCTCGGCTTCCACAAATGTTCGCAGGACGAATATCTCGAAATGGTCGACGGCTACGCCAGCCATCATGGGCTCGACATCGACCCTGGGCAGTTGCGCGCCGAGGCGCTGGAATGGGCGACGACACGCGGCAGCCGCTCGGGCCGCGTCGCCTGGCAGTTCACGCAGGACCTGGCTGGCCGGCTCGGCAAGCCGTTGAAGGACTAGGCGGGGTACAACGGGTGGGCAGGAGCCGGTCACAAGCTTCGTGGCCGACCCTGGACGCCGGGTTGTCTATATCGTGTTCATTCCCGCACAGGCTTTATGCTTCCCAGGACCATCGGAATATCGGTTTGTATCCCGAGTGCGTCAGTCGCCCAGGCCTGCATTTCTGGTGAAGCATCACCTGATTTCAGGATGGAAATGGCCAGCTTGGACATGTCTGTGGGCGGTTTGGTATTGATTACCGCATAGGAGAAATAACCGGCCAGAACGGCACTTGCGATCGAAATGACCGGTGCAACGATTAAAGCAGTTGCTCGCACATGCGATTGCCAGCGATGCGTTGGGCTGGCGGACGGAAGTTCATCCTCTTCGACAGATTCAGTCATTCCACTCTCCTTGCAGAGCGTCGAGAATGACTTTCCTCTACATTAGTTAAAATGCAGATAACCGCTTTTCTGACGGCGGCCCTGGTTTGGAACGATGACATACATTGAGACAGCGACGTGCATCCCGCGACCAACTGAAAAAGCCCGCTCCTTGCGGGGCGGGCTGAGCCGGCGGGCCGGACTGGAGGTCAGGCGGCCCGCAAATCGCTTTTTTTATTCTATTCGAAATAGCCCCGACTATTCGAGATAGCCGGAGGGATCGACCGGGGCCGAGTTCTTGCGCACTTCGAAGTGCAGCTTCGGCGAGTCCGTCGTGCCGCTCATACCCGACAGCGCGATCTCCTGGCCGCGCTTGACCTTCTGGCCGCGCTGGACCTCGATCGAGCTGGCGTGACCGTAGACGGTGACCAGGCCATTCTCGTGCCGCACCAGCACCGTATTGCCGAATTCCTTGAGGCCATCGCCAGCATAGATGACGACGCCGTTCTCGGCCGCCTTGACCGGCGTGCCCGCCGGCACGGCGATGTCGACGCCGTCCTTGCCGGAACCGAAGCCGGAAATGACGCGGCCGCGCACCGGCCAGCGCATCTTGCCTATGCCGGTGGCGTCCGGCGCCACAGCGTCGTCATCCTCGGCCTGCTGGATGACCTTGGCGTCCTTCTTCGGCGGCGTGTAGGAAGCCAGCGTTTGCGACGGCGTCGTCTTGGCCGTCGGCTGCGTCGTGGCTGTCGTCACCGGGTCCACCACCGCAGGCTTTGCGGCGGCCACCGTGGCCGTTCCGCCGGCCGGCACCTTCAGCGTCTGGCCGATCTTCAGCAAGCCGTCCTGCATGCCGTTCGCCTGCTTGATGGCCACAACGCCGACACCGGTCTTCCTGGCGATCGAGGAAAGCGTATCGCCCGACTGCACCGTATAGGTACCGGCGCCGGCCTTGGGCGCGGCGGCGGCAATTTGCGGCGCGGGCTTGTTGTCCTTGGGCTTGTTCGCTGCGGCCGAAGCATCGACCTGCGCGGCTGATTTGCCCTCCTTAAGCTTCGGCTGCTGCGGCAGCACGGCGACCTTTTCCGGCGCGGTGGCCGGCACGTCGCGCTTGCCATTAGCGGGCTTGGCATCGGCCATCTTGGGCTCGTCCTTGCTGGAATAGGCGTAGGCCGGAATGATGATCTTCTGGCCGGTCTTCAGCCCCTTGGTCGCGCTCAGCCCGTTGACCTTCATGATCACGTCGGCCGGCACCTTGTAGTGCTGCGCCAGCCCGGAGATCGTTTCACCGTCCCTGACGACGATTTCGGTGGCATGCGGCGTGCCGGCTGTCTTGGCGTCGGGCTGGGCATCCTTGAAGGGCTTGGCCGCGGGAGCAATCGTGCCGGTCGTGGTCGTCCGATCTACATGCGGTGCCGGGCGCACCAGAGCGGGCGCCGATGCAACACGCACCGGATTGGCGGCGGGTGCCAACGCGGGAGCCGGCTGCGCCTGGGCGACCGCTGGCGGCAGCGGCCGGGTCGAAACCGGTTCGAGGCTGGAGCGGCTGACCGACTGCGTGTGGCTGCCATCGACCGGCGCGGCCGCGACATCGCCCGGATAGGGCTGCTGCACGGCATCCTGCTTGTTGATGATGGCGCGCTGATTGTTTGTCGAGGAGGTGAAGACGTCGTCGACGCCGTTGAACCGCGACACTTGCGAGCTGCACCCAGCCGCGGCACCCGCGATCAGGAGAACAGCGCAGCCCCGCGCCAAATTGCGACTGTTTGCCTTCAAAACACTGAGTTGCATCGCACTAACCCGCACAAACTCTGCACCAACTGGACAGGATTAAAGCGCGTTAATGTTACTGGTCAGTTAACCCCTTAGAATCAGACGCAAAATTTCTTAAAATATTTGAGGCCGCCCAGACTGCCCATATAGAGGCACGCGCAGCCGCCGTTGCAGGCCGGCTGACATGGACAATCCCTAGATAACGGCCGCCAGGCTGCGCAATACCGGCTGCAGGCGCACGAGGCCGATATCCTCGCGCTCGAAACGGCTGCCGACCTTGGTGAGCTTGGCCAGCACCTGCTCGCCCTCCTCCGGTCCGATCGGCGCGATCACGATGCCGCCGCTCGACAACTGGTCGAGCAGGAAACGCGGCAGGCTGTCGAAGGCGGCCCAGGCGACGATCCGGTCGAACGGGCCTTCTGCGGCCAAACCGGAGGAACCATCCACCTGGCGCGCGATGACGTTGCCGATACCGAGCGCCTCGAAGCGCTGCCGCGCCTGCTCGACCAGCGTCTTGTAGCGGTCGATGGTGACAACCCGGCCTGCCAGGCGCGACATGACCGCTGCCGTATAACCGGAGCCGGTGCCGATCTCGAGCACGCGATTCCCGACTTCGATGGCGAGTGCGGCGATCACCGCCGCCTGCATGTCCGCGCCCTCGATCGCTTCGCCGCATTCGATCGGCAGCATGCGGTCCGACCAGGCGATGGAATGGAACTGGGCGGCCAGGAAGCCGCGCCGCGGTGTCGCCTCGAAGGCCGCGATCAGCGCCTTCGGCACGGTCCCCCTGCCGCGCAGGCGCAGCAGGAAGGCGGCAAATCCTTCTCGGTCATCGATCGGCAGGTTCATGCAAGGGCCTTGCTCAGCTGGTCACGTATCTCATGCGCTGTGAGGTCGAGCTGCAACGGCGTCACCGACACCAGGCGATTGCGCAGCGCAAAAAGGTCGGTGCCCTGCTTGCCCTCGACGGGTTCGCGGCCGAAGCGCAGCCAGTAGTACGGCAGCCCGCGCCCGTCGCGGCGTTCCTCGACCCACAGGCTGTGTACGAGCTTGCCCTGCGAGGTGACCACCGTGCCGGCGACCTCTTCAGGCAGGCAGTTCGGAAAATTGACGTTGAGCAGCACGCCGTCCGGCAGCGGCGTCGCGACGAGTTTCTTGAGCAGCGCCGGCGCCAGCGCCTCGGTGGTCTCGTAGGGAACGACGCGGTCCTCGCCGATAGTGCTGTAGCCCTGGCTGAGCGCGATCGAGCGTATGCCGAGCAACGCGCCCTCCATCGCGCCGGCGACGGTTCCCGAATAGGTGACGTCGTCAGCGATGTTGGCGCCGGAATTGATGCCCGACAGGATCAGGTCGGGCGCGCCGGGCAGAATCTTCTTCACGCCCATGATGACGCAGTCGGTCGGCGTGCCGCGCACGGCAAAGTGCTTCTCGCCGATTTTCCTCAGCCGCAGCGGCTCCGAGATCGACAGCGAGTGCGCATAGCCGGACTGGTCCTGCTCCGGCGCCACCACCCAGACATCGTCGGACAATGTGCGCGCGACGCGCTCGAGCGACGCCAGGCCCTCGGCATGAATGCCGTCGTCATTGGTCAGGAGAATACGCATTATTTCGATTCGATCTTTTCCAGCCCGCCCATATAAGGCCGCAGCACTTCAGGAATGGTTACGCTGCCATCCTCGTTCTGGTAGTTTTCGATGACGGCGATAAGTGCGCGCCCGACAGCCGTGCCTGAGCCGTTCAGCGTATGGACGAAGCGGTTGCCCTTGCCGTCTTTGTCCTTGTAGCGGGCTTCCATGCGCCTGGCCTGGAAATCGCCGCAGACAGAGCAGGACGAGATTTCGCGATAGGCGTTCTGGCCGGGCAGCCACACCTCGATGTCATAGGTTTTTCGCGCGCCAAAACCCATGTCCCCGGTGCACAGCACCATGGTGCGGAACGGCAATTCGAGCCGCTTCAGCACTTCCTCGGCACACTCGGTCATCCGCTCATGCTCGGCGAGCGAGGACTCCTGATCGGTGATCGACACCAGCTCGACCTTGTAGAACTGGTGCTGGCGCAGCATGCCGCGCGTGTCGCGCCCTGCCGAGCCGGCCTCCGAGCGGAAGCACGGCGTCAGCGCGGTGTAGCGCAGCGGCAGTTTCTCATGGGCGGTGATCTCCTCGCGCACGAGGTTGGTGAGCGGCACTTCGGCGGTGGGGATCAGGCCAAGCCTGCCATCTCCATGCGGCGTGAAGAACAGATCCTCCTCGAACTTCGGCAGCTGGTTGGTGCCGAAAAGAACATCGTCCTTGACCATCAGCGGCGGGATGACTTCCTCATAGCCATGCTCGGTCGTGTGCAGGTCGAGCATGAACTGGCCGATCGCGCGTTCCATCCGCGCCAGCCCGCTCTTCAGCACGGTGAAGCGCGAGCCCGACAGCTTTGCCGCACGCTCGAAATCCATCATGCCGAGCGCTTCGCCGATCTCGAAATGCTCCTTCACCCAGTTCGGGCGGGTCGGCACCTTGCCGACGATATGCTTGACCACGTTGTCGTGCTCGTCCTTGCCGACCGGCACATCGTCGAGCGGCACATTGGGCAGCACCGCCAGCGCGTCGTTCAGCGCCTTGTCGAGCTCGCGCTCGCGCGCCTCGCCGTTCTGGATGAAGGTTTTTATCTCACCGACTTCGGCTTTCAGTTTTTCGGCAAGGGCGGCATCGCCCGAACGCATGGCATTGCCGATCTCTTTCGAGGCGGCGTTGCGGCGTTCCTGCTTGGTCTGCAGCTCGGTAACATGTTCGCGCCGCGCCTCGTCCCTGGCGATCAGGTCATCGACGGTGGACTGCGCTTCCTCGACCGACCACGAGCGCTTGACCAGCGCCTCGACAAGGGCCTTCGGGTTGTCGCGAATCCATTTGATGTCAAGCATGGTCTGAAAGCTCCTGCGGTAGCTTGCCGCCAAAGCGCGCGGCGGTTTGCGCTACGATATGCTCAAGAATATAGCCTGAAACGCATCGTCGGTTTCGCGATGCGTTTCAGGCCAGAGGGGGTAAACCGCATCTCTGATCGATGCAAGATCGGGCTTGCTGACGGCAGGGGCCGCGAGCCCGCTTTCGAGTGGTGAGGGATAGCGCGACAGTCCAGAAATAAAAAACCCGCCTCGGCGGCGGGTCGTTGGCGCAAATCAGCACCATAACCGAATATGTACCATAGCGGCGGGCACCAAGTCAAGAAAAAATTCCTATCGGTACCGGGCCGCGCACCGATTCCGAGGCCGGCAGCCCGCAGGGGCGACGCGCCTGCCCTATGTGGAGGATGCGTCTGCCGGCTTTTCCGCCACCTCTTCCTCGGATTGCTGCTTCTCCCGCGCCAGGCGCTCGCGCTCCTGGCTGCGTTCGATCATCCGCGCCGACCAGATGGCGACCTCGTAGAGCAGGATGGTCGGGATGGCGAGGCCGATCTGGCTCATCGGGTCGGGCGGCGTCAGCACCGCCGCGACGACGAAGGCGATGACGATCGCCCATTTGCGCTTCTCGGCCAGCGCCTTGGATGACAGCATGCCGACGCGCGTCATCAGGCTGGTCACCACCGGCAGTTGGAATACCAGGCCGAAGGAGAAGATCAGCGTCATGATCAGGCTGAGATATTCCGACACCTTCGGCAGCAGCGAAATCTGCACCTGGTCGTTGGTGCCCGATTGCTGCATGGCGAGGAAAAACCACATCACCATCGGCGTGAAGAAGAAATAGACCAGCGAGGCGCCCATCAGGAACAGGATTGGCGACGCGATCAGGAACGGCAGGAAGGCGTTGCGTTCGTTCTTGTAGAGGCCGGGCGCGATGAACTTGTAGATCTGCGTGGCGATCAGCGGAAAGGCGATCACCATGCCGCCGAACATGGCGAGCTTGACCTGCGTGAAGAAGAATTCCTGCGGCGCGGTATAGATCAGCTCGACCTTGTGCGGGTCGAGCCCCGCCCATTGCGTCGCCCATTTGAATGGCACGACAAGTAGGTTGAACAGCTTCTTGGCGAAGAAGAAGCAGACCAGGAACGCGGCGAAGAAGCCGCCGAGCGACCAGATCAGCCGGCGGCGCAACTCGATGAGATGCTCCATCAGCGGCGCCGAGGATTTCTCGATCTCGTCCTTTTCCTTGTCCGAAACGCTCACTTGGCGGCTCCCGCCGTCTTTTTGGCCACTGGCTTCTTCGCTGGAGCCGGTTTCGCCTCGGCCTTGGTCGTCGCCGCCTTGGCTGCTGCCGGTTTGGCAGCCTTTGACGCCGCCACGGGCTTCGCCGGCGCTTTGGGTGCTGGCGCGGGTTTGGCGGTCGCCGCTTTCGCAGGCGTGGAAGCTTTCGCGCCGTTCGCCGAAGCCTTGGCGGGCTTGGCCGCTTTCCCTGCCGCAGGTGTCTTTGGCGCCAGCTCTGTCGGCGCTGAGGACGCCACCACCGATTCATCGGTCATGACTGGGAAGATCGGCGCGGCCGGCGCGGTATCGGGTTCAGTGGGCCCCGGCATGGTGGTCGCGCCGTTCTTCAACGGTTCGGCCGCCTGCGGCACCGAGCCGGCGGGCGCTGCCGTATCGACGGCCGGCTTCGGCTTCATCGCCGCGTCGACGCCGGAACGTACATCGGCGGCCGCCTGCTCGAACGGATTGAGCTGTTTCCTGATCTCGGCAACCGGGCTGAGCCCCCTTAGCTCGTCGACCGATTTCTTGACGTCGTCGAGCTCCGCTTCCTTCAGCGCCTCGTTGAACTGCTTCTGGAAATCGGCCGCCATGGCACGCAGCTTCGCCGTCGTGCGGCCGAAGGTGCGCAGCATGTTGGGCAAATCCTTCGGCCCGACGACCACGATCATAACGATCGCGATCACCAGCATTTCGGTCCAGCCGACTTCAAACATGGCTATCCGTTCCGACTAATGCATGCCGCCCAAAAGTGCGAAGCGGTTCTGGGACAACGACACACACAAAAGCAACAACCCTTGGCTCAGCTCTTGCTGGCCTTTTCCTTCGCTGCCGAAACGGTTTCGTCGGCGCGATGTTCGACGGTACGCTTGTCGTCGGCAACGTCGTCGTCGGCCATGCCCTTCTTGAAGCTCTTGATACCCTTGGCCATGTCGCCCATCAGCTCGGGTATCTTGCCGCGGCCGAACACCAGAAGCACGATGACCAGCACGATCATCCAGTGCCAAATCGAAAATGAACCCATAGCAACTCTCTCTCGAATGGTTTCCCTGGCGATGATCTATGCGTTTTCGCGTTGGGATTCAAACACAACCGCGACAGAGTTTATGAAAGGGTGTCGGATGTCACGCATTTTCGGCGATGCGGTCCGCTACCAATCGGCGCATCTAGCCCGGGAAAGCCTCCAGGAACAGGGGCTTGTGGTCAATCTTCCGTGACGCGCGGCGTCAGCAGGCCGAGTTCCTCGAGATCGATATCGGTCAGCGGATCCTCGTCCTCGGTCAGCGCATCCGGATCGGCTGGCGGCTGCGGAATGGAGAAATTCGACGGCATGCGGCCCGAAAGCAGGCCGGCGCCCTTCAACTCCTCCATGCCGGGGAGATCGCGGATTTCCTCGAGCGCGAAATGGTCGAGGAAGGTTTCGGTGGTGCCATAGGTCACGGGACGGCCCGGCGTTTTGCGCCGGCCGCGCATGCGCACCCATTCCGTTTCCAAGAGCGTATCCAGCGTGCCCTTCGAGGTTTCGACGCCTCTGATGTCCTCGATCTCGGCGCGCGTTACCGGCTGGTGATAGGCGATGATCGCCAGAACTTCGAGCGCCGCGCGCGACAGCTTGCGCTGTTGCACGGTGTCGCGGCTCATCAGGAAGGCGAGATCGCCGGCGGTGCGAAACGCCCAGGCATCACCGACCCGCACCAGGTTGACGCCGCGCCGCGCATAGATCTGCTGCAGCTCGGCCATCGCGAGGGCGATGTTAATGCCATCGGGAAGGCGCGCGGCCAACTGCTTTTCGCTGACCGGCTCGGCACTGGCGAAAACGATCGCCTCGGCCATGCGCACCGCCTCCGCCATATGCAGCCGCTCGGCGGGATTCTGCGCCGGATTCTGGGTCGGATTCTGAACCGAAGCCTGGTCGACCTCGCCCTCCTCCGGTTCGTTGTCCACTTTGAACGGGACAACCGAAGCGTTGGCGCGTTCGCTCATGATGCCACCTCGACTGCCTTGATTGCCGGTGCGCGGTGATCGCGCAGATAGATCGGCGCGAACACCTCGTCCTGCCGCACATCCATCTTGCCCTCGCGCACCAGTTCCAGTGTCGCCGCGAACGAGCTGGCGATCGCGGTGCGCCGTTCTTCAGGGCTGGACAGATATTGGACGAGAAAACTGTCGAGCGCCGTCCAGTCCCGCAAGCTTCCGATCAGCCTGGTCAGGATGTCGCGGGCGTCCTTGAGCGACCAGACGCCGCGCCTGGCGATCGTGACATTGGTGATTGCCTGCTTCTGCCGCTGCTGGGCATAGGCGGTGAGCAGATCGTAGAGCGACGCCGAATAGGCATTGCGCTTCTCGATGATGACCATTTCCGGCATGCCGCGCGCGAACACGTCGCGGCCGAGCCGGTTCCGGTTGACCAGCCGCGCCGATGCATCGCGCATGGCTTCCAGCCGCTTGAGCCGGAATTGCAGCACCGCCGCCAGTTCCTCACCGCTTTCGCCTTCCTCGCCCGGCTGCTTCGGGATCAAAAGCTTCGATTTGAGGAAGGCGAGCCACGCCGCCATCACCAGATAATCCGCGGCGAGCTCAAGTCTCAGTGCCCTCGCCGTCTCGACGAAGGCCAAATACTGCTCGGCCAGCGCCAGGATGGAAATGCGCGCGAGATCGACCTTCTGGTTGCGGGCAAGATGCAGCAGAAGATCGAGCGGGCCTTCGAATCCTGCGACGTCGACGACCAGCGACGGATCGCCGGTCAGCCGGGAATCATCGCTTTCGGCCCACAGGCGGTCCATCGGTGCGGCCTTCCCGGCCTTGCTTTCCAATGCTTCCGCCACGTCCCGTTCTTCCCTCTGTCAGGCCACCGCATCGAAATAGGTGGCGAATTCGGCGCGTATCTCGGTTTCTTCAGCCGCGTCGCGTTTTTCTATATAGGTCATTGCCCGGTTTGCGCGCTCAAGCGACTTGCCCTCAAGCCCTTTGGTTCGCGATGCGATGCCCGCCATCTCCTCGAAAACGCCGTTGCAGTGAAGGACCAGATCGCAGCCGGCCGCAAGGATCGAGGCCGCCTTTGTCGGGAAATCCCCAGAAAGTGCCTTCATCGAGGTGTCGTCGCTCATCAGCAGCCCATCGAAGCCGATCTCGCGGCGAATGATCTCGTCGATGACCTTGCCGGAGGTGGTCGCCGGGTTCTTGGGATCGATCGCGCTGTAGACGACATGCGCGGTCATGGCCATCGGCAGGTGGTTGAGTTCCCTGAATGGCGCAAAATCGTGCCGCTGCAGCTCGCTCATCGAAGCGTCGACGACAGGCAGTTCGAAATGCGTGTCCGCGAAAGCCCGGCCATGGCCGGGAATATGCTTCATGACCGGCAGCACGCCGCCAGACATCAGGCCTTCCGCCGCGGCGCGACCGAGTTCGATGACCGGGCGCGGCTCCTTGCCATAGGCGCGCGCGCCGATGACGTCGCTCGCCCCTTCGATCGGCACGTCGAGCACCGGCAGGCAATCCGCCGTGATGCCGTAGCGCAGAAGGTCGAAAGCGTGCAACCGCGCCATCAGCCAGGCGGCACGGGCTCCGGCGTCATGGTCGTCGCGCCACAGCGCACCGAGCGCGCCGCCGGCTGGATAGTTCGGCGCCAGCGGCGGCCGCAGCCGCTGCACCCTGCCGCCTTCCTGGTCGATGAACACCAGCGCGTCCGGGCGTCCGATGCAGTCGCGCATCTCGGCGACCAGATCGCGGATCTGCTCGGTCTCGCTGATGTTGCGGGCAAACAGGATGAAGGCCCACGGGCATTCATTGCGATAGAAACTGATTTCTTCGCGGGTGAGCGATTTCCCGGCACAGCCGAGGATCATGGATTTTGATTCGGTCATGCCGACGAGTCTAGAATCTTCCGCGGCCAAAGGGAATCACGTCGAAAAGTGCAAAAAGAAAACGGCGCGGCGTTGAGGCCGCGCCGGTTTTCAAACTGCTCTCCTCCGACACGGGAGGTGAATGACTACCTCGACACGAAGCAGTTGCCGCCGGCAGCCTTGTAGCTGGTGCACAGATTGATGGCATCGTTGCGCGACTGCGCGGGCACGCGGACGCGGTAGAAAGTCCCCTTGCCGGCGATCTCCGCCTTGACGATGTTGGCGGTGCGGCCGGAAAGCACGCCACCATAGCGACGCTGCAGATCCTGATAGGTCGACTGCGCGCTTTCGACCGTCGGCTGCGAGGCGATCTGCATCGACCACGAACCGCCGCCGGTCGAGGGCGCCGCGGGACTGATGGAGGCAACCTGATCGGGCTTGACCTCGCCGACCACGTCGACCGGCTGGTCGGACGGGCGCTGCGGCGCGACCGGAACCTTGGCCGGCGTGTTGGCCGACTGGGCCTTGGCTTCCGCCTTGGGCTCGGCCACCGGTTTCAGGGCTGGCTCGTCGTCCGCCTGCGCGGCGTCCGGCGCCACCGTGCCGGTCTGGTCGGCATCGGCCTGAGCCGACGGCGCGACATGTTGCGGCGCCGGATCGACCGGCTCCACGGCAGCCACTTTCGGTGCGGCGGGCGCCGGATCCTCACGCGGCACCAGCGACCCGTCCGATTTGACCACCATGGTCCTAACCTTGCGCGGCGCCACGGCGACGACGTCGGGATTTGCGCCCTTGTCGACATCCTGCAGAACCTGCGCGATGCGGTCCTCCGACTTGGCTGCGGGCGCGGCGTTGTTGGCCGGCGCCGCAACGGCAGTCGGAGCATCGCCGCTGTCGCCGTCCGCGCCGGCTGCGGTCTGGTCGGGCGAGAGATCGACGGCGCGAGCCGGATCTTTCGCCGCCACATCGACCGGTTCCTCGACATTGGTGACGAGCTTCTGCTGGACCGGCTCGGCGGGCTTGGCGCCCTTGGCCACCGCGTCATAGACCTTGTTGTCCTGGTTCGGCACCACGGCGCCGCCCGGGTTTTCCGGCTTGACCTTGATCGGTGCGTTGTCCGCCTTGACCAGGACCGGGGCGTCACTGCTGCCCTGGCCGCCCGGAGACAGCGCGAAGGCGCCGATGCCTCCGGTGACAACGACTGCACCGACAATGGCGGCGATGAGCAGGCCGCGCCTGCGCGGCGACCCGCCGGCCTCGCGTTCGGCGAGACCAGGAACCGACATCGCCTCGTCCAGCTCGGGATCGTAGTCGAGCTCGTCGACGGCAAAATCGTCGGCCTGTGAAACCGGCTGGCTGCCGGGCAAGTCGTCGACGTCGAAGCCGTTGGTGGCGTCGGCATAGCCCGCCGGCGCTGTCGCGCGGGCAGACATTTCCGCCGGCCGTGCCGCGTAGGTGCGAGCCTCGGGCTGATAGCCCGGCTTGAGCCCCTCATAGCCCGGCTTGAGCGCCTGATAACCCGGCTTGGGAGCCTCATACCCCTGTTCAAAGGCATCGTAACCAGGCTTGAAGCCGGTATTGTAGGAGTCGTCGGCATAGGACGCGCTGGTGTTTGCGGGAGCCGCAGCGACATCCACTGTATTCATCTCGGTCAGCAGATTGGAGAATTCGGCGTCGAGATCGTCGTAGCCGGACGCGGCCGGCTCATCCTCTTCGAAGTGCAATTCCGGAATGTCGAGATCATCCTGAAGCGCCACGACGCGCTCCGGCACATCGACGGTCTCGACATCGGGCATCTCGTCATCGAACGCGGACTGCTCGCGCTGTGCGGCGGCCGGCGCCGCATAAGCGGCAGGCTCGGCCGCACGATAGGTCGGGACCGCGGCAGACGGCGCCGCGGCCATGGGGGCCGCCGAAGCCATCGGCTGGGCGGTAAAACTCGCCTGTTGCGGCTGTGGGACCGGCGTAACCCGGCTCCACGAGCGGGCCGGCTCGGGCGGCGTGGACTGCATCGTCAGCCAATCGAGGGGATCGTCGCGGAAAGTTTCCGGCGCGGCGGGATCCGCGGCGACGTCTTCATCCCGGTCGATGCCTTCGGCCAGGTCGATGCTTGCGGCGAGTTCCGCTTCGAAATCATCGCCTTCAGAGGCAGCGGCATGCGCGCCGAGGTCCTGGTCCTGAAGCTCATCGAGCATGAGATCGTCAAGATCGACGTCAGCGGCCGAGACCGCCTGATGCTGCTGCGCCGCCGCAGGTTCGTCCAGGTTCCAGTCGAGGTCACCGGCCGCCGGTTCTTCGTCGGGTTTCGCGGTCGCGGCGACAGGCTGCTGAACCGCGACCTCCTCCTTGGCCACCGGCGCCGGGCGCGCGCTCATGGCGCCCAACAGCGCGTTCAACTCGTCTTCAAGGCTACGCTCGACGGCGGCGGCATGCACCGGTTCGGCCATAGCCGGGGCGGCCGGATGAACGGGGGCAGCCACAGGCTCAGCGGCCGGCTCGTCCGTCGCTTCGGCAAGCGCGTCGTTGAAATCCTGCTCGAAAGCATCGTCCAGCGGCTCATCGGCGGCCAGGTCTGCCGCCTCGCCTTCCGCATCCGTCGCCTTGGCGAACACGCCGTCCATTTCGTGCGCATCTGCCGTCTCGGCGGTCACGTCATGCGCGTCAAGCGCATCCGTCTCCGCAGCCACGGGCGCATCGGTCGCGACCGAGTGATCGGCAGCCAGATCGAAATCGATATCCGCCAGCCCGTCGTCGAAAGCCGTGGCGTCATCAAAGCGATCGCCAAAATCCTCTTCGGAAACCGCATGGTTCGCGTTCAGCGCCGCCTCGACGGGAGGCTCGACCGGAGCCGCGGCCGCTTCAGGCTGCTGCTCCGCCACGTGACCATCGAGCATCAGTTCGTCTTCGAGCGAAAGGGCAAAGCCATCGTCGAATTCATGGTCGACGGTAGGCTCCGCGACAGGCTCCGCCACTTCGGCGGCCAAGGCGGGCTCGGCCGCATCGGTCGCGTCATCAAGCCGGAAGTCCTGATCGAGCGATGCCGCAAGCTCGTCCGCCATGGGCAGATCGTCATCGAGCGGCGAAACGCCATCGAGAGAGCTGGCTACCGCATCGTCGAAATCCGTATCGAAAGCGGCATCGACGGTTGGCGCGGCCTCGGCAACAGCGTCGTCGGCACCATGCTCATCGTCGAGCTGCATGTCGTCGAACGCCATGGCGAGTTCGTCATCCATGCCGTCGGTAGCGGCGGCGTCGAACGCCGGCTCATCAACATCGGCGACCGTCGCGGCGTTGCCTTCGGCAAAGTCGAAGTCGCCCATCAACTCCTTTTCGAGATCGATGTCGAAATCGACCTCCTGCGCCTGCTGATCAGCGGCGGCTTTCGGTTGGGCGGGCGCCTGTGGCTTGACCGGCTGGCGCGGGTCGAACCCCATGATCCTGGTCAGTTCCGCGAACGGATCATCGTTGGCGATGTCGTTGTTGTCGGCTATTCTCAGCTGGGTTCTGTCTGCCATTATTGTTCCCGAACTCGCACTCATTCGGACGCCATGGACGTCGCGCAGGGTTGGCCCTTACCAGCGCAATGTGGGCAAAAGGTGACAGGTTTTTTAGTCAAACCTAACGCATTTCGGTGGGCGCCGCGGCGCCGATCAGCGTCAGGCCGGACGTCAAGACATCCGAAACAGCCTGCACCAGCCCTAGTCTGGCATGCGTCAATTGTCGGTCGTTAACCTTAACAAAACGTAAGTCCGGATTATCGGTGCCGCGGTTCCAGTGCCCGTGGAAGCTTGAGGCCAGATCGTAGAGGTAGAATGCCAGCCGATGCGGCTCGAGCGCAAGTGCCGCCGACTCGATCAACCGTGGATATTCAGCGAGTTTCCTGATCAGGCCGATCTCGCCTTCGTCGGTCAGCAACGCCACGGCAGCCGCCAGACTGTTGCGATCGAAATTGGCCTCTCCCAACTGCTCGCTCGCCTGCCGGAATACCGAATGGCAGCGCGCCGAAGCGTACTGCACATAGAACACCGGATTGTCCTTGGACTGCTCGGTCACCTTGGCGAAGTCGAAATCGAGCGGCGCATCGTTCTTGCGATAGAGCATCATGAAGCGGATGGGGTCGCGGCCGACTTCCTCCACAACCTCGCGCAGCGTCACGAAATCGCCGGACCGCTTGGACATGCGCACCGGCTCGCCATCGCGAAACAGCTTTACCAGGTTGCACAGAAGAACCGTGAGCTTCACCTCGTCGCCGGCGATCGCCCGCGCCAGCGCTTCCAGCCGCTTGACGTAGCCGCCATGATCGGCGCCGAGCACGTAGATCAGTTCGACGAAGCCGCGATCGACCTTGTCCTTGAGATAGGCGACGTCGGCGGCGAAATAGGTGAACGAACCATCCGACTTAACCAGCGCCCGGTCCATGTCGTCGCCGACCGCCGTCGAACGGAACAGGGTCTGTTCGCGATCTTCCCAGTCGTCCGGCCTCTCGCCCTTGGGCGGCGGCAGCTTGCCTTTGTAGATATGGCCCTTCAGCGTCAGGTCGTTTATCGCCGAGCGGATCTTCCTGGCATTGTCGGCGTGCAGCGTGCGCTCGGAGAAGAACACGTCATGATGCACGTTGAGCAGCGCCAGATCCTCGCGGATCATCGCCATCATCGCGTCGATGGTGCGGTCCTTGACGATGGCGAGCGCCTCTTCGTCCGGCATCTGCAGCAAGGACCGGCCGAATTCCTTGGCCAGCGCCTGCCCGACCGGGACCAGATAGTCGCCTGGATAGAGCCCGGCCGGGATCTCGCCGACCTCGTCGCCAAGCGCTTCGCGATAACGCAGCATCGCCGAGCGCCCGAGAACGTCGATCTGCGAGCCGGCGTCGTTGATGACATATTCCTTGATCACGTCGTAACCGGCAAAGGCCATCAGATTGGCAAGCGCATCGCCAACCACGGCGCCACGGCAATGGCCGACATGCATTGGTCCCGTCGGGTTGGCCGATACATATTCGACATTGGCCTTCCTGCCGCCGCCGATGCTGGAGCGGCCGTAATTGCGGCCCTCGCCCAGAAGCGTCGTGAGATGTGCCTGCCAAAAACCGTCCCTGAGCCGCAAATTGACGAAGCCCGGGCCCGCGACCTCCGCGGCCGCGACATCCTTGTCGTCCCGCAGCGCGAGCGCCAGGCGCTCAGCCAGCGCCCGCGGGTTCTGGCCGGTGGGCTTGGCCAGCACCATTGCCGCATTGGTCGCGAGATCGCCATGGCTGGCATCGCGCGGCGGCTCGACGGCGATGCGCGACAGATCGGGCGAAACACCGTCACTGGCTTTCAGATCAAGCGCTTCGACGGCTTTTATGATTCGCGCGGTGAAGTCGGCGAAGATGTTCATGGGTATGACTCTGGCGGCTTTGCAGGGAATCCGGCTTGTTGGCCGGCAAAATCGAGCCCGCCCTAGCTCAAATCCGGCGTACGGTCAAACAAACGCCGGTGTTCCTTCAGCGCGTAGGTGTCGGTCATCCCCGCCAGGAAGTCGGCCACGCTGCGCGCCTTGATGCGATCCTCGGCCCGGTCGAGCCCCTCGCGCCAGCCGTCCGGCATGGCGCGCGGATCGGCGAAATAGACGTCGAACAGGTTCCTGACGATCCGCTCCGCATCGGCGCGCACGCGCATGACTTCCTTGTGTCGGTAGAGGTGCTTGTAGAGAAAGGCCTTCAGCTCTTTCTCGGCGACGGCCATTTCGGCGGAAAAGGTCACCATCGTCTCGCCCGCCGCCCTCACCGCATCGGCGCTCCGCGGCCCGGTGCGTTCCAGGTTGGCGGTGGTCGACCTGATCACGTCCTCGACCATGGCGGTGATCTGGCGCCGCATCAGCTCGTGGCCGGTGCGCACCTCGTCGAGATTGGGATAGCGCGCGCGCACCCCCTCCAGGATGGTCCCCGGCAGCGAGACGGCCTTCAGCATGTCCAGCGTCAGCAGCCCCGCCCTCAGGCCGTCGTCGATGTCGTGCGTGTTGTAGGCGATATCGTCGGCGATCGCAGCACACTGCGCCTCTATGCCGGCGAACCGGTCGAGTTCGAGGTCGTGCAGTTCCGAATAGTCGCGGATCGCCTGCGGCACCGGACCCTTCAGGCCCTTGCCGTTGGCATCGGTCAGCGGACCATTGTGCTTGACCAGGCCTTCCAACGTTTCCCAGGTCAGGTTCAGTCCGTCAAACTCGGCATAGCGCGCTTCCAGCCTTGTCACGATGCGCAGCGATTGCGCGTTGTGGTCGAAGCCGCCCCAATCAGCCATCTTCTCGTTGAGGGCGTCCTCGCCGGTGTGGCCGAAGGGCGTGTGGCCGAAATCATGCACCAGCGCCACCGCTTCAGCCAGATCCTCGTCGCCGCGCAGCGCCCGCGCCAGAGCGCGTGCGATCTGCGCCACCTCGATCGAATGGGTCAGCCGGGTGCGATAATGATCGCCTTCATGGGCGATGAAGACCTGCGTCTTGTGTTTCAGCCGCCGGAACGCGGTGGAATGGATGATGCGGTCGCGGTCGCGCTGGAACGGCGTACGGGTCGGGCTTTCGACCTCTTCGAACAGGCGCCCGCGCGAGCGCGCCGGATCGCTGGCATAGGCCGCGCGGGGCCTATAGCCGAATCCGATGTCGCCCAACTCGTTGGTCATGGTCGATGCCGCCTGACTTTGGCCGCCTGACTTTGGCCGCCAGACTATGGCCGGTTGACTTGGCCGGTTGACTTGGCCCTTCGCGCTTCATACCTATCATGTGAAACGGAAAGCAAGGTGACGCCCATGGGCGCGGATGCCAAGACCGCCATGAAAGTCGAGATGACCGATGCCGCCGCAAGGCGGATCGCCAAGATTGTGTCGGACGAGGCCGGCAAGACGGCGTTGCGCGTTTCCGTCGAAGGCGGCGGCTGCTCCGGCTTTTCCTACAAGTTCGATCTGGTCGACGCGCGCAACGACGACGATGTCGCCATCGAGAAGGACGGCGCCACGGTTCTGATCGATGATCTGTCGCTGGTCTATATGGGCGGGTCGGTGATTGATTTCGTCGACGACCTGATGGGCCAGTCGTTCCAGATCCGCAACCCGAATGCGGTCGCCTCCTGCGGCTGCGGCACAAGCTTCTCCATTTAGGAACAACATGCCTGCCATTGGCGCGGTTCGTCAGGTCGCGCTCTCGGCCGGGCGAGACCTCGACGCGACCCTGGCCTTCTGGTGCGACGTGCTCGGGATGAGCGTGCATGTGCGTTACGATCCGCCGGGCATCGCCTTCATCATGGCCGGCAGCGTGCGGCTGCTGTTCACCGACGGCATTCCGGCCGGAACCGTCTATCTCGACATATCAGGTCTCGAGGATTTCCACGCCGGCGCGAAAGCTGCGGGCGTTCCCTTCACCGCGCCTCCAACGCTTGTTCATCGCGACACCGAGGGCCAGTTCGGTCCGGCGAGGGAAAGCGAGTGGATGGCCTTTCTAAAGGATCCCGCAGGCAATACGATCGGCCTGGTCGAACGTCTTGCCCCGGAAGAACATTGAGGCCGCCATGAAGATCGTCACCTGGAACATCAACGGCATTCGCGCCCGCATCGGCAATCTCACCCATTGGCTGACCGAAAGCGCCCCCGACATCGTCTGCCTGCAGGAGATCAAGACGGTCGACGAGCAGTTCCCGCGCGCCGAGATCGAGGCGCTTGGCTACAATGTGGAAACCCACGGCCAGAAGGGTTTCAACGGCGTCGCCCTGCTGTCGAAATTGCGCTTCGACGAGGTCATCAGAAGTCTGCCCGGCGACGACGCCGACGAGCACGCGCGCTTCATCGAAGGTGTGTTCTCGACCGACAAGGGCGCGCTGCGTGTCGCCTCGCTCTATCTGCCGAACGGCAATCCGATCGATGACGAGAGGAAATTCTCCTACAAGCTGTCCTGGATGGCACGGCTGGAGCGCTGGGCCGAGGAGCGGCTGAGGCTGGAGGAAGCCCTGGTGCTGGCCGGTGACTACAACGTCATTCCCGAACCTGTCGACGCGAAGTTCCCGGAGAACTGGCGGAATGATGCGCTGTTCCAGCCGCAGACGCGGCAGGCGTTCCGCAGGTTGAAAAATCTCGGCTTCACCGAAGCGGTGCGTTCGGTCACCGATGCGGGCGACACCTTCACCTTCTGGGACTACCAGGCCGGCGCCTGGCAGAAGAACAACGGCATCCGCATCGACCACCTGCTGCTGTCGCCCGAGGCCGCCAACCGGTTTTCATCGGCCTCGATCGAAAAGCATGTGCGCGCCTGGGAAAAACCGTCCGACCACGTGCCGGTGGCCATCGATCTCGATTTGCTGCCGGCCTGAGGGAGACCCCGAGCCCGCGCTGGACCTCGTATCGCCACAATCAGGCGCATGATGGGAGATCATCATGGCGGCTGGGGTTCCCATGACCATACGACTTGTCCTTTGTCCGATCGGCCTGGCATTCGCTGTCGCCGTCCCTGCGGCGGCTTTCGCCGCCGAGGAATGTCTTGCCAATGGAAAATCCTACCCGGTCGGCCAGGTCGCCTGTCTGACGATCGCCGACAAGAGCCACCTCGCCCGCTGCGAGATGGTGCTCAACAACACCTCATGGACGAAAGTCGGGGACAGCTGCCCGCAAGACACGCTGGCGCCGCACCGGCGGATGACGCCGATCTCGGCGCCGGCTCCCAGCATGGTGCCGGCGGAGCCGACCGAGAATTAATGTCTGATTAGCGATCTCCTCGTGGGGAGATCATCCTTACTGATCGGCGCTGTTGCCCTTGGTCAGGATGTCGTCAGCGAGCGAGATCGCTGTGCGGCGGTCGGCTTCGCCGGCGGCGGCAAAGGCCTCCTCCTGCATGCCGCGGATCCAGGGCTGGTCGGCGGGCGCCGCACGTTCGAGTGCTGCCGTCATCATCGCCAGGCCGCGCACGATCTTGCCGCTCTGGAACAACAGATGGCCGAGCGTCGCCTGCGCGCCGGCATGGCCTTTTTCGGCGGCGAGCTGGAACCAGCGCCCGGCCTGCTTGACGCTGGCCTTCACGCCGCCCTCGCCCTTCAGGAACATCTGCCCCATCTCGAACTGGGCATTCGGGTTGCGGTAGTTGGCGGCGGCGCGCATGTAATATTCCTGGGCCGCCACTTCGTTCTCGGTCACCGGGCTGCCGGGAATGCCCTTGCGCAAATAGTCGCCCAGCGCCACCAGCGCGTCGGAAACGTAGCTTTCTTCCGGTGAGCCGGGCTCGACGTCCTGATCGACGATCTCCGAAAAGAACTTGAACGCCTCGTAATCGTCGCGCGCCACGCCATCACCCTCGGCATACATGCGGGCAAGCTTCCAGGTGGCGCCGATCTGGCCGTTCTCGGCGGCGTATTTATAGGCCTCCGCGGCCTGTTCCTTGTGGCCGTTCTTGTAGGCGGAGAAGCCGAACTGGAACACCGCCCAGGGGCTCGACTGCGGCTTCACGCCGGTCTTGTCGTCGAACACCTTGTCGTCGAAGGCCATGGCCTGGCCGACGGCGCCAAAGATCGCTAACGCGACCAGTGCCGGAAGGACAGACGACCTCAACAACTCAGATGTCCGCATAGCAGTGTGTTTCTTTCGCACCGCCCGGATGGGTGACCGCGCCGTCGCGGGCGGAACCTACCGTCTGTGCGTATTTCCATATCGCGCCGGACTGATAGTCGGTTGTGCGCGCCTTCCAACTCTTTGCCCTCGCAGCCAGTTCCCTATCGGACAACGCCACATCGATCGTGCCGTTCACGGCATCGATGGAGATCACATCGCCGTCCCGGATGAGGCCAATCGGACCGCCAACGGCGGCCTCGGGCCCGACATGGCCGATGCAGAAGCCGCGCGTCGCGCCCGAGAAACGGCCGTCTGTGATCAGCGCCACCTTGCCACCCATGCCCTGGCCGTAGAGTGCCGCCGTCGTCGACAGCATCTCGCGCATGCCAGGTCCGCCGCGCGGCCCTTCGTAGCGGATGACGAGAACTTCGCCTTCCCGGTAGTTGCGATGCGTCACCGCTTCGAAACATTCCTCTTCCGAATCGAAGCAGCGCGCCGGGCCGGAGAACTTCAACTCCGTCATGCCCGCGACCTTCACGATCGCGCCTTCGGGGGCAAGGTTTCCCTTCAAGCCCACGACACCGCCGGTTTGGGTAATAGGTCTGTCGGCCGGGCGGACCACATCCTGGTGTTCATTCCAGGCAATATGCTCCATATTTTCGGCCAAAGTGCGGCCAGTGACCGTCAGGCAATCGCCATGCAGGTAGCCGTGGTCGAGCAGCGTCTTCATCAACAGCGGAATGCCGCCGGCCTCGAACATGTCCTTGGCGACATATTTGCCGCCGGGCTTGAGGTCGGCGATGTATGGCGTCTTCTCGAAAATCCGGGCGACATCGAACAGGTCGAACTTGATGCCGGCCTCATGCGCTATGGCCGGCAAATGCAGCGCCGCATTGGTCGAGCCGCCGGTGGCCGAAACCACCGTCGCCGCGTTCTCCAGTGCTTTCAGCGTGACGATGTCGCGCGGCCGGATGTTCCTGGCGATCAGTTCCATGATCTTTTCGCCGGAGGCGAAGTTGAAACGATCGCGCATTTCATAAGGCGCCGGCGCGCCGCAGGAATAGGGCAGTGCCAGACCGATCGCCTCGGCCACGGTCGCCATCGTGTTGGCGGTGAACTGGGCGCCGCAGGAGCCGGCCGAGGGACAGGCGGCCTGCTCGATTTCAAGCAGTTCGGCATCGCCGATCGTGCCGACCGAGTGCTGGCCGACCGCTTCGAACACATCCTGCACGGTGATCTGGCGGCCGCGGTAGCTGCCGGGCAGGATTGAGCCGCCATAGATGAAGATCGACGGCACGTTGAGCCGCACCATGGCCATCATCATGCCGGGCAGCGACTTGTCGCAGCCGGCGAGCCCGACCAGCGCGTCGTAGCAATGCCCGCGCATGGTGAGCTCCACCGAATCGGCGATGACCTCGCGCGACACCAGCGACGACTTCATGCCCTGGTGGCCCATGGCGATGCCGTCGGTGACGGTGATGGTGCAGAATTCGCGCGGCGTGCCGTTGGCGGCCGCGACGCCCTTCTTGACCACTTGCGCCTGGCGCATCAGCGAAATGTTGCAGGGCGCCGCTTCGTTCCAGCAGGAGGCGACGCCGACCAGCGGCTGTGCGATCTCGGCCGCCGACAGGCCCATGGCATAGAGATAGGAGCGATGCGGCGCACGCGCCGGACCGACGGTCACATAGCGGCTGGGGAGCTTAGCCTTGGAGATGACTTTGGCGTCCATACTCTTCCTTGCCCCACATCTTCCTCGCAAGAGGGCGGTGCGGCCTGCTCCCATCGCCGAGCCTTTTGGCGCGTGTCCCGAGACAAGATCGAGGTGCGCCGGGTTTATGGCGGGAAATGGGCAATTTCGTCGGCCTGACTTCTAGCGCAGGGGTTGTTCAGAAAGTGTTGCCAAAACATCACAACGACACGAGGCGGAGCTGGTGCGGTTTATCTGCAACGCAGCCCTGGGGCCGACAGGCTCGGCCACAGCCCCGGAACGAAAAAGGCCGGGCATTGCCCGGCCTTTCATTTGATTTTACAGAGACTTAGAACTTGATCTTCACACCACCAGAGATCGCCGTGATCAGATCATTCCCGAAATCATAGCTGGCATCCTCGCCTGCAACATAGCCGTTCTCACCAGCCAATGTCCCCGAGTGGCCGCTGGTCAAAACGCCGACCGCTCCAGCGAGCCGCACTTCGATGTTGGGCTGCGGCGTATAGGCGACGCCGCCGCCCAGGGTCCACGTATCGGTCTGCGCACCATAGCCATGCGAGGTGCCACGATCCCAGGTCAATTGACCGGCGGCACTCCATTGATCATTGAACTTGTGGCCGATACCACCTGAAACGGTCCAGCCGTCACGATACATCAGGTCGAGCGACGTCACCTGACCCGGGCCGTTCGTGAAGCAAGCCGCCCCAGGCGCAATTGTTGGACAGATCGGAACGCTCTGCAGCACGCTCCAGTTGACCCACTTGATTGAGCCGAAGGCCAGCCAGTCAGGCGCAATACCGGACTGCAGTTTCAGTTCCAGCGAATCCGGCATCGACTCCTCTGCGCCATAGATCGGCCGAGAACCTCCAAGAATAGCTGGTAAGGTGAGTGTGCCCGAAATGTTGTCTAGCTTGACCTTCGAATTGTAGACCAAGCTGGCGCGGAGCGCGATATCAGGGATTTCGTAGGCAACGCCGGCGCGCCAGCCCCAACCGTTAGCCTCCAGATCGACACGACCAAGCAGCGGTTGTCCGAGGGGAGTAAAACCGACCAAGCTTTCCTTGAAGCCTGAAATGTCCTGATAGAACAACCCGCCGATAAAGCGGAGCTGGCCCTTGCCAGCATCAAACTTGTAGGAACAGGTGCCGGCGTAATTGTTGCTCTTGATATCAGTCTCGACGTTAGAAAGCGCTCCGTTCCACATACCTGGTGCGGTATGCGCGCCCCAAGGCTGCGAATAATCGACCATGCAGTCGACGCCCTGCACAACCTGGGCCTTCATTCCTATGCGCGGTACCCAATAGCCCTCGGCTCCGTCGGCCGAGGTACCAAGGCCGAGATTGGCTCCGCCGGGACCACGCGCATTCTCGTACTTACGGTCCGGCATCACATAGGTCGCTTCCGCGTCCGTCGCGAACGGCGCCGGATCAAACAGCAGGTCGATATCGTAGCCGCCACGTTCCAGGCCGCCGGCATGTGCCGAGCTCATTGCCGTCCCCAGCAAAGCCAGCGAAAAGCACCCTGCCCCCAGCAGTGCTTTCAAACGCAGATTGTTCATGGATGTCCTCCCCGAATAGTCAGTGCATCCAGCTAGAACCAATTCGGGTTAACGGTGCAACAACGAATTCTTGGGGCGTACATGTACATGTCCACCGGACGCATTCCGGACAAAATGCAGATCAGCGCAGCGAGGCAGAAAAACGGTTCGCCGGGCGTGTCTCACTCAGAAAAACGGGAGAAAATCGGCCAAAAAGGCCAAAATAATCAGTTTTGAGCAGTCGAATGCCCCATTGTTACATTATGGCAACAATGGGGCGAAAACTTCCGTTTACGTCAACATTAACGCTACGGAATGCCGGTTTCGAGGCAAAAAGCCACCCCATTTTAGAGGGCCCTAAAGTCTCCCGAATCTGCCCTCAACCCGCTTCGCGAACCCTGGCCAGCGCCACCGAAAGCTTGCCCTGCGCCTCGCGGTATTCGGCCAGCTTTTCACGCTCGGCTTCCACGATCTCGGCCGGCGCGCTGGCGACGAATCTTTCGTTCGACAGCTTCTTGTGCAGGCGTGCGATCTCCTCGGTCACCTTGGCCAGTTCTTTCTGCAAGCGCGCGGCCTCGGCGGCGAGATCGATCAGGCTGCCGAGCGGCAGGCAGACCGTTGCCTCGTTGAGCACGATCTGCGCCGAGCCCTTGGGTGCGGCGTCAACCTGCGAGATGTCGCCGACGCGCGCCAGCCGCTTGATCGCGGCGGCGTGGCGCCCCAGCCGTTCGCGGGTAAGCGTGTTGGCTCCGATCACCATCAGCGGCGCGATGGCTGCCGGCGGCACGTTCATTTCCGAACGCACGGAACGAATGCCGGAGACGAGATCAACCAGCCAGTTGATGTCGGCGGCCGCTTCAGCGTCCTCGAAATCCGGCGACGGCCACGCGGCATGGCAAAGCAGCGAAGCGCGCTCCTTGCCCTCGCCCGCGGTCTGCGCCCAAAGTTCCTCGGTCATGAACGGCATCATCGGATGCAGGAGCTTGTAGATTTCGTCGAGCACGAAGGCGACGCAGGCGCGGCTTTCGGTCTTGGCCGCCTCGTCCGTGCCCATGAACACCGGCTTCAGCAGCTCCAGATACCAGTCGCAGAACAGGTTCCAGACGAAGCGGTAGGCCGCCCCCGCCGCCTCGTTGAAGCGATATGAGGTGATGCCGTCCGTGACCTCTCGCGCGGCGCGCGTCAGCTCGGTCAGGATCCAGCGGTTGACCGCCAGCTTGGCGTCGTTCAGCCAGAAATCGTCGTTGCGCGCGACTTCGTTCATCTCGGCGAAGCGCGTCGCGTTCCAAAGCTTGGTGCCGAAATTGCGGTAGCCGGCAATGCGCGCCGGGTCGAGCTTCACGTCACGCCCCTGCGCCGCCATCACCGTCAGCGTGAAGCGCAGCGCGTCGGCGCCATATTCGTCGATGAGGTCGAGCGGGTCGACGACATTGCCTTTCGACTTCGACATCTTCTGCCCGTTCTTGTCGCGCACCAGCGCGTGCATGTAGACGGTGTGGAACGGCTCCTCGTCCATGAAGTGCAGGCCCATCATCATCATGCGCGCGACCCAGAAGAAGATCAGGTCGAAGCCGGTCACCAGCACGTCGGTCTGGTAGTAGGTTTTCAGCTCCGGCGTCTCATCCGGCCAGCCCAGCGTCGAGAACGGCCACAGCGCCGAGGAAAACCAGGTATCGAGCACGTCCTCGTCACGGGTCAGGATTTCGCCCGGCTGGAAATTCTCGAGCTTGTCCTCGACCCAGGCCTTCCAGGGTCCTTCGAGCGCCAGATAATATTCGATCGCGGCACTCAGCGCCTCTTCCTCCGTCTTCTCGACGAAGACGCGCCCGTCCGGCCCATACCATGCCGGAATCTGGTGGCCCCACCAAAGCTGGCGCGAGATGCACCAGGGTTCAATGTTCTCCATCCACTGGAAGTACGTCTTTTCCCAATTCGCGGGTATGATCTTGGTACGCCCCTCGCGCACCGAGGCGATCGCCGGCTTGGCCAGTTCGGCGGCGTTTGCATACCACTGCTCGGTCAGGAACGGCTCGATCGGCACGCCGCCGCGATCACCATGCGGCACGGCGTGGCGATGCGGCTCCACCTTGTCGAGGAAGCCGCCTTCTTCCATCAATTCGACGATCCTCTTGCGCGCGACAAAGCGGTCAAGGCCGTTGAGCTCATCCCAGACGGCTTGGCGCTCCGGCGTCACCTCGAGCCCGGCGAGGAAATCCTCGTTGTCCCTGAGGTTTACCGCCGCCTCGACGGTGAGGATATTGATCGCCGGCAGCTTGTGGCGCTTGCCGACCTCGAAGTCGTTGAAGTCATGCGCCGGCGTTATCTTGACCGCGCCAGAGCCCTTCTCGGGGTCGGAATACTCATCCGCCACCACGGGAATCTTGCGGCCGACGATCGGCAGGACGACATTCTTGCCGACCAGGTGCCGGAAGCGCTCGTCGTCCGGATGCACGGCGACGGCCGTATCGCCCAGCATCGTCTCGGGGCGCGTCGTCGCCACGATGATGAAGGTCTTCGGGTTTTCCGGATCGAAGGCCGCGCCCTCGATGGGATAGCGGAAGTGCCAGAGATTGCCGTTGACCTCCTGCTGCTCGACCTCGAGATCGGAGATCGCGGTGAGCAGCTTGGGATCCCAGTTCACAAGGCGCTTGTCCTTGTAGATCAGGCCTTCCTTATAGAGGGTGACGAACACTTCGAGCACCGCCTTGGACAGGCCTTCGTCCATGGTGAAGCGTTCGCGCGACCAGTCGGCCGAGGCGCCGAGCCGCTTCAGCTGGTTGAGGATCGCGCCCCCGGATTCGGCTTTCCACTCCCACACTTTCTCGATGAACTGTTCACGGGTGAGGTCGCGGCGATGGATCTGCTTTTCCATCAACTGCCGCTCGACCACCATCTGCGTGGCGATGCCGGCATGGTCCATGCCCGGCTGCCACAGCACGTTCTTGCCGCGCATGCGCTCGAAGCGAACAAGAATATCCTGCAACGTGTTGTTGAGCGCGTGGCCCATATGCAGCGAGCCGGTGACGTTGGGCGGCGGGATGACGATGGTGAAGGCCTCAGCCCCCTCCTCGGCGCCGGCGCCGGCGCGAAACGCGTCGGCCTCTTCCCACACCTTGGCAATCTTCGGTTCGACGGTTTTGGCGTCGTAGGTCTTTTCAAGCATGGGAAAATGGTCCGCGCTCTCGGATTTTTGCTGGTCCGGTGTAAATCGGAAGGCTTTGACCGAGTCAACCGTAGGGGCCGCCTCGGCAACCGGCACAACAGAAAGAGGATCACCGTTCAGATAGTGTCTGTCCCGTATGCGACAATCCCTGGTGGCGTCGGCACTGTCACCGGCTCCAGCCGGAGAGGCATTGCACGCCTACGCCGCCCAATCCCAAATGCCAGCTCGCGTCGTACGAAACGAGGAATAGTGCGACGTCTCAGGACGCGCTGGAGTCCTCTGGTTTTTCTTTCAAAGCTTCGGCGAACTTGCGCATAAGCCGCACGAGTTCGTCGATGTCGTGTGCGTCCCAGCTTTTGAAAACGGCGCGAGCGTTTCTCTCTCGTGCTGCGTCGATCTTGTCGGTCATCGCCTTGCCCTTTGGCGTGACGACAGCCTCATTCACGCGGCGGTCTGTCTCGCTCTGCCGGCGCACGGCCAGGCCAAGGCTTTCGAGCTTCGCCACCTGACGGCTGACAGTGGTGTAATCGCGGCCAGCCCGGTCGGCGAGGTCCACTATCCCGATCGGCCCAAGCCGCTCTATCCCGACCAGCAGAGGAAACAGTGCGCGGTCGAGCGCAATTCCGGCCTCCTTTACCATCTGCTCATCGCGCTGAGGCCGGTTCATAAGGCTGGCAATCTCGATCAGCGCTCCGTGGAGTTCACGAATCTGATGACTCCCAATATGTGTATTTTTCACGTTTTTCATTGACGCCACTCCGACTCTCCATTATGTGCATTTTACACACAAGGAGATCGACATGACAAACGGTTTTGCGGCAGATGTGCTCATCTGCGGCGCGGGAGCGGCTGGCCTGACGCTTGGGATCGAGCTTGCACGGCGCGGTATATCCTTCCAGCTCATTGAGAAGATGAGCGAACCCTTCCGTGGCTCGCGCGGCAAGGGCATCCAGCCGAGGACACAGGAGATTTTCGAAGATCTTGGCATTCTCGACAGGGTCGTTGCCGCAGGCGGCGTCTATCCGCCGATGCGCGTGTATGGCGATGACGGCAGCTATATCGAAAAGGACACCGGCGAGCGCCCCGATCCGACCCCGGCAGAGCCTTACGCCATCGCGCTAATGATTCCGCAATTCCTCACCGAGCGGATCATGCGAGAGCGGCTGGCAGAACTAGGCCATAGGGTCGAGTACGGATGTGAGTTGGTTGGGTTCGAGCAAGGTGAGAACGGTGTCATGGCACGTCTTGCGGGGCCGAATGGCGAGCAAACCGTTCGCGCACGCTATCTTGTCGGGGCGGACGGCGGGCACAGCTTCGTGCGCGGCGCGCTCGGCTTGAATTTCCCCGGCAAGACGCTGGGCGTGCGTGCGGTCGTGGCGGATGTGCTGTTGACCGGGCTGGACCGCGATGCGTGGCACCAGTTCAACGACGGTGACATGGAGCGAATGGTCGCGATTTGCCCGCTCGCCGGAACCGATCTCTTCCAGATTCAGGCACCCATTCCGCTGGACGGCGAAGTGGGCCTCTCAGCAGAACAGCTGGGGCGCTTGATTAATGAGCGGACCGGCCGCGGCGACGTGCGGGTGGATTCGGTCGCCTGGGCGTCGGCCTACCTGATGAACGCCCGGCTTGCCGATCGCTACCGGGTCGATCGGGTATTCCTCGTTGGCGATGCAGCTCATATCCATCCGCCAACCGGCGGCCAGGGCCTGAACACCAGCGTGCAGGATGCCTATAATCTGGGCTGGAAACTTGCCGCCGTCCTCGACGGCGCGGATGATTGCCTGCTCGATACCTATGAGCAGGAACGACGTCCGGTCGCAGAATCGGTTCTCGGCCTTTCGACCCGGCTGCTCGACGCCCAGAAACAGGGTGGAATGCACCGCGGCCGCGAGGTGCGCCAGCTCGATATCGCCTATCCGGAATCGCCGCTCTCCAGGGAAATGGCCGAACGCAGCAGCGGCCCGCATGCGGGGGACCGCGCGCCGGATGCCCAAATCAGGGGCGCGGCGGGGCAACCATGGCGACTGTTCCAATTGCTGCAAGGGCCGCATTGGACACTGCTTGTTCATCAAGCCGGGAGAGAGACGGTTGGGCCACTCAAGGGGCTGCATGTCCACCACATCGGCCCGCAAGGCGATGTCATCGATGCCTGGGGACACCTTCGCGATGCTTATGCACTGGCACCGGGCGAGTGTGTGCTGATCCGGCCGGACGGATATATCGGTGTGATGGCGATTCTTGATGCAGACCGAACCGCGAAGCTCGAAACCTATTTGGCCCGCATGGGCCTAGTCCAACCCGGAGAAGACCCGAAATGACTGCCGAGATATGTTCGAACAATGAGGCTGGCGGGCTCTATGCTTGGGTCGGGCCTATATGAAGCGTGGAGCGGCGTGGTCGTGGCAATCGCCATCATCGGAGCTATTATTGCGGCCACCGCCTCCCTCGACGTGCCGATCCTGAGATTACCGTGCCTGCGCCAGGGTGAAGGCGCAGCGGTGTCCAACTAGCCACCTAAGGCGACCCGGGAAAATCATTACGCGCCGCGCGCCACGCGCTCGATCTCCTCGCGCACCAGGCGCTCGACCAGCGTTGGCAGGTTGTTGTCCAGCCAGTCCTGCAGCATCGGCCGCAGCATCTCCTCGGCCATCTCGTCGAATGTCTTCTTGCTGCGGCTGGCAAAGGCGTCGGAGAGTTCGCCAAAGGCCGCGGCGACCTGCCGGCCCGTATGCTCGGAAAGGATTGCCGGACGGGCCGCAGGCGTTTCATCCGCCGCCTTGCGCGCCTCGTCGGTGCTCGCCGGGGCGGCGATCGAAGGGGTCCGCTCGAACGCCGGCTCCGGCATCGGCTCGTCCACCGGCGCTTCGGGCTGAACAACCGGCTTGCGAATGCCTGGTATCGCCTTCGCCTGCTCGCCGACCGCTGCGATCTCGCGGCGCCAATCGGCGACGATGGCATCGCTTGCCGCACCGGCCTCGGGCGTCGCGGGCCTGTCGGTCCTTTCGGCGGGCAGCGGCTCGGCGGCGATCCGGGCGCTCACCTCGGCAAGCGTCATCGACGCCCTTGGTGCCACGGGATCGGTTCGCTCCGGCGCTTCCATGCGCGCGACCGTTGGTTCGGCCGCCGATGTCTGTGCCTGCACCTCCGCCAGCGTGACCGGCTTCCTGACCTCGGGAGCGGCATGCAATTCGGCGCGGAGCGCATCGACGTCGGGAGCAGCGCCCGCCGCCGGCTTCAGATCCTGCCGCAAGTCATCGGCATCGTCCGGCTGCTTGCGGCCGCTGTCGCTGTCCTCGATGATCCTCCTGATGGAAGCCAGTATCTCTTCCATGGAAGGTTCGCGCTGTGCGCTGCTTGCCGTTGCCATCGTCACATCCGCCGCCCTTGTGACCTGTTACAGACTTCCGCTCCGGTAAAAGCCGGATTCGAATCATGGCGACAGCGTAACCGACGGAGCGCCGTACGAGAATCCCCATTCTGGGGACATGTGGGATTTCAACAGATTAGCGCAATTCGTCGAAAAGCATGTGACGAGTTGCCGGCGCAGTTGCGCAAACAATGAAGCGACCCGGCGTTTCGATCGAACGCCGGGTCGCTTCGAGAGAACTACTCGAATCTGTGAGCTTAGCGGCCATCCGGCGTGCGCAGGCCGATCCACTTGTCCTTGACGGCATTGTAGTGCTCTTCAGGCCTGTACTTCGTCGCCTGCAGCGCAAGGCGCTCGGCCGAGAGGCGGCCGATCGCCGACAGGATGGCATAACTCGCCACCACAACGTCGTGCTCGGAATTTGCCTGGTTGATCTTGGCGGTGATGACGGTGGCCTGCGCGTTGAGCACATCCAGCGTGGTGCGCTGGCCGACATTGCGTTCCTCGATGACACCGTTCAGCGCCAGTTGAGCGGCGTCGATCACCTGCCTGTTGGCAGCGACGCTCTGCTGCGCGGCGGTGTATTGCGACCACGCCGAGGCGACGGCCTGGCGCACCTGGTCGCGGCTGACGTCGACCTGGATGCGGGCCTCGCCAAGCGATTCCTTGTTCTGTCGCACGACCGCCGAGGTGCGGCCGCCCGAATAGATCGGGATCGTCAGTGTCGCACCGATGTTGGCCGAGGTCGAACCGCCGTTGCTCCCCTGGAGGTCGGGATTGCGATGCAGATAATCCTCCGAAATGCCGGCCGATGCGGAAAGCTGCGGCAGCAATGCGCCCTCGGACGACTTCACCGAAAACGCGGCCGCATCGACCAGATGCTGGGTGGCGAGGATCGCCGGATGCTCGGCCGAGGCGATGGCTATCGCCGAATCGAGGCTCGGCGGCAGCAGCCTGGCCAATGGCGAGGCAGGCCTGAGCTTGCCCGGCTCGTCACCGACGATCTGGTGATAGCTCGCCGCACTTGCCAGCGCCTGCGCGCGGGCGGCGCTGAGCGACGCCACGGCGGAAGCGCGCGACGCATCGGCCTGCGCAACGTCGGTGCGCGTGCCTTCGCCGACCTCGAACCGTGAGCGCGCGGCGCGCGCCTGCTCGGTCAGGAACTGCAGATTCTGCTCCGTCAGCACCGCGATCTGCCGGTCGCGAATCACGTCCATATAGGCCGTGGCCGCGCTCAACAGCGTGTTCTCCTCGGTGTTGCGCAGGCTTTCGACGGATGCCTTGACCCGCGATTCGGCTGCCGCCACATTGTTTCTCGTCTGGAAGCCGTCGAACAGGTTCTGGTTTATGACGATGCCCACACTGGCCGACCCCGTCTTGACGTTGGCGCCGCTGGCACGGGTATTCACATAATTCGTGTCGGCCGTCCCGGTGATGGTCGGGCGCCAGCCGGACTTGGCGATGGCCACGCTCTCGTCGGTGACGCGTACGCCGGCTCGGGAGGCATTCAGCGAGGAATTGTATTGATAGGCCTTTGCAAGCGCGCCGGAGATGGTTTCGGCCGAGGCGGCCAGCGGGGAAAGCGCGGTCGCCGAAACGAGGACGGCGGTGAAAAGTGACTTGCGTAGAGACGGCACCATTAAACCCTCATTCGTTTTCCATGGGAACCACGCCGCACCGGCTTCTCCTTAGAGAACCGGAGCGGCGTGTCAGAATGTTCCCTGTCGCTCGGCCCAAAGTGCCCCCATTGGGATCAGCAACGATTGTTCAAATGCAAGCGACCATGACAAAGCCTCTGCTGCAAGGCCAAATCATTCAGAATTCGAAAGCATGCTCACGTTCGAACCCGGGTAGTGGCTTAATTGCCGCATTAAATGCCCGTCTACCGGTTACAACCCCCCCTGCTTTGAAAAAAAGCCGCGCCACGCCGGAATTGCCCTGCCCTTCGACCGCGACGAGGCGGCCGCCTTCGGCGAGCTGGTCGAGCAGCGCCGCCGGCACTTTGCCGACGCTGCCGCCGACGAAGACGACATCGTAGGGCGCCTTGGCGGCATATCCCTGCGGCAGCGGGCCCTGGACCACGGTCACATTGCCGCAGCCCAGCGATGAGAGCACCGACCTTGCGGTTTCGGCCAGCGCCGAATCACTTTCAAGCGCCACCACGGAGCCCGCCAGTCGCGACAGGATGGCCGAGGCATAGCCGGTGCCGCAGCCGACATCGAGGACCGAATCAGCCTGACTGATCTCGGCCAGTTGCATCAGCTTGGCCAGCGGCGAAGGCTCCATCAGATATCGCGCGCCGCCGGGGCCGTCCGCGATGCGGATGTCTTCGTCGATGTAGGCGAGATTGCGCTGGCGTTCGTCGACGAAAAGCTCGCGGGGCACGGAAAGCATGGCGTCGAGCAGCGGCGTGCTGGTCACGTCGGTGGTGCGGATCTGGCCATCGACCATCTTGACGCGAAGCTCGGAGAAATCAGCGCTCATGTCCCAACCAATCCGCTTGCCGCGCCACATCGCGGTTCATTTAGACGGGAACGGCGAGCTCCCTGCGCTGACGCGCGGGAGCCCGGAGATTGGAGGCCTCGCCCGGAATCGAACCGGGGTGCAAGGATTTGCAGTCCTCTGCGTAACCACTCCGCCACGAGGCCTCGTTACTCCCGGCGTTCCACCCGGTTCCAATAGGTTGCGGCGAAAAAGCCGTCAAGCGGCGACAATGCATTCGCGACGGTTTCGCCTGCGCCAGTCCCCGCACCCCGCCCTAAATGCGAGACAGGGCGATTCGAGCTGCGTTAGCAAGCCGTTAAGCATGGCGGATGATCGGGAGAAACTCCGCGCACCGGGCTGCGTTGAGGCCGAGGAGGACTGCGCCATGCATCTGGCCAAACCGGACGAGTCGACCAACAACGCGGACAGCTCGCCGCTGCTGGGGTGCGAGGAGCTGGTGCGCTACGCCATGGATTGCCTCAAGATAGAAGGCACCGGCCGGCTTTCACCGCGCGACCGCGCGCGCCTTGCCTCGGCTTCCGCCGTCCTGAAGGAAATCAGCGAGGATCTGAGAGCAGGCCAGCAGGACGCCCCGGAGGAGGCGAGCACTGGAACGCAGGATAGCGCTGCGATTTGATTCGGGCCCCAAAGGCCGCCGCGACGAAGCCGGGCAAGGTCCCCGGCGTGGCCGATCAATCCGGCCGGCGCCGCCGTTCCCACCAGACGACGAACCGGCGCCGATGGCGGCGCACCATGGCGAATTCGTAGGAGAGCACCAAAAGTCCGAGCGGCACCATCCAGAAACCGAGAATCGGCAAGAACCCCAGAATGCCGCCAATCGTCAAAAGCACGCCGATTGCAATCCTGAGGCCGCGCGAACGCGGCATGGTGAACTTGCGCCCGAAGACCGATATCTTTCGCGCCGGTGCCTGGTTTTCTTCTGCTGCCGTCATCTCGAATGGCTGGTCCGTCTGGTGGTTTGAGATGTCACTTGACGAAAGCCGCGACCGCGCATTCGGTTCCGCGCCCTCGCAAGACGGCTAATATGAGGACGAACGCCGCCGATTGCGAGAAACGCCTGAGCGAAAAAGTCTCGGAAAAATGCGAAATGGTTCTTTGCAAAGCCGAAAAGGGTTTGCTATAGGCTGCGCCACTCGCATGAGAGCCTCTGTTCCCCGGTAGCTCAGTGGTAGAGCAACCGGCTGTTAACCGGTTGGTCGCTGGTTCGAATCCGGCCCGGGGAGCCAAGTCTTTTCAAGACCTTAGCAGAACGTGCAGTCCGTGTATTTTTCGGGCTAGGTACGCCATAGGTACGCGGAAAAGGCTCACCAGCGGGAATAACCGCCTGTCAGCATCACCATGTCCGGGTCTTCATCGTCTTCAGGCTCGTAAGGAGCCGGCGCCTCCAGCAGATCGATTCGCCTGAGGTCCGTACCTCCCATAGGGGCATCGAGCGAGAGTGTTTTGATAGTATCGTATTCCCGGTTATAGCCGGTGACGTAATCCTTCACGCGCGCACCGACGTTCTCCAGCAGCAGTTTGCCTTCAAGGACGGCCAGGAGCATCGACGCGATGACATCATCGCGCATGAAGCGAGGAAGGGCGGAGCTGACCGCCCGGCTAACCACCCGATAAACCGTATCCGGGTCGTGGCGAATGGTGTTTATCGATTTTTCTATAATCCTTTTCGCTCGTTCTCTGAGCTTTCGGCTTTCCTGCTTTGCCAAACCTTTTTCTGGGTACCTTATGTAATACGCTCGCTCATAGGCAAGTTGTTGGCCAGGATGCTCCGCAAGATATTTCTTTTTGGAAGCCGCGATTTTGTCGCGGTTAGCCAGGCGATACGCCTTGTTGGCGGCTACGATCCGTTCCGGGTGAAGTAGCCTGAACTTCCGTTTCAATTCTGCCGTTTTTTCTGGGTTTTCCGCACGCCGCTTTCTCTGTCTCGCCAAGATTTCTTCACGATGTAAGGCCTTGTATCGACGGTTTGCCGCTCGAATATTGTCCAGGTCATTTGCCATCCGAAACGATCTGGTAGGCTGGCCACCTTGCGCAATCGGCCCATGAGAGTTCTGCCCGTTATTCCCGCTACGCTCCACCGCCAAATGAAAAGCCCGCCACCGTGAGGCAGCGGGCTTAAATGTCCGAAGGGCAATTGATCAGGCGGTTGCTTTGCGCTCGCTCATGACCTTGTGGTGGCAGGCTGCCGCTGTCTCGGTCAATTGTTTCGCCAGAGCTCGGGCAATCCAAAGAAGCCGCTGGACATTAGCGTCCGTGTCGGTTTCGACAGCGACATCGACAATTGTGTTAACCAGCGTAGCCAAGTTGGCGATATCGCCCTCAAAGTCATTAAGGTTATCGCTCGGGCCGGTCACGCTACACCGCCTTCCACGGCCTTGACCGCGGCTTCCAAGGCTTCTTCCGGCAGGAAGGACCAAAGCAGCGCGTCAACGTCCTCGGGCTGGAGGTCGCCGAATTTGCCGGTGGCGAACTCCAGCAAGAACTCGGCCTTGACGCGGTGTTCCTCCATGGTGGTGCAACGATAGGCGCAGACGGCATTCAATGCGTAGCGTTCGGCGTCGGAAGCCTCGTTGCGCTCGTTGATCGCCTGTTCAAGCCCGACAGCGCTACGCCGTGCGCGCTCGCCCTTGATCAGCCGCTTCAACGTCCGCAAATCAGCCTGCTCGGCCTTGCGGAGCGCGGCGACCGATTGCTTGCCCAGATCCGGCGCCACTTTGGCGAGTGCCACGAGCTTCTGCCGCTGCTCCGCGTAACGGCGTTGGATCTCAACCCGCAAATCGGCCTCGACTTCCTCGAGGTCCCCATAGCGCAGCGTACGTGACTGCCCGCCACCGATGGACAGGGGGACGTAGAGTTCGGCGGTCTTCGGCAGATACGCGTCTTCCAGTTCGGTGGTCAGATCGATCGCGGCGATGAAGCGAGCGTATTGCGTATGCTTGTTCGCAATCAGAGCAAGCAATTCGGCGGACACTGGCGAGGCCTGGGCAGGCGGGCTGCCGGCCGCAGCGGCGATGAGGGCGGCGGTAGCCGAGAGTGCGGTGCGGCGGTTGAGATTGGGCATGCCTTCGGCGGCAGCCCGAACAGCGGTGTTCGGCATGGGTTATTTCCCTATTAACTAGTAATATTTACCAGTTCACCATGAATTGGAATTAGCTTGCCGTCAACAGCAAAGTATGAAAAATTACTGGTTAGGTAAGAGAGGAACACAGAATGCTCACAACCGGAAACCAGCTTCGCGCCGCGCGCGCCTTGGCTGACATGGACCAGGGAACGCTTGCGAAGCGTGCCGGGATCAACATCAACACCGTAAGCGCCATGGAGAAGCGCGGCGCTGAGGGGCTGACTAGCGGACTGGACAAAGTGCGCGCGGTGATGGCCGTTCTTGAGGAAGCCGGCATCGAGTTCCTGAATCATGGAAGCCCAGGCGTCAGGTTGAAGAAGCCCTGATGCACGTTTTCCGAAGGTTGCGCTCTCTCAGCGCAACTAATAGAGATACATCAACGCAACCAGGACAAATACCAAATGCCAGAAGTGAAAGACGGAAACGCCGAGGAGCTTATTGAACTGACGGCTGATATTGTTTCAGCGTTCGTGAGCAACAACGCCCTACCAGTCTCGAATTTAGGCGATCTGATCGCGTCTGTTCACGCTTCGCTTTCTTCGCTTAGCAAGGATGTGCCGCAGGTTGCAGGGCCACTTAGCCCGGCGGTTAATCCAAGGAAGTCGGTGACGCCGGATTTCATCATCTGCCTGGAGGATGGCAAGAAGTTCAAATCGCTGAAGCGCCACCTCGCCGGGTTCGGCATGACGCCGGACGAATACCGCGCTAAGTGGAATCTGCCGAAAGACTATCCGATGGTTGCGCCCAACTACGCGGTGACACGATCAGCTCTGGCAAAGGCCTCGGGCCTTGGGCGGAAGCCGGTTCCGCAGAAGAAGGCTCCTGCGAAACGCGCGGCCAAGGTGGCCTGAACGCGAAACTGCCCCCTGCCCTTCGAAGCCAATGACCCGAACGTCCATCGCCGAAGAGCTTGAGCGTGCCGCCGACCGCATTGCGGATATATCGAGGCCGGATCTTCAAATCATCCTTCGCCGCGCTGCCCTGATGCTGCGAAACGTCGCTGGCGTTCCGCTGGAGCCCGCGACGGACGATGCACTCAACTCGATCGCCGCTGAGATGAAGATCAGCCGGTCAGACCTCATCCAGATTGTGTTACGCGAGTGGCTGGAGACAAACGCCTATCTCCCGGTGCGCCAAATCGATGAGGACAGCGAAACGGACGGGAGCGCTTAGGATGCTTCGCTTTGGGCAAGCGAAAGCCCCCGCCTCGGCGGAGGACACGGGCCCGATCGGGGGGCCGATCTTGGCAGGCGATAAAGGGCACCACCTGCCGCGCACATCAACCATTAGCGATAGCTAATGTTCCGTCGAGGCCGGCCGGCAGGATATTGTCACCCCCGGAACCGCTCGGTGTGCCAGGTGATCTTGCCGTTGACCTTCATCGGCTTATGGATCATCAGCCGCTTCGGCAGGTGCTCGGGGTGCACTTCAACCAGCGTGATCGTCACCTGCGGCTTGCAGCGGCTGCAATCGAATTTCAGCTTCAGCGGGTCGACACCGCCGCCATACACCATCATCAGATCGGCCGACCGACAGTAGCGAACATTGCCGCAGCTGCATTCCGCCTTGACGAGCATGTTGTGCCGGGTCGCCTTTCCCAGCGTGTCGATCGGATCGTGCGCCATGCTGACAAAGAAGGAACATATTCCTCGCCAGTCAAGAGGCTCTTGACTCCTATGTTCTCATTTTGTTCACTCTCGGCAGGATAGTCACAGGAGGATGACATGGACCTCGTTCTGTCAGTTCCGGGCGCATCGCCCGAGGAAATTTCGCGAGGCTTGGCGGCAGCAGAGGAAGCACTAGAACGCGCTGGTTTCACTGCCGAGGAAGCCGCTTTCGGTGCCTTCACTGTTGAAGGCTGGGACATCAACGGTCCGCCCGAAGATGGTCCTGACCATCCGGCATCCCGCGCCGCAAGTGCTTGGGGACAAGCCCATGCGGCAGCATTGGAGGCCTGTTGTGAGGGCTGGCCGGAGAGCCGCATGCCCACATCGGTAGGGCTGGAGTTGCTGACCGATCCCGAAACGCAACTCGCCGATCGTTCGACAGCGCTGGCAATGCTTCGCGAACATCTCGAGCAAGATGGCAAGGATACGTTAAACGGGGATGACACTATTTTGGCTTGGCGGGTTGCCGCCGAGGTCGTCGACCAGCTTTCGATGCGCGAGCTGATTTGCGACCTGTCAGTGGCTTTTACCGCCCTAGCCCTTGCGCATCGTCGCCCGGATGAACCGATCGAACCGAAGCGCCGAGCTGTGCGCGACGCAATCAATGCGCTAGAGGCAGCTACCGACAAGCCGTCCTTACACTGATGCCGAAACGCAATCGCGTCACGCCGGCGCCATCGGTTATCGACCGGGATTGGCCGCACCAGGTTGCCTTACCGGATGACATCTGCACTGACCGGAACCTGACCATGATCACGAAGTTCTGCCAGGACATCGGCGTCAAGCCACAGATCAGGCGTGTGCAGGCGATATGGCCGAGCGGCAAATACGAGGACTATCGCATCCACTGCTTTTCCGATCCCGCCGCGGCGAAGGCCTTCCTTGACCATTTTAGCGGCGACGTGTTCGATCCGAAACGCGATCGAGAGGGTGGGAAGATCCGGGGTGTCTGGCGCCGCACTGGCGAATACAAGCGCATCCTCGACCTTGGGCCTTTGAGCGTTCCCGAGATCCTGCGCAACTAGGGGCAAGATATGTGTAATCTCTACAATCTCACGACCAGCCAAGAGGCCATACGCCAGTGGACGGGTGCCCTCCGGGATATCCTCGGCAACCTGGAGCCGTCGATTGACATCTATCCGAACAGGCCCGGCCCGGTGGTTCGTAACGCGCAAGATGGGCAGCGCGAGGTCGCCAACCTTCTCTGGGGAATGCCGACGCCGGCCGAGCGCGTGAAAGGTGCCGCCGACTACGGCACGACGAACATTCGCAATCCACAGTACGGCCACTGGCAGCAGTACGTTGGCGTGGAGAACCGCTGTGTGGTCCCCGTGACGAGCTTCGCGGAGCCCAGCCCCACGCCTGGCGATAAAGACCCCGAAACCGGTATTCAACGGAACTACTGGTTCGCGGTGAACGAGGAGCGCCCCTTGTTCTTCTTCGCCGGCCTATGGACGCCCTGGCATGGCGTGCGCAAGGTCAAGGACGGTCCCGGCGACTTCGAGCTCTACGGCTTCATGACGACCGCGCCCAACGCGCTGATCAAGCCAATCCACGAGAAGGCTATGCCGGTGATCCTGACGAGCCAGGAAGAGATCGAGACCTGGCTTACCGCGCCCTGGTCAGAAGCGAAGAAGTTGCAGCGCCCCGCGCCCGACGATGCCCTCGTGATAGTCGACAAGCCAGCGACGCAGATCAAATTCCCGCAACAAGCGCCGCAGCAGGGCTCATTGTTCTAAGCAGTGGAGGTACCGCTCATGGCAGACCGCATCATCACACTCGACAGTCGTCAGGAAGCAGCCTTGCAAACCGTCGCCGACAAATTCGTCGCCCTGCACAAGGGCGATCCGATGAAGGCCCTGAAGGAGATGATCGTGCTGAACGGTCGCCTTCAGGAGCAGCTTGACGCGCTCAAGGCCTCTCCTCTCGGCAAGCGCTACGGATGAGCGACGAACCGGCCAGCCTTGCCGAGGGCATGCATGACTGCGGCACCCCGCGCACCTGATGTCATTGAAGTTGGGGCCGGTTAGATTCCCCAAGGCGTGTGTCATTTGTTAATCAGGTCGAAGCACTCCCGCTTCCTTAGCGGCGGCGAGAAATGCCTCTCGGGCCTCATGAGGTGTCGCTTGGTCCACCAGAGCGTTCATGCATGTGCGCACCGCCTGGTTCCACTTAGGGCCGCGCTTGGTCCATGTGAGAAGATGTTCGGCGGCCGCCTCGACATTGCTTATTATGTAGGTCATTCCTGCCTGCTTGCCGCTGACGGGGACCGGTGGGGAGAACCAGTGGGGTGCCATTAGAGGTCACCTCGGGCGACCCTACGTTTCAGGTCGACAGCATTCAGGAGGTCAACCAGATCGTCAGCGTACTCCATGTCGAGACCCTCGGCGGGTGCGCCATACACATCAGCTGGCTGCCCGGTGAACACATCGAACACCGTCCAGCTCCCGTCAGGGTCTTTCCTCAGGTCGTATCGCTGCTGTGCCATAAGGGCTAATTTAGAATACCCTTATGAGCATCTTCAATGGCGTCCAGCAATGAGGTTAGCGTTGGTGGCAGCGCAGGTTCAGCCTCCAGTCCGAAGACCTTTTGCACTTGTCGACGATTGTCCTCGTTGCGAATCAAATCACGAAGATGGTCGGCGACGGTCTTGTGACCGGCTTTGTCGCGCTTGGCCATTTAGCTGTCCCCGACAATCCTCCGCAACGTATTGTCCGACAAATGGTTCCCCTGCCGAGTCGGGCCGCGCCCTATTAGGTTCTGAGCCGAGAATCTCGGCCGTTAGCCGCTGCTCCCGGTGCCGAGCTGTTTTCGCATCCCGTGCCGCGCGCTCGACGTCGATCAACTCGCGCGCAGCATCTGAGGTGCGCTCCTTTCTGGCTTGTCTTTCTTTGTCGGTGAACCGTTGCCTTGCCTGCATTGTTGCCCCGATCTGACGTGCCGCACAGTGTTGCCGCACAGAACGATTGTCGCCAGGCCGGGTTCCACCCCCCGGACAGCAAAAAGCCCGCCACCTTTCGGCAGCGGGCGAGTGTCATCGAGTGCTGGGATCAACCAGCATAGGTCAAACTTTTCGCGAGCCGGGACGGTTGCGACTAATTTGAAGGTTGGCCATTGGGTTCATAGTCTTCGATAACCAACTTTGCCACCTCTATGCCGCTTGGCTCGGTTGGAAGAGGCGGAAACTCGATGCCCATCTGGCTGGTGATAAGCATAAACATGTCAGAAAATTTGGCCCAGATAGAGTAACGTGTAATCGTCATGGCAATTTGCAAGGCCTCATCGCCGACTGACTCGTCGAGGATACAGCCGTAGCGTGCCTCGACGGATACCGCAGGCCTCTCGCCATCTGGTATCTGTTTGCCGCATTCCAACTTGCAAACAAAGTAGAGCTTTCCTTCGGGGCCCGGTTCAGGCCTCGTAACGCTAATGCCGTAATAAAGCTCGCTTTCGTCAATCTTTGCTGTGTCGTTCAGTTTGATCTCAATCGCGATCAAACCGAGCGACGACATTGCAGAGCGATGAGTATCGTCCCGCAGCTCAGGCATCAGATTTTACCCGCCAAGGATTGGAGGATGATCCGGCGACAATGCGAGCGCTAGTACGCTCAAATACCCTCCTACCCGGCACATCATGTTGAGTAACTGATTTCTGATGTGTCCACGCTAGAGAAGCAAAGCTGTGCAGTTGGAGAAGAGTCATTTCATCGCGCTTAGCTGCAAAGACATTGTCCACGCGGTCCTGAATCCTCCTGCATTCAAGCTTTTCGGCGATGGCCTCAGAAACCCAACTATTGAGGCTTAGGCCAACCTCGGCCGCAGCCATCGCCGCCCCGCGATGCACCTCTGCATCCACGCGAACGTTGAAGGACCCTTTGAAAGGCCTAGATGGTTCGCGCCCTAACTCAAGGCAATCCTCAAGATAGGCGTCGATCAAATCCTCTGCCGCCTTTTGCGCTTCTGAAGCGCTGTCGCACTGAGCTACGAGCAAGTCATCAATGTGGAGTACTTTGACAAACAGCGCCCCATCATCGAACTCAACAGAGGCCTGATATCCTTTGTAATTGACCGTTTTCATAGCTGCTTCCTCTCTAAGAGAAGATCTCTTATCTGCTTAACCATGTAGGCCGGAATCTCGGTACCGGGGTGCGGTTCGTGCAACCGGATAATCGCTTTAGTTTCTTCGTGCACAAAGCGCCGTCGACTTCCGCCTCCGGTACTAGTCTGGACATAGCCAATGGCTCTGAGAAGCGCGATAGCGTCTTTGTAAGGGTATGGTCCATTGCAAGCTTTTAACTCTTGCTTGAGCTTGTCTATTCGGGCCACATCGGTCTCCGATCGCACTTAGACCGATTGCAGCGCCGCGTGCAACTAATTTTTAGTCGCACTAGGTACCTAGCGCGTAGGGACCTTTCGGACAAGTTAACTTTTTGCAATGCAGCATTGAAATTCATGAGTACGCTATGCCGTCAAAATGAGACCCCGAGGCCAGACAGGCAAGGCGGCGTGGTTGATGTTCCCGAATTCACCTTGGTCGCGGCTCCTTGAATGCTAGCTCGACGCAAGCGACGGCCAATCAGGAAGAAGAGTCGATTCTTAGATGCATATTCTATTCCTTGACCAAAGCAAGAGCAGCAAAGAAGTGATCGTCCATTAACGGCCCGGGCTCAACCGTTTTGCACTATCGAAATACTGTTACCGCTCCGAAAGTCGCCAGTTCTCTGACCAGTAGGCGGTGACGAGCGAAGCCAGCGCGCCGGGCGCCATACCGGTGACGCAAAGCTAGTCCTCAGGTGCCGGCTTGATCTTCCGCACGACGTATTCAAACAGAATGTCGGATATCCACATTGCCGAGACGCCGATCAGGAAGGCGGCGGCCAGTGTCGTCGTGTCGTTGGTGGGGCCAGGAATCGGCAGGCCCGTTGCCTGGAAGTAGGCGACAGCCGGCAGTGTGAGATACGCCGCCGCCAGTGCTCCGCAGATTGGCGAGGCGATCATTTCCCGCAGCTTGTATCGATGGCGGGACAACGCGCGCAGAATGCCCCCGGCGAGGCCTGCAACGACAACTGGCCCTTTGATGCCCAGGAGGTCGAAAAGATCATGCATCACGGCTTCCATCCGCAGAGTTTCTGGCCAGTACGATTGTGCGCGAGAATGCCCCTCACCTCAGCATCCGACAGGGCCGTAATGGCCGCCGCTGACAGCCGTATGGGGCTTTCGAGGGCGCAAAAGCTGCCTTTCGTGGAGGTGCAGCCGGCAAGCGCGATGAGGCCCGCAAGGATCAGGGCTTTGACCATGATTTGAGCTCCTCCCGCGCTTTGTCCGCTGGCAGTGCGCCAACGTCATTCTGCACCTGGTCTTTGATGTCTCGGGCACCAGCTTCAGCCACTACTTGCTTGTTGCGCTCACGCTTGGCGCCCCGCAGATTGCCCCAGCCGATGCCAAGGACGGTTGCCAGAGCGCCAAGGGCGGCAATGGCGATCGAGGTGTGGGTGAGCAGGAATCCCAGCAGCGCGGTCATTGCTGCACTTCCACATTAGCGTGGTCGGGCAGGATGTATCCGAAGGCCCAGACGTAGACCGGGAGCGCAGCAGCCCACAGGTCGACGTCGCCATACTGCGGGAAAAGGTTGGACACCACGACTCGGCTGACATTCCACGCAAGCGTGGCGACAACCGCCCCGGTCAGCTTGTTAGTGGGGTTGATGCTACCCTGTTTGATCGTCGCCATGTCAGTGAATCCCCAACCATGCGAGCAAGGCGCTTACGCCCATGATGATCAGGACGATGAAGCTGTTACGGTTGCTCTTTGCAGGCGCCGGTACGAGGACCGGCTCAGGTGCTGGTATAGGCGGCACAGGAGCGGCAGGAGCCGGTGTTGGCGGCTGTGGAGCCGGGACGGGTGCTGGCGGGGCTGATGCAGACTGCGCCGTCATCTTCAGAGCATTGGCGCGCACTGACGCCACGCGGCTTTGCCAGCCCTTGCCGAACGTGCCCCATGTTGGCAGGCGCTTCAGGAAGGCCATTCGGGCATCGCAGAGCGCATCGACCACGACGCCAGCCGGCTTAGACTCCACTGCCGCAATCGTGTCTGGGCCTATGCGCCCGTCCTGCGCAACACCGACAACGGCCTGGAGGTACTTCGCCGCCCTGCCCTGCCCGGAATTGACTGCGAAGTCGAACACAGCGTAATCGACACCATCGGGCAGCTCGGCGCCGGCAACGGCGTCCCAGTAGAAGCGGCGATAAACGGTCGCGATCTGGGCATCCGAGATATGGCGAAGGTCGTCCTTCGTCGCATTGGCTTGGACGTAGCGGCGGTAATTGGCGAGGGTGACGCCTTTCATAGTGGCGCCGCCCGGATCGGCCGGATTGTCCGACCAGCCGCCCTCGGATTTGAGGACAAGCGCAAGCGCCCGCGCAAAGTTGCGATCCATGGGTTTCCTTTCCGCCCTCGCGGGCAGGGTTTTTGAGCTTTGAGATGGGGGATCGACTTGCTTCAGCCGCGGTGCTTTGATGCCGGCGGGTTTAACGGGGAGAAAGCAATGAAATCTGAGGAAAATCGCGAGCTAACGGAGATTGCCTTCGTCTATCCCGGTGTGCTCCGGATCGCCTTGAGGATGCTGATGGCGACACAGGGGGTTGCCGCATTGGACAGCTTCGCCGTCCATGCCGAAGCCGCCGTCAAAGACCTTCGTGCCCAAGGCGATGACGACCCCTACTCGCTTGCAAGGAAGTCATTGGCCCGAGACATCGCGCTCGTGCGGGACGACCCAGCCCTGACCTAGCGCAGCCGCCATCTTTTTCGACGGGCACGTGTGCAGGAATAGGGCGATGGAAACTCATCTGGAAGTCTGGGTCGGGCGGCTCCTGAAACTGTGGCAGGAATGGGCGCCAGCCATGGGTATTGTCGTCGCAGTCTTGGTCTGTTTGGTCTGGACGGTTTACCTTCCGATTGTCGGGTTGCGGCATCTGCTAGGCTATTGAGCGCCGGACCAGCCCCTAGGCTAGAGCGTCAGTCCGGCTTTGGCGCCGAAGAAGGTTGTGCAGTCGCCCTTGTTCTGTGCGCTCATCGTGCGAAGGACGACGATGCCTCCATAGAAAATGACATTTTGAGAGTTCGGTGAAGTGCTAATAGTATTGAGCGCGATATGAGTATTGACGAATATCAGGCCCGGGGAAAACGGAGTGTCGTTGTTTGTCGTCGCGCCATCCGTAGTATCGACGCGAAACGCCATCTCGTCAGCGTCAGGCGTTGCCGAAGCTGGAGAAAAGAAAACGGCGTAGTGTGTATCGACGGCAATTGACGCGCTTTTCTCGAAGTTAAAGCCGCTGTTGTCGGTTGCGCTCACATTGTAGGTAGAGCCGGAGGAATAAATCAGGATTCCTTCTCCGGAGGTTCCAATTGTCATATGAACGACGAGCGCGGTGCTGGATGCGCTGGAAGCCACGCCCATGTAAAGATCATCCGTAGTATTATCGACGGACAAGATGTTGCCTGTCCGTAACAGATCAGAACCGCCCGTGAATTCGAGCCAATGCAGGATCCCATCTGTTTTATAGGTGGGCCTCGCTGTGTCTGTGGCTTGGAGAAGGTGGAGTTCATTCCCGCTCTTGTCGAGGATCGCCCCTACCGGATCGCCATTAGCAGTAACCGGCGTGTTCATGGCGCTGTCCTGAAACAGCGTGGACAGGTCCGACGGATCGTACCAGGCGCCGGTCTCGCCATTGGCGAAGAGCGTCGTCGGATCGAAAGCCGGCGGGGCGCCGCCGCTGGCTTTGAACTGGCGTGTGAGGCCCAAGCCAAGGCCAAGAGACATCGGGCTCATCCGTCGATCACAGCGACTTTTTCAGCCGTCATGGCTGCGCCGAAATCCCGCGTCTGACCGTCAAGGATGAGCCAGCCATCGCCGGCAGACGCGGTCGGATTTGCGCCGAACTTCACCCAGATTTTGCCACCTGAAGCGGTAATCGACCAAACCGGGAAGGTCTTATCGATCGGATCGGTAGGAGCAGCGGAAACGACGGTGGATTGCTGGGACGCGCCGCTCGACGCGAGCGCCTGGCTGCCCAGTGCTACAGATCCATAGATTGGAGCGCCGTTATAGGTTCGTTGTGCGACGCTGCCGAGCGTGATCGCCACGGTTGCCATGATAATAGCCTTTCGTTGGGGATTCTTAAGCTTCGAGTGTGGCGACACGGGCGCGCAGCGCCTTTACCTCAGCCAGGAGGATCGGGACGAATTTCGAATAATCGATGCCCCAAGGCATAAATTCTTCATCACCGGGCTCTCCGGTACCGACGGCCACGGCGTCAGGGAAAATCGCATATGTTTGCTGCGCCTTCACGCCATAGCCGGTGCCGCCGACCTTCCAGTCGAAGTGATAGGCATTGAGGGCGTCAATCAGCGTGCCGCTGTCGAACGATTGGAAATTCTCTTTCAGTCTTTCGTCCGAGGTGGTCGCATAGGTGGTCGCGCTGCCAGTAGTCGAAATGCTTCCGACCGTATTGTTGGGGTTGGTGAACGTTGCGCGCGTGACAGTGCCGACCGATGTCGCTGAAAAGTTGGCCTGGCCGGCGGCACTCACCCTGAATCCATCGGACGCGCCAGTAGACGAAAATGTGCCCATCTGGAAAAACGAGCCAGTATTGAGGAATTGCGCCAGCAAGGCGCCAAGGTGGTTGTAAATCCCAACCCCGGCCGCGTTCGAACCGATGTATCCCCGGACCACTCCGATATCGGACAGTCGAATTTTCGCCTCGGTGCCGTCGTTTGAATTGACTAGAACGGGCGTGCCGGCAGTGAAGAATGACTGCTGGCCAGACCATGTATTTGCGCCGGCCTTCAGAGCCGCGATTGCAGCATCGACTACCGCCTGATTGAGGAACATGGTCTCGAAGGCCGTTCCGTCGCAGGTAATCAGAACGCTTGCATTTTTGATCAGGGTCAACGTCGCTGCGCCGTCTATGGTTTCCGCGCCGTTTGGATCGATCGGGATGCTGGAAGGACTGTCATTTCGCAGCAGAATGGTCCAGCCCGCGCCCAGCGTAGCGGCGGCTGCGAGGGTAACGCTTGTCGTGGTTCCCGTAATTCTCCAGAAGGCACCGTTGTCGGCCTTAACCGCATTCACGGCCCCGACGACATTCTTAATAACTGGAACCGGCGTGATCCCGAGCGCCGTTTGCAGCGCAAAGCTGCTTGCCGTGTTCAGCAGGCCCCCCATGTAGGCGCTCATCGAGACATCGGCGTCAGGCATGGACAAGACTCGCGTCGTGCCGCCAGTGACGGCGCCGACATCGATGCGGAAAAGCTTCGTCACATCGGCGGGATCGGCAATTAGGAACGCGTTGTCCTTGAAGTATTCCGAGCCGCTGAAAAGGCTGTTTATCGCGCCTTGCTTGGTCGATGCGCCGGTGCCACCAGATGCGATGGTGCGGACCGAATTGAAAGCCGCGGCGAAGTCGTCGATCTGGGCGTTGTAGTCGGTTTCGTCGATCGGCTGATCAAAGACACCATAGACGCCAGGCAATAGCTGATAGAGACCGTTGACGAAGGGCATCGGCGTTTTCTCCGCTGAAGGTTTTTTGGCTGTGAATGGCCGGCTCTTACCGAGCGGCCGAAAATCAGTTAGAAGGGCGAATGTCGCGAACGACCGTCCTGCAAATCATTGCCGCCGTGATCACCGTCGCGGTGCTTGCGGTGTTGCATCGGGGACTGGACTGGTTTCTCAGCAGCTTGGAACCCAGGTTTATGATGGGCTTAGTCGCGGGCTTTTTGATTGGCACCTTTTCAGTGCTGCTGATCTGGTATTTTGAAGACCGCAAAGATAAGTCACTGGCGCCCGGCGGACGGACCCGAGAGCAGCAACGCGCGCGCAACACGATCGACCTGTGACTGTTGCAGCGGAGATCCCCGGCTGGCTTTCATGAGTGCTGCTAACACTGGGCTCTGTTGTCCGGCCGTCAGCGAGCGTGCCATATCCGATATCGCTTTCTCGTTTCCACCGCTGCGCAGCGCATTGATTATGTTCTCCGCCGCCTTGTAGCCTGACGCTCGCGCCACGCCACGAACGCCACCAGCCATGAAGGCTTCGGGCACGCCAAAGCTGTACCCCTCGTCGCCTGTAACGGCTCGCTGAGCAGCCAGTCGCGCGGCGCTCTCCGAATTCCGCGTCACGATGTTCGACGTATCGGCAAACAGCCGCTCCCGGTCGAGCAGATCGATGATCGCGCTCGCCTTGTCGGCGCCGAACAGGCTCGACAAGCGCGCCCGGTTCCAATCGCCTTCGCCCTTGATGATCTGCTGAAGCGCAACGCGGTCGTTCGCCCTGGTCCCGACAATGCGCTCAATCTCTGCGCGGGCACCTTCGCGCAGGCGTAGCGGAACGGCTGACGGCCCGATTTGCATACCCTGCGGCAAGGCGCCCTGCCTCACTTCCGCCGCGAGCTCATCAGGCCGGGGCGCTTCCCTGCCATCGGAAAGCACCGTCTGGCCGCGTTGAAGTGCCGTGCGCTGGCGGGCCAGCTCCGCATATTTTGCGTCGACTTCCTTGATGCCGGGCACGGATGCGCGAAGCTCATCGTCGACCGCCTGCCTGGCTGTGGTAAGCGCATTGACCGCATTCGATCCCTGCGTCGTCTCCAGCATATCGTCAATGGCGTGACGGGTGTTCAGCAGTTCTGCGGCGTCGCTCACCAGAGAAGTACCGGGAGGCGGCTCACCCAGAGCGCGCGCACGGGCGATATCTGCCGGCGTAGGCTGATGGTCGAGCATCGAGCGGACACGCTGGACGACGCGCTGCGGTTCGCCTCGCAAACTCTGGGCTTCCTGTTCGAGGTAGCGGGCGATCGGCAGCGTGTCGACCGGCGCAGCGTCCCGCAAGGCCTCCCGGTACTCAGGCTGCAAATGCTGCTGATTGCGATCGATCCGCTCAACGACGCGCGACGGCGTGGGAGCCGAGCCAAGGGTATCGTCAAGAGTTGACCGGATGCGCCAATTAGCTTCTGCATCACGCGATCCGATAGCGCCGCGAACGATCTGCTTTCCTTCGCTAGGCGTGGCGGCAATTGCGCCGGCCGTGTGCCGCATATTCGGCCCAAGATCCATCATCATGCCATTGGCACCGAGATCGGGCAGCGCGGCCGGGTCAATGGCGTCGTCCTTTGCAGCTTTTGCCAGAACGGAAACGGCGCGCTTGTCGAGCCCGAGCGCCCGAGCGATTGCGCTGATTTGCACATTGTCGGCGATGGCCTTCACGCCCCTGCCGACCAGCGGCGCGACGACGGGCGCGGCCATGCCAAGACCCGCCCCGAGCCCCGTACCAATTGCCGTCTGCATTGGATCGCCACCCGATCGAACAGCGACGTCAGAGCCATTGATGACTGCCCCGCTTCCCGTCGATGCCATTAGCCGTAGTGGCAGGGATTCCACTCCGATGCCAAACGCTGCCGGCGCCGCCACCATGGCCGGGACAGTGGCAGCAACGGCGCCGGTCACGCCGCCAGCCGTGGCCGTGTGCGGATTGTCTCGCCTCACGTCCTGGCTGTAGCGGTCTCCCTCATCGTAGAGCTCATTGAACGACCGTCCCGTGAAAGGCATAGCCATGGCCGCAGCGGCGGCGCTGGAGGCCTTGTCGAGATAAGGCCCGACAATCGGGACACCCTGAAGGCCGCCCGTTGAGAATGCGCCTGCCTTGTCCTCCAACGAAGTTTTCGGCTGGTAGGTCGGAACGCCGGGAGGTTCGCCGGTTTCAGGATCGATCTTGACCCGCGCGCGACGTTCCTCCGGTGACAACGATGCAATGGCCGTGGCCTGTTCGATGCCCGCCCTGGCGCTGGCGTCGGCCCGAGCGACATCCGCCGTGCCTCCCGGTCGGAATGCGCGCACGTCGTCGAGAGTGACGCCCTCGGACGCGATGTAGGCGTCGATGTCCGTTTCAGGTGCGTCCTGAGCGACCATCTTGCCGATGTTGTTCTTGATGCGCGCGAGATCAGCCATCAGTCGAGCCCATACTTCTGCTTAAGTGCCGCCTTTGGATCGGCAGCAGGATCGCCCGCCTGTCCCCCGCCACCTCCAGCGGTCTTGATCGAGTCGACCATGACGCGGACCCGCGCAAGTTTATCCGCGACAGAGGTAGGATCTTCGCCCGGTTTCGGCATGAGAATGGAGGCTTGATTTTCAACTTCGCCGGGATTCGCGGTGGCGCCTGACGTGCTGTAGAGATACGTCGCGATGATCGTTTTCAGCGAATTGTTGGCGCGCTGATATTGCGGCGTCTGCAAGTAGTTTGCACCGTAGTTTCCGGCGCCAGGGATCGCCGACCAAGCCTGATCGCTCAGGTTGGAGAGCGCGCCGAAATTGTCTTCAACGATTTTCAGTTCGGGTGCGGCCACCTGATAGAGCTGCTGATTGCGCACCTGCTGTTCGGTCGGAGGCTTGACCGGTTTCGGCCCGGTCAACGGGATCATTCCCTGCTGTTGCGGGTTGGCAGGATCGGCAGCGGGAGGGGCCACAGCAGGCGCTTGCTGCTGGCCGGCATTCGGGGCCGGCGGTGCGATCGGCGCGCTCTGGGGCTGCCCCTGGGGCTGGGGCATCGCCTGCGGCGACGGCATCACCGGTTGAGGCTGGCCGCCCTGTGGCGATTGACCGAAAACACCCTGCGGCGTCATGAAGATGATGGCGCCGGTTGTCGGATCGGTGATGGTCTTGCCGGCCGCAAGCTGCTGGGCCTGGTCTTCGGTGATCTGGCCAGCATCCATCAAACCATTGAGACCCTGAGCCTCGACCGAACTGCCCTTGAAGCGGAACTTGCCATCGCTCGCGCCGCCGTCGGCCGCTTTGATCTCGCCGCTTTCCGGGTCGAACAAATGCGTATCGTCCAGCCGCTGCCAGTTCTTTTGCGGGTTGGTCAGGTCGCGGCGTGCCTTCTGCAACTGCAGCTGGCGCAGCGGGTCGGCCGCCTGTTGCTGGCGCTGAATTTCGCTCTCGATGATGCCTTTCTGAGCATCGCTCAGGAACGGCTGCTGGAGCGCGTTGTAAAGCTGCTGCATGTTTGGGCCTTGGGCAGCGTTAAACGTGTCCGCAGCGCCACCAGCGGCGGCAGGAACCATCGACGGATCGGTTTGCGCGGTCATCTGTGGCTGCGGTGCCGCTGGCTTGCCGAACAACGCCTGAGCGATCGGGCTCGCCGATGCTGGCGCTGCCTGACCCTGCGGCCCCTGCATGGGAATGGGAGCCGGTGCACCGTTGGCAACTGGCGTCAGATCCTCGCCGGGCCGGTTCATCGCAGCCCATTGCGCCTGGGTCGTGCCATTGCTGGCATATTCGGCAGGCAGCGGGCGCGCACCGCCACCGATACCGACGCTTGGATCGAGGCTTGCGACTTCTACCGGCTGGCCGGCCGCTTCGGCATTGACAGCCGCAAGAGCTCCGCCACTGGACGGGATTTCCCGACCGGGCCGGAACCCTTCGATATGCTCCATGGCCACAAGCGCGCGCGAACGCTGCTCCGGCGAGAAAGCCGAGAGCGGCGTATCAGGCGAAACACCTGCCGCCGAAGCCATTGCGCCTATATAGGCGGGCGTATCGTTTTCGCTCGGGGGAGCCCAGCGCGAGATAGCACCCGCCAATGTCTTGCCACGATAGCCAGGACCATCGAACAACAGCTTTTCCTTGGCTGCGCGTCCGGCCTCCAAGGTGGGGAATACCGCGAACCGGCCGTCCGTGCCAACCGCGCCCATGCTTCGCGCAAGCGGCCCGTATTCGATATTGCCGGGATTGTTGTTTCGCCAGTTGCGAGCACCTTCGCGCCGGATTGTCTGACCGTCTGCGGTTTGGACTTCAGTCCAGCCCTTCCCTGCCTGGGTCACGCCAGCGAAGGCGGTCGGCGGCAAACCGGCTGCATCGGCCGTTTGGGGGGCGTCCGCTTGGGCATTCGCGAAATCCATGCTCGACGGCAGGTTCGGGTTGTCGGCTTTGGGCTGTCCGGCCATTGCGTCGGCAACCTTGCTCGACGCGCCGGGAGCGGCCGGGAAAGCGGTCGAGCCGCCAAGCGCGGCCAGCACGGGATTGAACGCGGCATCGGCGGCAGTCTTGCCGGCGGCTTCCGAGGCGTCCGCCTTGCCCATCATCGAGCGGAACAGCAGCGCCTGCCCTATTGCCGACAAGCCTTCGCCGACGTTCTTCGGTGCGCCCTGGTTCATCAAGATTGCATTCGCGACCGCGCGCGCCTTCGCCAGTTCGCCGGGCGTCTTGTATTGCTGATCCGGGCCGAAGATGTAGGAGACCATCAGGAAAGACCTCCGCTGCCTGCGCCAAGGCCGAACAAGCCCAAAAGTGGGTTGCCGCCGCCCGGCGCCTTTGGAAAGCTGCCGTTCTTGTTCATTCGGTACATGAGCGCCTGACCGACTGTCGAAATGCCCGATCCGATTTCGGTCGGCATCTGTCCGGCTATCGCCATTTGAGCGCGCATCTGCTCATCACGCGTCATCGGTGCGCGCGGCTTGTTGCCGTCGAAAATGTAGGAGCTCATGCCGCTGCACCCATGGCAAAGAGGCCGGTAAGCGCCTTGGGATAGTCGACCTGACGATAACCGTCAGGATGCAACGAAACGGCATCCGGTACTTTTCGCTCGATCTCGTCGGCCATAAGTCCGAGACGCTTCGGTGCGCCCTTCGGATCGTCCTTGTAGTTGTAGGTCCACAAGCCCGTTCCGTCGTCGTCGAGGTCGATCACCTTGCGCTTGTTTTTCTTCAGGTCGGGGTCGGATGCCATGATGCCGGCAGAGCCGAGCCCGAACAGCCCGCCGAGGATGCCTTGTGATGCCTGGGCCTGCTGTTGGGCGATAGCCAGCCGCTGGTTGTAGTTGTCATTGACGAGCCCGGCATAGTCGACAGTCGGAATGTTGGGCATATTGGCGTTGACGAAAGTAGGCTGCTGGATCTGGGCGCCTGAAAGCAGGGAACCGATTTCGTTGATAGGCTGCGAGCGCTGCGCGTAGGCTTCGCTCAGCGCTTGGCTACGCTGCTGGTTCTGAGCGTTGAACTGCGCAAGCTGCGCATTCAGGCGCTGATCCTGAAGCTGATTGTTCTGCCCGGTGACCTGGTTCGAATTGCCAAACATCTGCTGAAGCGCGGAGTTGCTGAAGCCGGCCAAAGCCTGGTTTTGATTGAAGCCCTGCTGCTGCGCCGCATTGCCGAACTGCGCATTGTTGGCGTTTTGGCTGTACTGCTGGGCCTGCGCAGCGTTGGCGAACTGACCATTGCCGAGCTGCTGGTTATAGGCCTGCTGCTGGGCCGAGTTCTGAAACCCGGCGCGCTGGGCATCCAGGTTGGCAAGACGCGACTGTTCCTGACCAGACTGCAACAGCACCGACGTCCGCTGATCGTTCAAGCCCTGATTGAACTGGTTCATCGCCTGTTCGTAAGCGGACGAGCCAAGGCGGATGCCCTGGTTGGCAAGGCGCGTTTCGAGGGCTGCGCGCTGCTGGTCCATCTGCGGGTTGAGGCGGGACATAAGAGCGTCCTGCACCTGCTGAACATTGCCGGCGTAGCCATCAGCGGGGCCGTAATCCCTGGTGATCTGCCCTGCGTCGCCGATCTGGTTCTGGATATCGCCGGCGCCCGCGATCTGGTTCTGAATCTTGCCGCCATTGTTGAAGCTGGTCGCGAGCTGCGGCCCATTGGCGAACTGCTGATAATTTGGCGTCTGAAGGTTGGCAGCATTACCTGCGGCCGGGATCTTCGACAAATCCAGCGGCTTGCCGAGATAGTCGTTCAAAAACGAAGACTGGCTGTTTGCCAGCTTGGCGAGATTGCCCTGGGCCGCCTGCGATTGGTCAAAAATCGCCTGCTGCGACGGTGAGAGCGTCTGTGTCGCGGTATATTGCGGGACATAGTAGCCCTGCACCTGAGACCAACCAGCAGGCATGGAGGATGCGCCGGGCGTCGTGACATCCTTCGTGCCGACCTGAATTTGGCGGTCGCCATTCCGGCCGTTCACGGTCTGGTAGATTGGCTGCTTGGTCGTTGTGGAAGCACCCTGTATCGATTGGGGCGCCGCCGACTGGATTTGGCCGTTTGGGCCTTGCCAATAGGTCTGGCCGCCGGTTGCATCGCTGATGAATTTCTGGCCTGACTGGGTGTACGTCAGGTTCCCATAGGGCGTGACCTGATTGACGTTGCCGAGCGCAGCATTGGCCTGGGCCGTCGAGATGTTCGTCCCGGTCTGGGCCGCTGCTGTTTCCTTCGGATCGGGCGGCTCCGGCATGTCCGGCGCACAACGCAGCACTCGATCATAGAGACCGAATTTAAGATGCATGTTCATCGGAGCGCTCCTCGAAAGTAATCATCATGACTTCGGCAACCGGCTTGAAACCAAGGCGGCGCCAAAGCGCGACGGCGCGGGGATCTGTGCGGGCATCAATGGTGGCGCGAACAACGCCTTGCGATTTCAGGAATTGGAGAATGTGTTTGGTCAGGCGCCTGCCAACACCGTTTCGGTGATCGGGGTGAATGTAGATCGTGTCTTCTTTCCCGATCAGCTCGCGATTGTGCATATCGGTCTGGATATAGACCGTCGAATGTCCGACGGCCTGGCCCGTTTCAGTGCGGACAACGAACGTGTGCAGGTACTCGCCTTCGTCGGCTTTCTTGTAGACATCGAGCCGGGGATTGAACGCCCCCATCGGCATGCCTTCGGTGGCGAAGCGTGCTCGCGTTTCCTCGAAATGCATCCGCGCTAAAGGTTCAATCTCCGGCCACGCGGCCACGAAGCTTTCCTTGCTGATCGTATAATCCGTCATCAGATCACCGGTTTGCCAGTTTCATACGCTACGTCGATGCTGATCATTTCCAGATTGGGCGTGATCGACTGCGCACCCGTGATCTGCAGTTGCCATTGCATCGTGTAGCCAGTTCGCCCGAGCGACTTGATCTGCGAACCGATCATTGGCGAAGCCACGGTTGCGCCCCATCGCGCGATGCCCCAACGACCGATGCCCCAAAGGCTCCCCCCGCCCGTGTCCGGTGCAGCATCGGGCGGTGCCGGCAAGTCGACAGCATAGTCCATCGAGACCGAGAGCCTGACGTTATAGGGTGTCGTGCCCTTGAAGATGACGCGCGCCTGAAGGACCGTTTTCAGAACGCTTGGCAAGCCAACTGCGTCGGGATTGGCGATGCAGGTGTAATAGATCGGAGCGCCGTCGTCGGAGCCGGTCACTTCCGCCCGCTTCACACGGCCATCATTGGTTCCGAAATAGAGCTCGTTGTTGTGGAGCACCATACAGCGGGTGTCCCAACCCGTGTAGGAACACCATGCCCCGGTATCGGTGTTCACCACATAGCAGAGCGCTTGTTCGTCGCCCGCGGCAGGCAAGGAAACAATCGCGTAGGACTTCCGCGGCCACTTGACGATTTCCCAGGGCAAGCTGTCGCGAGCCGCTGCCTCGCGCCGCCAGTCCGGGGAAATCGCCGCCGTAACCAGCGCCGATTCCAGCGACGCAATATCCTTTGTAACGACCGCCGACAGGGGAACGATGCCGTTTTCGACGCCAATCAGCAGGTCGCCGCCAGATCGCATGGTGCAGCGCGGCCCCATGGTCTTTGCCAGGTCATAGCGACCGACAAGGTTCCAGTCTGTTGCTGTTGACGGGTCTGCCCCTTCAAATACTGCGACTTCGCCCTGGTTGGTCACGAACACGCATTTGTCGTCGAGCCCGTCTCCAGTATCGGTCGACCAGGTGGCGCCGAAGACCAGCGCACCGCCGTTCATGAACACGCCGTTCAGATCGATCGTGGTCAGCGGACCGGCAATAGAGGAAACCGGCAGGCAGTATGCGATCAGGCCTGGACCGATAAAGAACTCACGATTGCGATAGGCCCACACGAAGGAGAGCGTTGATGTGTCAGCGCCGGTAATGGCGGGGCTCGAAATGCCGGTGATCGGGATCCAGCCGTCGATGGCATTGTATAGCAACAGCGGGTCGGAGCCGTTGACGACGGTGAGGTATTCGTCCCCGCCTGTCGTGAAATTCAGGAAGGAATAATACCCGTTGGTCTGACCAGTAACGTCCGGCGTCGGCGGAACCAGCGGGTCGACCACTGTTGTGACGTCGAAGATTTTAGTCTCGCTCGCGGCGAACAGGCGCTTGTTGCTCGCGGCATTGTAGGTGATCAGCGAAATGGTGGCCTCGCTGCCATCCGTGATGCTGGCGTGGGTGAGCGAACCGCCGCGCTGCTGGATGCCTGTCGTGGTTGGCCGCCAGTTCTCAAGCCTCTGCGCCGTTGCAGGCGGCATTTGGGCGAGATTGCCTGACGTATACCAGCCGCCGCGCGGCACCGGCAAAGGCTGCATCTGCGCATTGCGCGCCCGGCCGGGCTGCGCAAATTTGGCGAGATATGCGCTTTTCACCGATCAGCCCGTTACAGTTCCGGGCCAGACGTTCGTGCGGCGGAACGAGCGACCGCAGCGATTGCCGGAAACGACCGGCTTGGAGCCGCCGTCCTTGTCCATCTCCTGGGCAAGCGCGATTTCATAGTCGGAAAGTTCCGCGGCGAAGTCCTGCCCTTTGGACTGCTTCCACAAATAGATGATTGCCAGCTTCAACAGCCGCTCGCTCAACACGAACGTGTCGGTGTCGGTCAGGAATTCAGTCTGACCGCCGGAAACAATCTGATTTTGGATGTAGAAGAATTTCGCGGTTTCGCTCACCGCCATCACAGGCAGGATATGTATCTGGTTGCTGAAGATGGTCCAGCGGCCATAAATCGGCGTTGCGGGCCAGACTTCCATGCCCAGCCAGTCGTCACTCCTGACGACATGCTGCATGTCCCAAGTGAAGCGGCTTGACCAGAGAGACGACGTGGCCAGCATGCGACCATAGTCAGTCGGGAGGTCGAAGCCCTCCGCCACAGCGTCACCTGTGACGGTCGCAATCTTGCGGAGCTTTTGCCAGTCGAAAGCCTCCGCAATGACGGTCGCCGCCTCGTTGGCGACGACCTGCATTTCCTGCCACTCGCGATCTGTGTTCGTAAACACGGCAAGCGGCTTGTCGAGCCCGACCGGCATTGCCGCCTGCTGGATGACGGTCAGGATAGTCATGGTCAGGCGGCTTCCGCCTGAAGTGCTGCCCGGAGCTTCGGAGCAGCCCAGCGCTTGTCATAGGGCGTGCCCCTGGCGTCGAGTTGGGCGCGAAGTTCCGTCACCTCGCCGTCGGCCGGCTGATCGGTCGGCGCCGTGCGCTGATCAAGCAGCTTTTCCATTTCAGCCAGCCGCTCGCGCAGTGCCGTAAGCTGGTTGTCCTTTTCGGTTTCTCGCTGCGTTGCGTTGGCCGCGCCCAGGTTGTCGAGGAACAGGCCAGCTTGCTTCTTCAGAGCGCGAACGTTCGGCATCTGAAGTTTTTCAATGTAGGCTTCCGGCAGATCGCGAACACCTTCGACTGAGTTGATGCCGAAGCGGCGGAAAACATCCACCTGGCCCTGTTCGACGCCGGGCCAGACGCCAAGCGGCGTACCATTGGTCGGGACTTCCCTGCCCTCTTTCCATGCCGCGTATGCCGGCTCGATCACAGACCAGCGTTCGGTCATGAAGCGGAGTTTCGGCGAGGTCGGGTTCTTCCCCAGCTTCTCGAGGTCCGGGATCATGTGGCGAACACGTTCCGTCTGCTTCGTGTTCTGCGGCGCCAGCGAGGTGGTGTAGATCACCCAATCCTCCGGCACGCGTTCCATGACGCGGAAGCCGCCCGCATTGAGCAGGAAGCCCTGTGCGTCGGTCTTTTCGGACATTGGATCAGCCGCGCGTTTCGGCAGCAATTCGAATGTCTGCTTGAAGCCGTGAATGATGAAAGTTGGAGTGCCTTCGGTGGTCATGGTTCCGTCCTTTGGAAGGTGAGCGAAAGGGACGCGGCGACCCCATCAAGGACCGCCGCGCTTCGTTCGTCAGATTGTCGCGTGGTTAGTGCGGGAAGGCGCACATGACGATTTTCGCCGAAGCGTCGATCGCATAGGCGCAAACCGCGTCGGTCGCGGCGGCAACGGTGTCGAGCGTGCCGTCCGTCGAGCCCGAAGGCGTCAGCGGATCTCCGTCGGCGCCAGCGGTCAGTGCGGTGTTGAGCGTGGCAACGCCCTTGACCTGGATCCAGCAGTAATCACCGCTGGCCGGGGCCGCCTGAAGCACGCCCGCGCCGAGTTCCGCCGAATCCGACAGATCGGACGTGACGACAGTCGACACGCCGGTCGAGACACCGGCCGGCGCGTAGAGATAAGTGACGTTGCCAGCCACGGCAGCAATCGCACCCGCTCCGCCGTTGTACTGGACGAAACGATAGGCCTTGTTGTCGTGGCTCACATAGATATCGCCGATGCCGGGCACGGCATACGCTTCCGAGCCCTTCAACTGCGCAGCGGTGTAGGTCGCGCCAAGCTTGGCGCCAACAAAAGCAGTCATGGTCTGATCTCCTTATGCCGCGTCCAGCAGGACACCCTGCCGCGAACGGTTCGAGCAGGCGAAATTGCCCATCCAGAGCAGCGGGATAACAACCGCGTCCTGGTTGACCGGCTTCTTTTCGTCATCCATCGACCACTGCGCGTCCTTGTGCTGGAACAGGTACAGATAGTCGGTGTTGAGGAAGTAGCCCTTCTCGGCCGTCGTCGTGAAATTGGCGTTCTCGTCGAACACCACGTCGGCGGTCTTGTACTTGTAGGACTTGAAGCCGGTCTCGGCGAGGTCGGCATCCATGTAGCGTTGGAACTGCTGCTGCGATGCCTCGTACACCGAGAACAGATCGTGGCTGAAGACGATCAGGTCGGTGTGGTCGGCGCCGTTGGTCGTGTCCATCCAGAGCAGGTTCATTTCGCCAAGGATGGTGTCCTTGGTGTAGGCGTTGGTCCCGGTCATCTCGCGGAACTTGTTCTGCCAGAACGTCCACTGAGACGAATCCAGCCCTGCGACCGTACCCTGGCCGTTGGTCTGGATCAGGTGGGCAAATCCGCCGACCTGATTTGCCAGCGAACCGTCGGAAAACATGTCGACGGAAAAGTTGTTCGTGGCCGTGCGAAGAGCGTTGCCCTTCTTGGTCTTCACCAAGGGGACCATCTTCTCCTTGCTGGAGTTCTGGCGCAGTTCCTTGCCGGACGAGACGATATGCAGGGCGATCTGCGCCCAGTCGTACTTCGCCGAGGTCAGGATATCCGACGCGTTGGTGTTCAGCGTGTCGAAACCGCTGTAGCGCTGGTAGGTCTCGTTTTCGGCATACTCCAGAGGGATCTGGATTTCATAGCCGCCAGAAAGGATCTTGCCCTTCTGCTTCATGCGCTTCAGCACAGGAGTGTGCTTGCTCACGTTGTCGGCGACTTCGGTCGCGACGTTACGCATGGTCGAAGAGACCATCTGCGTAAAGATAGTCGATGGCGTTGCCATGGTTGATTATCCTTTGGATTGGATTTCGTCGTAGAGCGCAGAGAGCTTCTCGTCTTCGGTGAGTTCTCTCGATTTGCCCGTGGATTTGGAGGTCACGTTGACCGAGTTCGCCCGCTTCGCGTCTGCCGTTCGTTTCGGATCGTGCGCAGCGGCTGTTTTCAAGCTGGCTGCCTTCGTCCTCAGATCAGGGTCGGCGTTCACGGCGATGTCATAGGCCAGGTCGAACAGGGCTTCCGGGGAAGCGCCATCGCCGAGCTTTGCGCGTGCCTTGGAAATCGAATGCACCATGTCTTCTTCAGGAATTTCGGAATAGAGCGGCTTGTCCTTCGACAAGCGGCTAACTTCCGCCTCCATCGCAGATGCGGTTGCACTCTCGTTCATTTTCTCTCGCACGATGCGCTCAACATCAGCGGCTCCGAGGGCGGCTGTTTGTCGATCGGCGGGAACCTTGGCCTGCCCGGCGAGGACCTGAGCAATTTGCTCGATCACTCCGAACCGTTGGGCAATTTCAAGCAGGCCGGCGACTGGATTGGCTTCCAGCCGGCGCTGCGCATTCAGCAAGGCGTCAATGGCGGCGGGCGCCGTGAAAGGTCGACCGTCCGGCGTGGTTTTGCCGGCCAACAGATCCTTGTTGCGCTCGATGCTCTCGGCGATCGGCTGAAATGCCGTCAGTTGCCGACCCTGGTCCGACATGCGCTTGTGGATGTCCGTGTCGCGCGCCGCAATCTTGGCCTGCACGTCCGGCGGGATCTTTGCCCAATCGGCATCCATGCCGTTCCAGTTAGCCGGGAGAGGCACGACGGACGCCGCGAGCGTCGAACCAGCGGCATCGTCGCCGGCCTCTCCCTTGCCCTCACCTTCCAGTGAGGCATTGTCCGCAGCGGTCTTGCCGTCTGCGGCCGTGAACTTGCCGCCCTGGTCTCGGGCGGGGCCGGCGTCGTCTTCCTGTTCGGCCTGGTCGTAGAGAGCGCCAAGCGCCTCATCCTCGCTGATCGCCACCGCACCGTTGTTCAGGTCCGCAGCCGCGGCATTATTCAGGTCTTCGACGCTCATAAAAATTCCTCGCTCACTTTCAGGCCTCGCTTCGCGCAAAAGGCCTTGTTCTTCAGCTTGCCGCCCGTCGGGGAGCAGCCGGGATCGCCGGCCTCGACACAGTTGTTCCGCTTCATGTCTTCGCGCCGCTCGCGCCTCGACGTGATGACCTTGCCGTTGATCGGGCTGGCGTATTCCGGCATGTTCGGCATGATCATCGGCGCGGAAAGCGGTCCGTCCGGAACGCTCATCGGCGCGCCGGTCTCGCGATTGACGATCCGGCCATCGCGCCAGACAAATCGTTCACCCATCAAATCGCTCCTGTCATGCCGAACTGCTGAGCCGCCATTTGCCGCTGCACCATGGCAAGCTGGGCCTGCTTGATCTGCAATTCGGTTCCTTTGATCTGCTGATCGAGCGCGGCGTTTTGCTGTTTGATGTTCCGGTCCGTTTCGGCATCCTGAGTTTTGATGTCGCGATCGACCTGGGCATCCTCGACCTTGCGTTTCTGGTCGGCAGCGGCGGCTTCAGCCTTGGGATCGGGCTTCGGTCCGGCCGGCTGCTTGCCCTTCGCCTTTGCCATCTGCACCAGCTCGTCAACCACGTCTTCGACGCTCTTGCCCAGATTGAACAACCGGGAGAACGAACCGAAGATTTCCATCGCCAGTTCCATCGGAAGCGCGCCCTGCTGCACCAGCGGACCAACCGCCTGGAAGTATTGGCTGGACGCCTCCATGAAGCCGGTGGCCTCTGCCTTTTGCCGCGTAAGGTCGGCCTGGATCGTGCTGTCGCTCTCGACATCGATCCGGAAATAAGCGCTGGCGTGGTCCTGCATGAGCGCTCGCAACTGGTTCAGGTGCTGAAGCTTTGCCTGCCGCGCCTTCTCCGCCTCCTGCGCCTGCATGGCCTGCTGCTGCAACTGCTGCATCTGTTCGGGCGGCATCGGTGGCTGGCCGGGCGCAGGTGGCGGCGGCGGTGGTGGAACCGGAATCGTTGTCAGATCCTGCTGTGTCGGCAGGATCTGGATATCGGTCATCTTTTGAAGCGTCTCGGGCGAGAATTTCGCCGGGATGATTTCCGACATCATCACGAACAGGTCGCGGGCAGCGCGCTCGATGTTGCGCTGCATCTTCTGGATGCGCAGTGAGCCCCATTGGCTTTTCAACTGCTGAGCGCCAAGTGTCTCTGTCGGCTTGCTGGCGCCGCGGACAATGTCCGAAATGCCGGTGATTTCGTAGATGGCCTGCTTGGACTGGTCGCGGACGCCGTAGAGCTGGGCCAGGACGACAATCAGCTTCTCGACCGGCCAGAACAGCACGGCATTCTGAAGCCCGCCCTTGGCCGCCCATATCTCGGCATCCGCGATCGGCACGAATTCGTTGTCGTCGGCGTCAAGGACGTTCTGGATGTCGGTCGAGCTGATCGCGTACCAGCCTTTCACCTTCAATTGCTTGGTGATGATCTGGATGCGCTTGGTCGTCGTGTCGAGCTCGTCAGCAAGCCGGCGATAGATCGAGAACGGATTGACCGGCATCAACCGGCCGTTGATCTCAATCGGCTGCACGGGCGTGGCGATCGGGAAGAAATTGGAAAGCCCGAGCGGGTCAGGAACCTTCTTCAGCACCTTGCCATCACGAACACTGACGAACAGGACGGTTCGGGATTTCTTGTCCCACACTTCCCAGACATCATAGTCGGTGTCGGCTTCCTGGTCGGTATCGCCGTCGGCCTGCTGACTGGCTACCAGATCGCCGTCGATGAAGTCTTCGTAGTCGTCACAGGCGATCGAATGGCGAAATGCATCCCATGGGCGGTCATCCCAGCGCTTCGAAGGGCCGTGACGGTAATCTTTCCAGCTCACAGCCTCGAAGCGCAGCCGCTCGTTCTCTGACCGCTCAGGGGTGGCTGGCGTGGCTGCTGGGTCGGCCGACGCCTCGTCCTGTTCGTCGTCTTCCGTGCCCTCGACAACGCCATCAGCTTCGGCCAGGTCGCGCAGCTCATCGTCTGTGGTTTCCCCGCCGACAATATCGCTCATGAAGCGAAGGCGGATGACCCCACGGCCAGCAAGGAACGCGTCCTGTGCCATGGCTTCCATCTCGACCTGAAGCTTGCTGTCATCGACCTGAATGCGGATAGACCGCTCGATTACCTGCGCGAAATCGCGCGCTACCGGATCGTCGGCGCCGAACCGGCGGCGGATGTCTGGCATTGGCGCCGAGTTGATGACGGCCGGGACGATGGTCTCGACATTGGCATACAGGACGTTGAAATCGTAAGCCGCGCCGGTGGCCTCGTCGGTGTCGACGAGATTCCCCTCGCTGGTATAGGCCTTGACCGCAATGGCCGCGCAGTCGAGCCAGTGCTTTTCCGCCTTGCCGGCGGCCTGGATCTTGTCCAGCCACTTCTTGCCGGTCTTGCGCAGAGCCTGACCGACGGCGGTCCCGGTGCTGCTCTTGGCGTATGAGCTCTTTTTGTTGTTTTTTACCATGAAGGATGCCGGCTCCTGTCAAACCCCGCCGCGCCGTTTCCGGCGCTTGATCCGGGCGTCGACGGCTTCGCGAACGGTCATGTTCGACCGGATCACGCCGTCCTTGGTGACTTCGTAGGCGAGTTCTTTCGGCTTCTGCGGCGGCTCATAGACTGGCGCCGCGTCTTTCCAGGCCAGACCGAGATAGCGAAAGGCTGATGCGATATGCTCGGCCCAGTCCTTGACCGGGATATCGAGAAAGCACTTTCGTTCATCGTCCCACAGGCGCCGGAAAGCCTTCAGGCCTTCGATGCCTACTTCTCCGCAGCGACCCTCGTCGAATTCTGCAACCTTGATCGTCTCGCGCGCAGCGTTGATGCCGTCGGCCACGCTGACCATCTGCACCATTTTCGGCTTGCGGCCATGCAGCTTCAGCGTGTCGAACCGGGTGCGCTTGGCTCCCCAATTCGGTTGCATGGCGTCGTGCGGGACATAGTCAGTGCCGTGGTAGCCCTTGTTGTCCAGCCACTTGCACCAGTCTTCCAGATCGTCGCTTTCCGGCCTGTAGAAATCGACGATCAGGGGCTTGCCGTTGATGACCTGGAAACACCAGATCGGGTTGTTTGCCGCCTTGCCAAGATCCCAGACGGTATGGACCGGGTGTTTCCAGTTGATCGGCACGACGCCGATGCGGCCTTCCACTTCAGCCGCGGCTAATTCCGCTCCCCAATAGGAACCGACCATCGCGCCGGCAAAAGAGCAGTAGAATTCCTGCTCAATGAGCAGATCGGCCATGGCCTTGCCGAAGAGTGCTTCGTATTCGCCGCGCTGATCCTCGATCGCTTGCAGCGATATCGCCCCGGTGTCTTTCGCCGTCAGGACTTGGGTAAACCAGCGGTCATCACCTGCGAACCGCTTCAACATCCCCTTCAGATGATTGTTGCCGCGCGGCGTCGAGATAAACGAGGCCCAGCCGCCATTCTCGGCCAGGATCGGTGAGAGGTAAGCCCATGCCGAGGGGTTGGCCAGCGCCCATTCCGAAGCCGTCAGACCGACTGGCGGAGACCCGACAAGGGCGTTGTAGTTGTCAGACCCGACGAGCTGCCATGTCGACCCGTTCTTGAAACGGATGAACATGTCGTTCTCACGGGTGTTCGCCCGGATCGCATGCGGGAACGCTTCGTCTATCCGCCTCTGGCCACTGTTCGGATTGACCGCTTCCCAGATCGCCTTCCTTGCCTGGGCATATTCCGGCAACATGTGCCAATAGGTGCCGACACGATTGAACGCGGCGACCGAATGCATTCGAAGATTGATGTCGTCCTTGCCGGCGCGGCGATGCCAGATCAGAAGCTGGCGGTTGCAGCCCTCAAGCCACGAATCCCATGCCGGTTTCTGATAGTCGCGCGGCTCCCAATTACTCGGAAGGTCGACGCTCGGCACGGCTCACCACGTTGACAGTCAATGCGCCGCCGTCAGGATCGGTCAGGGCAAGCTTGCTCCCGTACTTCTTCGGCTTCATTTTCTCGGCGATCCACTGCCGCGTGCTCACCCTCAGACTGGACCGGCGAAGCGCCTCGCCATTCTCCTGCCAGCCAATAACCGCGCCGTCGGCGTTCTTGCGCTCAATCCAGTCGTTTCGGCCGTCGTCGGCAATATCCACCATGTCATCGACGAATGTGTCGGCCTGGGCGTCGCGCGCGTGCGCGTACCTGGTCGCGAAAGCCTCGTTGACAGCCAGCCAGCGAAATACCGACGACTTGTTCGGCATGTCGTCGCCATCGCATATCGCACGAAGGCTTTCGCCGTCTGCAATCCTCTCGCAGATCAAGTCCGCGAGCTTTTCGGTGAACAGTGTTGGTCGTGACATGCTTTGACCCTCTGCGGCATCAGCGGGCACGAGGGCCGGCTGTCCGTGTTGGTAATGCCTGCAAAGGCTATATTGAGCGGGGAGATTGTGCTCTTGTGGCCGCCTCACAAAGGAGGAGAATCAACAATGCAAACAACGGACGAGATCAGAATAGGTGACATCGCGATGCAAGTCGCCCTAGGCGAAATGCTGAGAATTCTGATTGCGGAAACGTGCGATGTTTTTTCCAGCGACGCCGCAGATTTCCGGAACAAGGTCAACTCTATAAGAGATAAGTCCATTGGTGGGATCAACAGCCGCCAGCTTTTTCCTGAAGCCAACGAAGCTACCGAACAAGCCATCAAAGATGGTGCCACCGGATATATCGCAAGGCTGCTGGATTCGATTGGTCCGGCACCAGATAAGATGTGACCGCGCGCTGACACCAATGAAAAACCCGCCTGATTTGGCGGGTAGCGGGCGGATCAGGCGAAGCGTGACGGCGCGCCCGAGTTCCTTCTCCGCAGCCTTAGCCTCTTCCAAAGTTACCGCACGACCGTCGGGCAATCGACTGTTGCGAAAAATTGCTGAGCTTTTACAAAAGCGCCAAATTTGGCATTGCGGAAACCTTGGGGATGGATTGCCAGCAGGCGGCTTGCCGTCATGACACCCGCAATCTGGCTGCTCGACACGCGACTTGGTTGGTGATTTGTTGCCTCCTTTAACTGAGGGAGGCAACAAAATGTCCGAAAGAGGAACCATTGATCAGCAGTTGCACGACACGAAGAGCGGCGTTGCAATTCTGGTGACCTGCCTCGTGCAGGAGATTAGCAAGACGGATTCGACATTTGCCGACCGCGTGATGGAGCGCTTTGAGCGAGCCTACCGTGAGGTCAAAGAGAGAGACACGCCGGCACTTGATCGCCTTGAGCTGATCAATTGGGTGCGTGAGATGCTGACTGGTTGGAGCCCTATCAGTGGTCAGGGCAGGAAGTTTCTTGACGACTGATTTACGTGTGGTTGCGCCGGCTGGGCTCCGAAATCCTGGATTTTGGCGGCCTACTCCGGCATGCGGGAGGCGATTCCCCGCGACTCTCCGGCTGAAACATCTCGTAACGCCATGCAACGTTACACCACGTGACACGTAGACCGTCACGTGACCAGTGCGTGACAGTCACGCGACCAACGTTTGCAAACGGCAGCTAACGTTTGATGCAGGTACAGCTTCCCCGCTGCGCGAGGGGCGATCCTCACACCGTTCCGGCGATAGCTCGGAGGCCTCGCACAGACGAACGCATTCGCCCAAACTAACGAACACGGGACAAACGTCCCAAATCACACGCCGAATCTAGCCTATCCGTCCCAACATTTCAATGGGTGCCTTCGTCTTCACCTCGCGCCCCAAGATATTCAGCATCATGGTGATGTCTTTCTCGCCGACGCCATGGACGGCACCTTTGAGACCGATCAACGCGCCCTCTGTCACCTTGACCGTTTCACCGACAGCAACATTGTGGCCGTGCACTCGCAACTCGTCGAAGTCGCCGGCCTCTTGAGCGAGGCGGATGGCCTGGACGGTCGCGTCGTCGATCCAGATCGGATCACCCGGCCCGCCGTCATTTTGAGAGCGCAGCACCTTGTCGACCGCCGCGCAATTCAACACCCGATGCCAATGCACCGAGTAGAGCGCGAACAGGTAGCCATTGAGCAGCGGGTAAAAGCGCGTGACCCAGCGGTTTTGCCTATGGTGCCGGTACTCCTTCCGATACTGCGGCAGATAGACCGTAAGCCCCAGCTCGAGGATCTCTTCACCAGCCTTCAGGTCTGACGATGGCCGCGTCTTGACGATGAACCAGCGGGGCGGTTGCACGTGCTTATTCATGCTTTCCCTTTCAGATATTCGGCGGGGTCGATGTGCCTTACAGGCGATGCCGCCCCGAAGGTGCCGAGTTGCCATTCCCGATACACGCGGCTGCCCTGCGGATCGAACTTCGCCGCCGCCGCCTTCCTAATCCAAGTTGGCGCCTTGGCAGCGGCCCGCTTCATTTTCTTGGCCTGGCGCTTTTCCTTCCGGCTGACTTTCTTCGGCCTTTCCGCAGATTTCCGCAGAGATGGACCGGCCGACAGGATCTTGTTTGAAATCCGGTCAGCCCGCTTCTCCGATGGGGATATTGGCGCGCCTTCCAGCCGATCGGCGGCGCGCCATGCTTCCGCATTGGTGGGAAACGGGCCGGCCAGCGTTTCGCCGCGGTCGATCACCACGAACCCGCCGTCACCCTCAATCACCGTCATGGGCGGATATCCATCACTTCGTAGAGCATGCCGAAGCGAGCGCTTCTCGGCCTTTCCTTGACGGTCGGGCTGGTTTCCAATCGCTGCTCCCGCTCAAGTCGGTCCTGCTTCTCGCCTTCCGTTTCAAAGCGGCGGACAGGCACGCCCTTTTGCTTGATCGCCGCCAGCACGATTGCTAGCTTCTGATCGTCCAGGTTCGACTTGAATGGCAGACGCTTGCCATTTTCGATCAGATCGACGGTCCAACCCCAGGTGCCGGCATAATATTCGATCGAGTGGTTCGGCCGGCGGTATTTGAACGGCCGATTGGCACCGGTACGGGCAAGCCGTTCCGCGTTAGTGACGCCGAGCAGCTTTGCCGCCATGCGCTGCTCTTTCTGGCCGAGGGCGGAAAGCGCTGTTGGCTGCTTGTAGCCTGCTAACAGCTTCTCAGCCATCCGCTGCAACTGCTGTTCCGAAAACTCGTCGTCATCGCCAATCATGCGACATGCCCTCCGCCAGGCTGGTTGCTGCGATAGATGAGGCGCACAATTTCGGCCTGCACGGCCGACCAGAACGCGCCCAAGTGCTCGTCTTGCTCGATGTCGGCAATTCCGGCCTTTGCCATTTGCCTCAGCAGGCCGTCCGTGACCTGATCCCGATACGATTCCGCAGCCCGATCGGTGGGCTTGGCAATCATCTTCTCGGCAGTCGACCGGATGCGGCCTACCCTCTTTCCCATCGGGAACAGGATCACTTGGCAGGGCGGCGACCAGTCAAACAAGGTCGGCTGCATGTCCGCCCCCTGTCGTGTCGGTCTGGTAGGATAAGGATGTCACAGAAACCATGACGGTTTGCTCTGGTGAGTACCCGTTTTCGTCATTGTTTTCATGACGGCGCGTCATCGTTTTCATGACAGCTTCCTCCGTTTCGACATGAAATTCAGGACAGGGCCGTCATTGTTTTCATGACGGGGTTTTGCTTTCCTTGGGCCGTTGGTGCCGGTCGGGTTGTTGGCCCTCGGCCCTTGCACGGGAAACTCCCGGCCTGGGTGCCACTGGCGGTATAGCTTCCTGCCGTCCTGTTGCTTGTCGGTCCCAGGCATCTTGATTTCGGTGATTTCATAGGACGGGGACTTGGCCGCGCCTTCGACGCCGAGGCAGGCCGCTTCCGTTTGGAACAGAAAACCCTTGCGTTGAAGATCCCGAAACCCTTCAGCCGCCGTATCGACGGCGCAGCCCATGCATGCAGCGGCCTGCCGCACGCTCAACCTGATCTTGCCGTTGTTGTTGGCATCAGGCCCGCGCCATTCGAGTTTAACCCACGGATAAAGCGCCTGGGCTGTAGAAGAGAGCGCGCGCCATGCCGGCTCTTCCATCGTGTGCCGTATAAGCTTCGTGAAGTGCTCACCGGGCGGATTTCGCTGTTTCATTCGGCGCCTGCCCGGATCAGGTTTGCCTCGCGCTCGGCCGCGATGGCGTCGGCGATCGACAGGTTGAAACGCTTGCGAATTTGAGGAAGGATGGCGTGCGCCTTGTCGGCGCCGCCTGTGGCCAGCCATTGAGCAGCGTCGCCAATGGCATTCGTTCCGGTACTCTCATCGCGCCGGGACGCAGCCGCGGCGCTCAAGCGGCGACCGCCATTTCGGTATCAGTCATCAACATCGTCAGCTTGGTGTGCAATACGTACCGAGCATGATGGCCGGGAAACTGACCGCCATGGCCTTCATGGACTGTCTCAATGACCAGCCCGAGCGCCCTCGCCTTGAAGACATAGTCCGACCAACGAGGGCCGGGGTGTGTTATCGGTGTACAACCGGCCGCGCCGGCATTGATGAGCTGCTTGACGGCCCAAGCCACACGACCATCAAGCCGGAGCCGGCCGCCATTCGGCTCGATCTGCACAAGGATGCTGAATTTCTTCATGCCATTGTCTCCGCGTCACGAGCGGCGATACGGGCCGCGATCCATTTTTCAATGTCTGGCTTCAGCCACGCTGTCTTTTGCGCAGCCGTAGTGATGGGTGCGGGGAACCGCCTCGCATTGACTTCGCGATGAAGCGTTGCCCGGCTGAAGCGCACGATAGGCTTCAGATCTTTCCAGTCGAGGAAGAGAGGCATTTCAGGCGGAAGGAGTGGCTCCAATGTCTCAGCCCTCCGCCTGGGCGATCTGGAGGCCCTTAGCGACCAGCCGACGAATCGCTTCGGCTCTCGACCTCACCCGATTTTCGAAACTCCAATCGTCCACCCGTTCCAGAAATTCTTTCGACGCCTGAAACGGCACGCGCTCAGACATCTGTTCCGGGGCTGTTCCGGCTTTGTCTGGATGCATTGCACGGTCCTTTCTGCAAAATGCACTGTTTTTCTAGTGCAATCTTTACCACTGTGCAAATGAGGCGTCTACTGCATATTGCGCAGGTGATGACAGCAATGTACTTATCCCCAAGTTCGAAGGGGTATGAATATGGCTGATGAGCAGAGGCGCGCCAGCAAGGCGGACGCGAAAAGCCAGACGTTGACGATTCGCCTGGATCTAAAGACCAAGTTCATGCTGGAATTCGTCTCGCGGCTACGCGGGCAGAACATCACGACTGTGGTCGAAAGGGCCGTGGCAACGGTCGCCGGGGCTGAGACGATCCCGCGAGGAGGCCAGTTCGAACCAGACCTCACTTGGCAGGCGTTGTGGAGCGTGAGCGAGGGAGTGCGCACCTTGCGCGTTGCAGACGTTCCCGAACTTTTCCCGACCTACGAGGAAGAGCGGCGCCTGGCCTTCGCCAAGGAGCACTGGCCATTCTTCTATACAAATCGCGGTTGCCGAGTGCTTCAGCAGTTCTACGTTGACGTCCTGTGGCCCCGTATCGAGGATTTCATCTCGCTTCATGAGGCTAAAAGACACGAGAACTATTTCGGCGCCGGCCAGGCGATGCAGGAGGCGCTGAGAGCTGCGAAGCTGCAAGCGCCGGAATGGCCGGTAAAACCGGAGCCGGCCACTCCCCCAACACCCAAGACGTCAGGACGCGACCTAGACGACGAAATCCCGTTCTAGGCCTTAAGCGGTAGCACCTTGGCGCCCTGCCCTACTATCCCTGCGATGTGCGCCGACACCAGCTTATGAGCTTCGCGCCGTTCCGGCATGAAGTCGTTTCGGACATAGTGTGCGAACGTGACGCTGGAATTAACAGACTGGTGATTGAGCGAAGCCGCAATCACATGGGGAGGAACCCCTAGCTTGCTCGCAAGGGTCGCCCAGGTGCGCCGGACGTCGTGAGCAGTCCAACCGGCCACCGGCATGGTTGCGTCCCTTTGGCGTCGCCCCTTGCCCGCCTCTGTCCCCTTCTGCGCCTTTGCCAGCTCGTTGGCGACGACATCGCCACGAAGGCAACCATCTTCGCCGACAGGGAACAGGTAGCCCTTCTTGCCTTCGGCCAGGCGCTTTAGAATAGCCTTTGCTGTCCCTGTCATAGGTACTTCGTGCGCCAAGCCGTTCTTGACCCTGTCAGGCGGCAGGCAAATCATATCCCCGACAAAGTCGAGTTCACGGACATGGATCGCGGCAATCTCGCTGACGCGGCAAGCGGTCTCGAACAGCAATCGGACAACGTCTTCAACCCCGTCGCGCATGCCGGCAGTCGGTAGCGCCTCAAACACATTTTTGATTTCAGCAGCGTTCAGGACACGGTCGCGCACGTTGTTGCGCTGTGGAGCCTTCATGCCGAAGGTAACGTCGCGATCGATAACGCCCCGGCCCACCGCCCAACGAACCACCGCCCGGACATCTTCAAAGCATCGAGAGGCTTCAGTTTTGGCGCCGCGATCCTCAACTGCGTCGAGCGCTTTCACGATATCGCGTCTGTGAAGGTTTGGGACTAACACCGCGCCAAGTCCGTGCACCGGGTCCAGGATGTTGCGCCGCAGCCGCCGCGTCACCTCATCCGCGCTACGCAGGCCGACCACACGGCGGGCGATATAATCTTCCACGAGTTCCGACATCGTCAGCGCTGAGGCCGCAGCAGCCGCGGCTGCCTCTTTCACGGTCTTCGGGTCTTTGCCGTCCGCGACATCGGCTTTCATCTCCCGTGCGCGTTTCCGGGCTTTGCCTACACCGAACTCTTCGGAATATTCGCCGAGCGTCACGCGCACCCGTTGGCGGCTTCCCGGCCTGGTGTACATGAGCGACCACGTCTTGCGCGTCGGGCTTACGCGCAGTGCCAAGCCGGGCTCAAGTGTGTCGAAGTAATCCGTCTGTGCTTCGGCCTTCACTGTGGCAACGAAGCGATCCGTCAGCTTTTCCTTGGGCAATTCGCGTCCTCGCTTGCGTACCTAGCCGCTGCTCTAGGTACGCAAAACCATGAGCTTGGCTGAGAATGGGTGCACATTGTTAGGACGATTTGAGCCGCACGAGCAAAGGAATTGTAGGGTTTTCAGATATCAACTGTTCTCACCCAGAATCAGCCAAGAGCGAGCGGCAAAACCTGTTAACCGGTTGGTCGCTGGTTCGAATCCGGCCCGGGGAGCCACTTAATCCAGGTCCGTTCCGGACACATAGGTTACGGTTTATACCGGAGACATGGGTAACACTTTTGGCCCGAAGGGGTTTTGGAGTGGTTCGAGCCTGCATGTCTCATCATCGAAATATCCCAAATCGTAGTCCATGAAGCTAGCCAGCCAGATATGGTCCTCGACCTGTTTGATGCCGACGATCTGGCCGGCAAAGACAAGGCTGAGGTTGATCTTCTTTCTGTTATAGCAGATGCGGCCGCAGGTGGTGACGGTGAGGGCCTTGTCGTGAAACGGATAGTCGAGGTCTGGTAGGCCGGCATAGGGACGCGTTGAGGGCGCGTAGCGCTCCGCCGGGTAGTCCATGTCGAGCGCCTGGTGCGGGCGTTCTGAGTTGAACTCATCGATGAAGTCATCGAACCTGGCCTGCTGTTGAAGGAAATTGGCACCAGCCGGTTTGGTGGTTTCCTTCTTCAGGGTGAGGTGCATGCGCTCATGACGCCCGTTCTGCTGCGGGCAGCCCGGCTTGATGCGCTCGATGTCGATGCCCAGGCGCAGCCACCAGACCGACAGCTTGCTGAGGTTGAACAGCGCATTGGGGCTGGCGAAGGGAACGCCATTGTCGGTCCTGATCGCGCTGGGGAGGCCGAACTCTTTGAAAACGCTTTCGAACACGGTGAAGGCATAGGCTTCCTTGGTGGTCGAGAGCGCCTCGCAGGCGATGAGATAGCGGCTGGCAAAGTCGGTGATCGTCAACGGATAGCAATAGCGCCGATCGGCGAGCATGAACTCGCCCTTGTAGTCGGCACACCACAGATCGTTGGGGCGACAGCCGTTTGAAAGCGGTGTCCCCGTCGCCCGGTTTCGCCTGCGCTTGCGGTGCTCGACCAGGCCGTGGCGATCGAGCACGGCGTGCACCGTCGAGATCGCCGGCCGGTGCACATCCGGATACAGCCGGGCCAGCCGCTCGCGTATCTTCGGCGCGCCCCATGTCGGCTTGTCTTGCTTGAGGCGCACAATCAGCTTCTCGATTTGAAACGGAAGCTGATTGGCGTGGCGATAGGGCCGACGCGATCGATCCGTCAGCCCCTCCAGGCCGCTACCGTTGTAGCGCGCGAGGATCTTGTAGCCGGTCTTGCGCGAGATATCGAACTCTCGGCAAAGCACGGCCATCTTCTCACCGTCCAGCAGCCGGGCGACGAACTTCAGCCGCTCTTCCATGACGTTACACTCCTTCCAAGGCACCTTGCTCTCCTTGCAAAGGGCCGAAAGTGTAACCCATCTATCCGGAATGAACTGTCACCATCTCTCGGGAAGGGCACCAGAAATGTCTTTAAACCCAAGCACTGCAAGGGTTTCGCCTCCCAGAGGTACACTGCGGGGTACACTGGGCTATGACGATCGGCGTGAACCACATTCAGAAACGCGGCAAAGCCGGATGGCGCTACAGGCGCAAAATCCCTGGAGAACTTCGGGTTATTTTGGGCACGCGAGAACACCTCGTGCCCGCTTGGCGCCACTGACCAGGAGGCCCTCAAGAAATACCCTGGGGTTCATGCAGGGGCCGAGAAGTTTTTTGTCCGACGCGGTCAAGCGCGCCAACTGCCCCGACAGCGTGGGATCAGTTCCGCGACGAGATAGCCGCTGCTCGCAAAATGGGATTTGGCGAGGTCATCGAGGCGGCGCGATCCTATGTCGAATTCGGCGTGCCTGAAGGTCACGTCGCCTTCCACGCAGCGGCTCGATATGCCGATCCGTTCCGCTCAATGTCGTCGAGCAAGCCGTCTCTCGAAGAAACCAAAGCCGATAGTGATCAATGCCGCCAGCAGGAAATATCCTAGCGCGGCGGCGAACAGAGGCTCGTAGACCCGAAATGTCTGCGCGCGAACGAGGTTCGCCGCACCCATGAGTTCGAACACCGTGATCGTCGACGCCAGTGCGGTCCCCTTCAAAAGCAGGATATTCTGGCCGCCGATCGCCGGCAAAGCCAACCTGAAAGCCTGCGGGAGAAGGACGGAAATCATGATCCGTGTTTTCGACAGGCCAAGCGATTGGCCGGCCTCACGCTGCCCTTCTGGAATGGCCTGTATCGCCCCTCTCCAAATCTCGCCACAGTAGGCCGCGGTGTTCAGGGAAAGGGTAAAAAACGCATAGAAGTCCGCGCCTCGCAAAATGGGCCAGAGCGGGCTGTAGCGGATCGAGGGGATCCCCGAGAGAATTTGGCCGATACCGAAGTAGCAGAGGTAAAGCTGGACCAGGAGCGGGGTCCCCCGGAACGCGAGGATAAACGCAACCGCAGGATATCGCAGCCATTTGCTGTTGGATAACCGGGCCAGTGCAACCGGGATGGCAAGCAAATTGCCGACCACCGCACAGCCGAGGAACAGGATTATGGTGACCTGGACGCCGGCCAGAAGCTGATTGGCAAGGTAGGCTCCAAACTCAGTCACGCTAGCCGCCTCCCGCCACGGACGGTGGCTGTTTCGAGGGCATGGAAAAGCATCGCCGATATGCCCGACATGGCGAGGAACACGAACGCGATCGCGCAATAAAACATGAAGTAATCGCGTGTCGCGCCGGCAGCCATCTTGCCGGCGAGAACGAGCTCGGTAAAACCGATCAGGCTGACCAGTGAGCTTTCCTTCAAGACGACCAGCCACAAATTGCCAAGCCCCGGCAAGGCCAGGGGGACCATTTGCGGCACGGTCACCAGGAAGAAGGTCTGGCGCCGTGTCAGACCGAGTGCATGGGCTGCCTCGACCTGACCTCGCGGGATGGCCACGATCGCGCCGCGCAGGACCTCCGTGCTGTAGCCGCCTTGAACGATCCCAAGCGACAGGGTCGCGGCGACAAACCCATTGACCTGGAATTCGGAAGTCAGTCCCGCCAGGCTCACGGCCCAGCGCAACGCGTCCGTCGCGGTATAGTAGACGAGGAATATGATGAGAATGTCCGGTACGGACCGGATGATTGTCGTATAGGCAACGGCTGCGGAGACCGCCACGCGGTTCTTCGAGATCTTGGCCACCGCACCCATGAGGCCGAGGGTCAGGCCCACGAGATAGGCGCTGATCGAAATTCCAAGGCTCAGGCAAGCGCCAAGAAGCAATTCGTCGCCCCAGCCCTTGTCCCCGAAGCTGAGCAGGGTTGCCCAAGACACGGTCGAGTTCATACAGCGCGTTCCAGTTCAATGAAGATGGCGACGGCCGCCCCGGGCCGGCCGTCCCCCGGGCCTGAACCAGATGATCAATCGCCGTAAATGTTGAAATCGAAATAGCGCTTGGTGATCGTCTCGTACTCGCCGCTGGCGCGCACCGCCTTGAGTGCTGCATTGAGGCGGTCCCTCAGAGCGGTGTCTTCCTTGCGCAGGCCGCCGCCGTCGCCGTATCCAAACATTTTCTCATGCGGCAGCGTCACCTTGATTTCATAAGCTTGGCCCTCCGGCTTCTTCAAGAAATCCTGGATCTGGATGCCTGCCGCAGCCATGAGATCCACGCGTCCGGCCTGGATGTCCGCGATTTCGTCATCGAGTGTTGGATAGATCTTCACTTCGGCAATGCCGTTGAACTTATCCTGCATGTAGGTCGCCTGCAGGCTGGCACTCTGTGCCGCGACCGCAATCCCCTTGAATGTCTCCGGCTTGGTCACGTCGAACTGCCGCGTATCCGCCTTGGCGCCGACAAGCACGTTGGGCGAATAGTAGTACTTGTCGGTGAAATCGATCACCTCCTTGCGCTTGTCCGTGATCGACATCGAGCTCCAGATGACGTCGAACTTCTTGGCCAACAGCGCGGGAATGATGCCGTCCCAGGCGATATCGACGATCTCACATTTCGCCTTCATCTCTTTGCAAACGGCATTCATCAGGTCGATTTCCCAGCCTTGCCAGGTGCCGCTGGCATCCTTGACGGAGAAAGGCGGGTATGGCTCCGCGGCGACACCGAAACGGATGACATCGTCGGCCGCCGACGATGAATTGGCGGCGCCAAATACCGCCACGATCAGTGACAAGGCGAGTGCAAGCTTTTTCATGATTGTTCCCCTTTTTGTTTATGTGGATTTGTATCTTCCGCAATGATGATGCTGGTAGCCGGGCATCTGCCGATCTTTCGACGTCGGCCCGTGGCCAGCCGGCAGCATCGAGCATCGTGGACTGGTTCGGATGTCGGCGATGCGAACTTGGCCATTCGGCTCAGTCGACCTTCTTTCAGGGCGGTGTTTGAAAACGCTAACAGTTCAAATGATCTCGATCTAATGCCCCCTGCCGTGCGGTTCATCACCAATAGTTATGACAGCGATAGCCCCTTCGAGTGACGCAGTCCGGCGACCGGCAAACGATCGCCGCTCGTTGATTCGCGCGTGCGAGGACAGGGCTGAATTGAACGGTTCACGACGCCGCCATTGATCGCGACTATGAGTTTTCAGCGATAGTCCCGCGTCCACGGGAATAAGCTCGCGACTGTCCACCAAATTTCTGATGTGGCATCGTCGGCCGGTTCCGGGATGGCCGGCCGCAATGCAGTCGGCCCGCGGCCCGTTCGCTCTAAGGTGGTCACATGAATAGCAGCCCTTGCCGGTCCATCGAGGAGATGAGCGAAAAGATCGCTGCCGGCCTCTCGCCCGTGGAAATCATGGAGGGCTGCCTCGAGCGCATCCAGGAGCTGAATGAACACATCAAGGCGATGATATTCGTGGCCGAAGCTGATGCGCTGGACGCCGCGCTTCAGGCCACGCGCGAAATCAGATCCGGTCACAGGCGCGGTCCGCTGCATGGCGTGCCGATCGCGGTCAAAGACGTTATCGACGTCGAGGATTGGCCGACAACGGCTGGCTCCCGGTTGTTTCGGGACCACGTCGCGACGGAAACGGCAACATGCATTGCCAATCTTCAGGCGGCCGGCGCCATCATCATCGGCAAGACGAACCTGCACGAACTGTGCGTCGGCGGTCATGACAACCCTTGGTTCGGCAAGGTCGCCAACCCGCTTGATCCGGACCGTGGGACAGGTGGCACGAGCAGCGGGTCGGCCGCAGCGGTCGCGGCCGATTTTTGCCTGGCAGCGGTTGGCACGGACAGCGGCGGGTCAAACCGATCCCCGGCTGCTGCAACCGGCTTGTTCGGTTACAAGCCGACGAATGATCTGATCGCCGTACAGGGCGTCATGAGCATAGCGCCTTCGCTGGACTGCATCGGCGTTCTTGCACGCTCGGTCAGGGACGTTCGCCTGATGACCGAGGCGCTTGCCGGAAAACGGCTCGCCCCGTCGGCAAGCGGGGGCAGCAAAACGACAACGGGCATCACGATCGGCATCTGCCCCGAACTGCTTGGCGCTCACGTCGACACGTCAGTCGATATCGCGTTGGCTACCATGCTCGATCGTCCTGAAGTGCGCACGGTCGAGATCACCTTCGACGACAGGGAGGCGTTCGTTGCCGCGGGACTGACAATCCTCCAATGTGAGTTCGCGCGAATCTACCGCAATGCAATCGAGCAGAAGCCGGACATGGTCGGCGACGCGGTTCACTTATTCCTGCAGGGCGGCATTCGCATCCATGCCGGCGCCTATGATAGCGCCATCGAAATCCGTAACGGCGTGCGAGGCCGGTTTCTGGAGAAAATCGCGGGCCTGGACGCTCTTGCCATCCCTACGGCGCCTGGATCGGCGCCGCGGCTTTCCGACGAACTCACCGAGGTGAATGGGGAAATGGTGCCGTGGGGAATGGCCGGCGGCCGCTTCCGCCGCTGGGCAAATATGCTTGGCATGCCGGCGTTGGCTATTCCTTTGCCGGTTCCTGACGGGCTTCCGGTGTCGGTGCAACTGGCCGCAGGTCCGGGTCAGGACGCCGGTTTGCTCGATCTCGCCGAAATGTTGACAAGCAACTGAAATCAGTTCCGCCAAATCGCTGAAAGTTCATAACCTCCAGGAATAAACTTCCTTCGCGCGCCTCTTGGAACATCCGACCCTTCCCATTAATCTTGGCGCTCGCAGCTCGCTGTTTCGGCACAGCGATCCAGCTGCCTGGCAAGGTAAGCGGGCATGAAATTTGGCGAAAAGGACACCGTCACGAAGGAGGCAGAGTTTACGCCTCGCGAGATCGAGGTCTTCGCTTCGGTCATGCTGCATGGAACAACCACCAAGGCGGCCGACGCACTTGACATCACGCAGCCGGCTGTCAGCAAGATGCTCCAGCAACTCAGCGAGAAGGCGGATTTCCAGCTGTTCAGGAAAAGCCGGCAGCGGCTGATCCCCACACCTGAAGCGCACATGCTCTATGCCGAGGTGAAGCGCGTTTTCGAGTCCGCGCGCGGCATCTCGCGCGCCGCGAGGGAGATACGCGAGTTGCGAAGTGGCAGGTTGAACATCTGCGCGCTCCCGGCCTTCGGGTCCACGCTGCTGCCGTCCATCATCACGAGCTTCTCAAAACAGCATCCATCCGTGTCGATTTCCCTGGATATCCGCAGCTCCGCCACGGTGGTGCAGCGGGCGAGCCGCAATCAGCTCGACATCGGAATAGGCGTAACGGCATCGGACAAGAATTCTTCAATCGTCAGGCGAGCGCTGACAGCGACCCCACCGGTTTGCGTCATGCCGGCGGGTCACCGTCTGGCCGAGCTCGACGTGGTGCAGGCGGAAGATCTCGACGGTCTCGACTTCATCTCGATGGGCTCTGCCGATCCGATGCGGCAGCAGCTCGATGCCTTGTGCGAAGAACGCGGAGTGGGACGTCTGTTGAAGGTAGAGGCCAGCCTGTCCAGTGCGTGCATCGCCCTTGTCGCTTCCGGGGCGGGCGTGAGCGTCGTCGACAGGCTTTCGGCGTGGCTGGCACGCGACCTGCCGATCGAGATCAGGGATTTCCGGCCACGTCTCGATCTGAACCTCAGCGTCTACCGGCCTTGGGGTGTCATTGCATCGACGGCGACGGACGCCTTCACCGAGCATCTCATCCAGACGACGCGAAGCTTTATGAACGGCGTAGAGGCAGGAATCACCGCCCTGGGTCCTCGCCGCTAGGCCGACAGAACTGTTTCCATTCACCGCTGAAAGCCTCTAGCGGAGCGGCAGGCATTCGAACAGGCGGCCGATATCGGCTTCGTCATTGTAGACATGCGGCGACACGCGCATCTTCGTGCCGCGCAGCGTGACGTGCACGTCAGCCCGCTTCAGCTCTTGTGCCGCATTCGGCGCGAGACGGCCCCCTATGTCGAGGATCGCGATATGGGGCGTTGGGTGTCGCGGACGCGCGACCGGCAGCCCTCTGCTTTCCGCCTGCGCCCAGACAAGCTCATTAAGGTGACGCAGGCGCTCAAACACGCGCCCGACGGTCCAGCCGCGGATGAGCTTCATTGCGGCGATTGCGATGGGCAGGACCGCGAAATCGGAGCGTTCCCCCATGTCGAACCGCCGCGCGCCGGGAAGAAACTCGGCCACGGCCACCTTGTAGAAGTCCGATTTGTCCCCGCCCATCCGGTTCCATGAATGATGCTCCAGAGTGCGCCCCTCTGTGTGCCAACGCCGGTCGGCGTAAAGGAATGCGAGGCGATATGGCCCCAGAAGGAACTTGTAGGTGGCAAAGACGAGAAAGTCCGGTCGGACGCGCCGGACATCGAAGGGTATCGCGCCAACCCACTGGGTTCCGTCAACGACAAGACTGGCGCCCGCTGCCCGTGTGGCGGCGGCCACCGCCTCCAGGTCGATCGCCACGCCCTCGAACCAATGCACCAGCGTCCCCGCAACGACCGCGATGGGACGGCTCGAGTCTTGGATTGCCGATACGATCGCGCTGGTCCAGTCGCCGTCGGCTGGTTGCGGGACGATATCAACGCAGGCGCCGGCGCGTTGCGCGAGGTCATACCAGACATATCTGTGCGAGGTGTGTTCGTTCTCCATCAGAAGGATGGCCGAACCTGCCGCAACCAAAACGTTGGCGGCTGCGATAGCCATGCCATAGCTGGTGGCGGCCACAATGGCGATCTCATCGGCATCGGCGCCCACCATTGATGCGGCGAGCTGCCGCGCCTCTTCCACCTCGTCGTAATAAGAGGCGATGGTCATTTTCCAGGGTTCGGCTTTCACCCTGACGCCGGCCTCGCCGGCCGCGACGGCGGCGGTCGGGATCGGAGACATGTATGCGACATCCAGATAAGCTGTCTCGCGGGGAATGGAGAAGAGATCTCGTTGGCAGCTCAGCATGGCATCACAACCTGAAATCAATTGAGGTGCCGAGTCCGGCGTTGCGGGCGGAGATATAGACAAGATTGGCAAGCTCGATGTCTTGCGCGGGAACGCCGAGAGACCGGAAAAGCGTGATCTGATCGTCGCCAGTGCGGCCGGGTTTCGCACCTGCCAGCACGTCGCCGACCTCGCCACGGATATGATCGACGCCGATCACGCCGGTTTCAATCGCCTCGATCAGTTCTCCCGCGGCCGTCAGCGCCATAGGCAGGTAGTCGACCCAGATCTGCGCTCTGCGCACACAGTCGAGGTCGAGCTCGCGGCATGAAGCGACGCTCGCCCCGACCGCATTGATATGGACACCAGGCGGAAGCCATTCGCCGCACAGCACCGGCTTTTCGGAAGATGTCGTGGTGCAGATGATGTCGGCCTCGCGAACGGCCTCGCCAGGGTCGCGATGTGCCTTCGCCTGGAATCCGGCGGCTGACTGCTCCTCGGCGAAGTGCTGCGCCTTTGCAAAGTCGCGACCCCAAACATGGATCGCATGGATCGGCCGGACGTCCGCAATAGCCGCGACATGCCGGCGCGCTTGCTCGCCATATCCGAACAGTGTCAGCGTGGTGCTGTCTTCGCGCGAAAGTGCCCTCGTCGCGACAGCACTGGCCGCCGCGGTCCGCCAAGCCGTAAGCTCTCCCCCGTCGATCAAGGCTACAGGCCGTCCATGATCCTTGTCGAACAGGAAGACACCGCCGCGATGAGACGCGAACCCATGCGCGAAATTGTCAGGAAACACGGAAAGCACCTTCCCCCCGAACAGCGGCCGGTCATCCAGCGCAGCATACATAAGCGACAGACAACTCCCGGCCGCACCCGGCAGCTCAAGTGTGCGCCTGATCTGCTGGCGCGCCATGCCGCTCGATGTTTTGCGCAGTGCGGCCTCGGTCGCTTCAAGAGCCAGGGATAGGCTCAAAATGTCCCGGATCGCGTTCTTGTCGATCAGGAGGAATTCCGGCTCGCCACTCACCGTGCAGTCTCTTCCATTCCGCGATCCCCGATGCGCCGATAAGCGTAGCATTGCTCTCGCAAACGGTTGCGCCCGAATTTGATAACTTCGCACGAGAAGTTGCCCGTGCGGGCTAATGGGCCGACCTGGGCAGCCGCAGATGGCTGGGACATTGGTTCATAACTTTTGGCCATGAACGGCAGCGACCAGTTCAATTGACCGCAGTTGGCACCCATTGCAATGTTTTCAGGCATCCGAGGATGTTGTGCGGGGTTGCAAACACATCGCAGGCGCCGATCGAATTAAGAAGAGCGGCGTCAGCAGTACTGTCAAGAACTCCAGCAACATCTCTCAACGATATAGCGGCATTTGCATCGATTCGTCTTTCAGAGATTACTCGTATCGGATGACGTCATTAGCCCGGGAATTTTTGGAGGTCATCTTTATGCGTGTCGTGGTCATTGGTTCCGGTATCGTCGGCAGTTCCGCCGCCTATGAATGCGCCAAGGCGGGAGCAAGCGTCGTCGTGCTGGAGGCCGGACGGATAGCAGGCGGCACGTCGGCGGTAAGCTTTGCCTGGACAAATGCGACGACCAAGCAGCCCCGGCCGTATTTCGATCTGAACGTCTCGGGAATGCGCGCCCATCTTGAACTCAAGCGCGACTTCGGCGTCGCTCCCTGGTTCACCCAGACCGGCAGTTTCGATTGGCGAACAGTGCCGGAGTCGATGGACGATTATTTCGAGAACTTCAGGCAGATGAAGGAATGGGGCTACGGCGTCGAGTGGATCGAGAAGAAGCGCGTCGCCGAGATGGAGCCCGATATCGATGTCTCTGCCTTCGGCGATTGTCCAATCTCCTACTATCCGGAAGAAGGCTGGGTCGATCCGGTGCTCTACTCGGCCTGGCTTTTGCGGGCGGCGAAGGAGCGCTGGGGAGCACAGGTCAGACTCGGTTCCCGCGTGACCGAGATCGAGACCGAAAGCGGGCGCGTACGGGCAGTTCGGACGGCGAACGGAGACCGACACCCTGCGGATGCCGTCGTGAGCTGCACCGGCGGCTGGTCTAGTGAGAGGCTCGGCGATGCCCAGGGTATTCCACTTTCCTCGACCATAGGCGTGCTCGCCTTCACCCCGCCGGTGGCCTTGACGCTCCGCAGCCAGCTGCATGCCGACGATCTGGATATCCGTCCCGACGGAGCGGGCCGCATCATGATCCATAAGGTCTCGGTGGACATGACCCTGGAGAAGCCGGAGGTGCTCAGCCCTGCCGGGAACGAGGCGGCGACGCTCCTGGATGCGGCGACCAAGGTCCTGTCTTCGCTCCGCGACGCAGGTGTGGAAGCCATTCGCACGACGGTCCGGCCGTTCCCGGAGGACGGCTACACCTGTGCCGGCGCCATGCCGGATATCGTCGGCCACTACATGGCCGTAACGCACAGTGGTGTGACCATCGGCCCGCAATTGGGCAAGGTGGTCGCCGACGAAGTCGTGCGCGGCAAAATCCATGACGAAATGGAAACGTTTCGTCCGCAACGCTTCTTCCAGGCCCACGCCCAGCGCTCCGCTGTCGCGCACGTCTGATCCCGCTCAGCAGACCGCTGGATTGCGTACGGCGGCCTGCTTTTGACCAACGCAACCAGGGGCCTCCGCCATGGGGAACATCGAACGATTCGACAAGAACGAACGGCTTAGCCGTATCGTCGTTCACAACGGCACGGCCTATCTCTCGGGCTTGACGGCCGATGACAAGAAAACCGGCACGTCTGACCAGACGAAGGAGATATTGGAAAAGGCGGATCGCCTTCTGGCGAGCGTCGGTTCGGATAGATCGAAGCTGCTGTTCGCGCAGATCTGGTTGAGGGATGTCGAAGACTTCGACGCGATGAACAAGGCTTGGGTCACATGGCTCGACGGCGTGGAGCCCCCGGCACGCGCCACGGTCGGGGCGAGCTTCGCCTTGCCCGAGATCCGTGTCGAGATCCAGCTTACCGCAGCGATTTGACACGTCGCCCGCCACGTCCAGGCCAGCGAGTCCAATCAGATTCGTCAGGGACATGCTTGCGCACCGGCCTTCGCGGCGCGATAGATGCGGCGGTTTGGGGAGGAATCATGCGAAAAGTCCTGGCATCGGCATTGCTGCTGGCGGCTGCGGCGTTCGCGACCGGCGCTCATGCGCTGGACAGCAGCGGCACACCCGTCGTCGTGACACCCCTCGCCTCGCGCACGACCACCGCTTCCGGCCAGCCGATCACGCTGCCGCAGAAGAACGTGCAGGTGCTGGTGTCGACCTACGACATAGCGCCGGGCGCGACCTTGCCGGTGCACAAGCATCCGTTCCCGCGCTACGCCTATGTCGAGGCCGGCACGTTGAAGGTCACCAATGTCGAGACCGGCAACAGCAACACCTACAAGACTGGCGATTTCATCATCGAGATGATCGGGCAGTGGCATCAGGCCACCAATATCGGTGAAGGCCCGGTCAAGCTGCTGGTGATCGACCAGGTCGAGGAAGGCACCAAGAACACGGTTTTGCGCCAGTAAGCCACCGCTGCTCCGGCTCCTCGAACTGTCTCGCCACGGGAGCGCGCCGCGTTAAGCGTTGGCCCAGCTCTTCACATCCGGTTCCGCACGACCGGGCTGACGATGCTACGCCGGTTGCCCGCCTTACCGGCGGAACCGGATTCCCCCCGTTGGGTTTTTCGCGAAATCCCTTTGCTTGGTGAATGCCTTTTCCTGGAGCAAACTCCCTGCCGGGGCTCAAGGAGCAGAAATGAGAGCACGAACAGCGACGGTCGGCGATCTGGAAGACGTGTTTCGCCATTTGTCCAAGCGGATGTCCGACGAATACATCGCCGCGGGCAAGGACAGCAAGGTCGCCTACGACAATCTGATGATGAACCTGAAGGAGGGCCGCGCCCATGCCCTTGTCGACAGCGACGGGACCGTAGCAATCGTCGCCTGGCACGAGCATGGCGACGCCGCGGACACGCTGTTCGCGGCGCGCGAGGGCTTTTTCAGGGCCGCGACCGTGCGTTTCTGCAGGCGGCATATCAGGCAGATCCAGGCGCTCGCCGGCAATCTCCCTATTCACTCCCGCAGTTGGCTCACGGGACCGGAAATCGCAAAATGGTTTCGCACCATCGGCTATGTCGAACGCGGCGAGGAAAATGGCGCCAAACTGTTCGAATTGCCGCCGGCCGCGACCCGGCCGGGCTAGGCAAGCAGGTTTGGTGCACCGCGAGTCCAGCCGCCATTGCACCGTGGCACGGCTCGCCTTCGCGCGGCCTTAGCCCCAGGCGCCGACCATTTGGCGTGTCGTGGCGTTCAGCCGGTTGAAGGCGTTGATCACGGCGATCTGGATGACGAGCCCGGCAAGCGCCTTTTCGTCATAGTGCCGGGCGGCCTCGTCCCATACCTCGTCCGTCACGGCATCCGTTCTGTCGGCCAGCCTTGTGCCGGCTTCGGCAAGGGCAAGCGCGGCGCGTTCGGCATCGGTGAAGTACGGCGTCTCCCGCCAGGCCGACAAGGCAAAGATGCGTTCGTCCTTCTCGCCAGCCTTCTTGAGTTCGCGCGCATGCATGTCGACGCAAACCGAGCAGCCATTGATCTGGCTGGCGCGCAGATGGACGAGCTTGCGCGTCACATAGGGCAAATCGGCCGCCTCGGTCGACTTGTCCAGCGCCAGCAGCGCCTGCAGGGCGCCGGGGATGAGCATCACGGGGTTCTTGAGCCTGGCTTCCATGGTGTTTCTCCGTTTGAAAAGTTTGGTCAGGGCGCGGTTTGCCATGCCCGGGAGCGGCGCATCCGGGAGACTTGTTGTGGTTCGCCGGCCATGGCGACCGGTTGGTCGAGGAGAGTCGGCGCTCAGCCTTGCTTCGCAGCCACCTGCTCAAGTCGCTCAAGAATACGCGGCCAGCCGCTTCCCATGCCGACATATCCACGCTCGTCGGCCGGCCGGAACCCCGAGTGCTCCATCCGCACCCGGGTCGCCGCGCCCTCAGGCGTGAGCGACCAGGTCACCACGGTTTTCAGTCCGCTGTCGGATTCGCTTCCGTCGCCCCAGCTATAGGCAAGCAGGCGTGGCGCCTCGACTTTCAGCACGACGCAGTTCGTCACCCCGGACCAGCCCGGTACCGGTGAAGCGCGGAACGTGAAGCGATGCCCCTCTTGCGGCGCGAAGTCATTCTGCATGAGCCATTCTGCGACGAGTTCGGGCACTGTCAGCGCACGCCATATCTTCTCCGCCGAATGCGGAATCAGCCGTTCAACGACGATCGATTTGGTCTGTGTCATGCCGTGCTCCTCTTAGTCGTCGTCGAGCCACCGCTCGCGATCAATAACTCGATGGCTATGGGTTAACTCATAACCATGTAGTTATAAGACTGTCAAGCAGGGAAATGCCCCCTGGTCCAATGCGCCGTGCCGTTCCTGCTTTCGCGCCCGCCGCGCGGGTGCTACGGGCTTCTCACAACATCATGGACAGGATCACACCTTGACTGAAGAAGCCCGCCCGCCGCTGATCGAAATCTGTGTCGAGGGCATTGATGGCCTTCTGGCCGCACAGGCCGGCGGCGCCGACAGGGTCGAACTGTGCGCCAGCCTCGTCGAAGGCGGCATCACGCCGAGCTTGGGAACCGTGCGCGCCGCGCTCGACCAGGCGATTGTGCCGTTCCATGTCATGGTGCGGCCGCGTGGCGGCGATTTTCTCTACAGCGAAACCGAGTACCGTTCGATGCTGGCCGACGTAGCCGCCCTGCGCGACCTCGGCGTGCCCGGCGTGGTGTTCGGCTGCCTCACCGCCGAAGGCACCATCGACGAGCGCCGCATGAGCGAACTGACGGAGGCCGCCGGCGGCCTTAACGTCACGTGTCACCGCGCTTTCGACATGACGCGCGACCCGGCCGAGGCTTTGGAAGCGCTGATCCGTTGCAAGGTCGGCCGCGTGCTGACCAGCGGCCAACGCGACACGGCGATGGAGGGCCTGTCGCTGCTGGCGGACCTGGTGCGACAGGGGGGCGACCGCATCGTCATTCTCGGCTGCGGCGGGCTCGATCTCGGCAACATTGCCGAGGTGCGGCAAAGGACCGGACTGTCCGAAATGCATTTCGCCGTCCTTAAGGACGTGCCCAGCGCCATGCGCTACCGCAATCCCAAGGTCGGCATGGGTGGCTCCGATCTCGACCGCGAGTATCGCAATACGCTCACCGATACGCCGCTTGTGGCAGCGACGATCGCGGCGGCCAAGGCATGACCGCCCTCTCCCCGATCAGCCGTGTCAGGCAAAGCGACGAAGCGGCCATACTCGCGCTCAACAACGAGCATGCCGCCGAATTGTCGTGGCTTGAGCCCGAGCGCCTGTCTTTCCTGCTTGGCGAGGCGTTCTATGCGCGCCGCATCGGCGCGCTCGAAGCCTTCATCATGACCTTCGATCAAGGGGCTCGGTACGACAGTCCGAATTTTCTCTGGTTTCGCGAACGCTACGAGCGCTTCGTCTATGTCGATCGCGTCGTGGTGGCGGCGCAAGCTCGTGGCCGCGGCCATGCCCGCCTGCTCTACCAAGACCTGTTCGAGCACGCCACGCGCGCCGGCCATGCACTGGTCACATGCGAGGTCAATGCCGACCCGCCCAACCCGGCTTCGGACGCCTTCCATGCCGCGCTCGGCTTCACCGAGGTCGGCGACGCGGTGATCCACGGCGGCAAGAAGGCGGTGCGCTACTACGTCAGGCGGATCATCGCCTGAGCGCTGCTCCTTTCCAGGTCTCTGCCGCTACTGGAACAACGCCGCTGCACTGACCAGCGTCGTCCAGAACCCCCACAACAGCGGGATGCCGACCAGCAGCCAGGCAAGGACCAATTTGACAGAATTGCTGTTGTCTTGCGCCATGATCACTCTCCTTACGCTGCAGCCGGTTCGGCCTTCATGTGGAACCGTGCATCCACCGGCCGCATCATCAGGTTGAGCAGGAAACCGACGACGAGCAGGCCGGCCATAATGTACATGGTGACCGTGTAGGCATCGGCCTTCGCTACTCCTGCATCGATCTGGTACTGCCTGATGTAGTTGACCAGGACCGGCCCCAGCACGCCCGCCACCGACCACGCCGTCAGCAGGCGGCCATGGATGGCACCGACATACCGCACGCCGAAGACATCGCGCAGATAGGCCGGAATGGTGGAAAAGCCGCCGCCATACATGCTCAAGATGACGCCATAGAACAGCACGAACAGGAACACGTTGCCCGACTGGCCCGTCCACGGCACCACCGCATAAAGGATCACGCCCAGCACGAAGAAGACCGCGTAGGTCGTCTTGCGGCCGATATAGTCGCTGGTCGACGCCCAGAAGAAGCGGCCGAGCATGTTGAAGATCGATAGCAGGCCGACGAAGCCGGCGGCGGCGGCCGGCGTGATGCGTCCCGGGAACATCTCCTGGCTCATGGCGGAGGCTTGGCCGAGGACGCCGATGCCGGCCGTCACGTTGAGGCACAGCACGCCCCACAACAGCCAGAACTGCGGTGTCTTCAACGCGTCGTCGAGATGGACGTTGGCGGTTGTCACCATCGTGTTTTGTGTCGTCGGCGGCGTCCAGCCGGCCGGACGCCAGCCATCGGGCGGCACCCTGACGATGACAGCGCCGATCAGCATGAAGATGAAGTAGACAATGCCCAGCACGATGAAGGTTTCGGCGACACCGATATGCTGCGGGGTCGAAAACAGCTTCAGCAGATAGACCGAAAGCGGCGAAGCGATGAAGGCTCCGCCGCCAAACCCCATGATCGCCATGCCGGTCGCCATGCCCGGCCGGTCGGGAAACCAGGTGATCAGCGTCTTGACCGGCGAGATGTAACCGAGCCCGAGGCCGATGCCGCCCAGGACGCCGTAGCCGAGATAGATGATCCACAGTTGATGCAAGGTGACGCCGAGCGCCGACACGATGAAACCGCCACCGAAACAGCAGGCGGCCGCGACCATCGCCTTGCGCGGGCCGACGCGATCCAGCCAACCGCCGCCGAAGGCTGCCGCGAGGCCAAGAAACAGGATCGCGATCGAAAAAATCCAGCCGAGTCCGGTCAGCTTCCAGTCGTCGGGCGCCGAATCGGTGATACCGATCAGTTTCGACATCGGCAGGTTAAAGACGCTGAACGCGTAGGCCTGACCGATGCAAAGATGAATGCACAACGCCGCCGGCGGCACCATCCATCTGCTGAAACCGGGCTCGGCGATCGTGCGCGAGCGGTCGAGCCAGCCGCCGGCGTTTTCCCTGGTCGTTGCCATTCCATCCTCCCATGCAATGCTCCGATTCGAATAAACTAGGCGGAGCACGGGGCGGGACAACATGGAATAACTGCCATAATACCAATGTCTAAGGACATTGGGCTATCCGGCAAGCAGATCGCCAGGTCACCCCTGGCTATATTAGGACGAACTTACCAAACAAGCTGCCGGACAGGCGGCATCGAGCGAGGCTGACCTTGGCCGCTAGGCAACGCAAGGGAGGGACACTGCGGCGTCACTCACCAGTTGCGGTTCAGCCACTCACGCGACGGCCGCTCGATGACATAATAGCTGCAGAGCGCGCAGGCAAAGACCCCAGCCAGCATCAGCCATGGGTCGCTGCCTCGCTCATAGACGAATTTGTAGAATGGCTGCTGCCACAGATAGAGCGAATAGGACCATAGACCCAACGTCGCCATAGGCCAGGACGACAGCAGTCCAGAAAACAATCTCGTGCTGAAATCGAGAGCGTTGACGGCAAGCGCCAGGAGCGGCACGGCGACCAGATAGTGGATCGGGGTTGGTACCGGGTCCATGAACAGAAGCACCGCCGCGATGGCCGCCGCCACCGCCACATAAGGGCCCTTCAACAGGGCCGGCAGCTTGCCGTCGGTCTTCAGCAGGCAGATGGCGGCCGACAGCAGGATCGACGCAATATGCACGTCGGTGCGCCAGTATGTGGTCTCGTAGTCCATGTGCAGGAACCAGTACGAAACCGCACCGTTTGCCATGGCCAGCACCGCCAGCACCAGGAGCAGCGGGATGACGCGGCTACGGCTTGCGACAAGTGCGCTGATCGCTGCCAGGATGATGTAGGCATGCTCTTCGACACAGAGCGACCAGATGTGGTCGAGCGCGCCGGCGCGGTTCACGAGAATTCCGGCATAGTTGTAGGTGAATGTCAGCGCCGTCAGCGCCGCCTTCCATTTGAAGGCGACGAACGTGCCCGACAGCGCAATCATCGAAACGATCACGAACACCAGCAGCGCGGGATAGATGCGGGAGAAGCGGCGCTTGAAGAATTTCTTCAGCGGGTAGCGCTCGACGAACAGGATCTCGGCCATCAGCCGGCCGCTGAGCACGAAGAAGAATTCGACGCCCAGTACGCCGAGATTGATCCCTGCAACGGGAAAGAAATGGCCAATGAGCACCAGCGCGATCGAAAGTCCGCGCCAGCCGTCGAGATAGGCCAGTCTTGTCCTGGCGGATCTGTCGGCGACGGATCTTGGCGGCACAACATGCGTCGCGGAGATGTCGGTCATGCCGCTCCCTTCGCATTGAAACATGCGAATAGGGTCGCAGGTCGTGATGAACACTCCGAACCCGGCTCGCGTATGATCGCCGGCATAGTGCAGTGCAATATCGCTTTGTGCAAGTGCGAGATTGCCACAATGCGCCCATCTGCGGAAAAGGGGCGAGAAGTCCCTCTCCTGCCTGACAGGAGCAGGAAGGAATCAGGCGTTGGCGGCGGCCACCGCGCGCTTAGCCATGACCGCGACCAGATTGGCACGGTAGTCGGCGGAAGCGTGGATATCGCTCATCAGCTTGGTCGCCGGCACCTTGACGCCGTCGAGCGCCGAAGCCACGAAGTCCTTCGCGAGCGCGGCCTCGATCTCCTTCGAGCGGAAGACGCCATCGTCGCCGGCCCCGGTCACGGCCACCCTGACGCCGTCCTCACCCTTGGCCACGAACACGCCGACAATGGCGTAGCGGGAGGCCGGATTGCGGAATTTTTTATAGGCTGCCTTTGCCGGTGCGGTGAAGGTGACGGCCGTGAGGATTTCGCCGTCCTCCAGCGCCGTCTCGAACAGGCCTGTGAAGAACTTGTCGGCCGCGATCTGGCGCGTGTTGGTAATGATGGTGGCATTTAGCGCCAGCATGGCCGCTGGATAATCGGCCGCAGGGTCGTTGTTGGCGATCGAGCCGCCGATCGTGCCCCTATAGCGCACTGCCGGATCGCCGATCAGCGATGCCAGATGCGCGAGCGCCGGGCAGGCCTGTTTCAACTTGTCGTCGCTGGCAACATCGAAATGCGTGGTGGCGGCGCCGATCGTGACTGCCCTGCCGGACACTGTCACGCCTTGCAATTCCTTGATCCGCGACAGGTCGACGACATCGGAGGGGGCCGCCAGCCGCGTCTTCATGGCCGGGATCAGGGTCATGCCGCCCGACAGCAACTTGGCGTCGCCGCCCGTGACGAGCTTCGCGGCATCGGCGACTGAGGCGGCGCGGTGGTAATTGACTGCGTACATTTGGAGGCTCTCCCTGGTGAAGAGTGGATAGTCAGTAGTCAGTAGTCAGTAGTCAGTAGTGATTAGTGAGTAGGCATTGGTCGGTAACGTGGTGAATAGCGGGTGATCAATTGCCGCGGCAACCGCGTTTTTGTTCACTACTCACTATTCACTACTCACTCTCCTTTTTTCAGTGCTTCGCCGTCGCACGGATCGCGGCCCACACCGTAGACGGCGAAGCCGGCATGGCGATATCCGCGATTCCTATGGCGTCGGTGATGGCGTTGATCACCGCCGGCGGCGAGCCGATAGCGCCGGCCTCGCCGCAGCCCTTGATGCCGAGCGGATTGCCCGGACACGGCGTGTTCGAGGTCGAGACCTTGAACGAAGGCAGGTCATCCGCACGCGGCATGGTGTAGTCCATGTAGCTCGCTGTCAGAAGCTGGCCGTCGGCATCATAGTGGGCGCCTTCGAGCAGTGCCTGGCCGATGCCCTGCGCGATGCCGCCATGCACCTGGCCCTCGACGATCATCGGGTTGATGATGTTGCCGAAATCGTCGGCCGCGACGAACTGGATAATCTCGGTCGTTCCGGTCTCCGGATCGATCTCGACCTCGCAGATGTAGCAGCCGGCCGGAAAGGTGAAATTGGACGGGTCGTAAAACGCCGTCTCCTTCAATCCCGGCTCCATGCCACCGGGCAAATTATGAGCGGTATAGGCCGCCAGCGCCATCTGGAACCACGGCACGTTTTTGTCGGTGCCGGCGACCTTCAGCGCGCCGTTCTCGATGACGATGTCGCCCTCGTCGGCCTCGAGCAGGTGCGCCGCGATCTTCTTGGCCTTGGCCTCGACCTTGTCCAGCGCCTTGGCAATCGCCGACATTCCGACCGCGCCCGAGCGCGAGCCGTAGGTACCCATACCCATCTGCACCTTGTCAGTGTCGCCATGGACGATCGAGACGCTGTCGATCGGCACCCCAAACCGTTCGTTGACCAGTTGCGCGAAGGTCGTCTCATGGCCCTGGCCATGGCTGTGCGAGCCGGTCAGCACCTCGATGGTGCCGGCGGCATTGACGCGCACCTCGGCCGATTCCCAAAGGCCGACGCCGGCGCCGAGCGAGCCCACCGCGGCCGACGGCGCCAGGCCGCATGCTTCGATGTAGCAGCTCATGCCGATGCCGCGCAGCTTGCCGTTCCTGGCGGCCTCCGCCTTGCGTCCGGCAAAGCCGGCATAGTCGGCGGCCTCCATCGCCGCGTCGAGCGAGGCGCCATAGTCGCCGGCGTCATAGTTCATGATGACCGGCGTCTGGTGCGGAAACGTGGTGATGAAGTTGGTCCGCCGAAGCTCCGCCGGCGAGACGCCGAGTTCCCGCGCCGCGGTCTCCATCGTGCGCTCGATGAGATAGGTGGCTTCGGGCCGCCCTGCCCCCCTATAGGCATCGACCGGTGCTGTGTTGGTGTAGACCGTGCGGACATTGGCGTGGATCGCCGGGATATCGTACTGGCCCGACAGCAGCGTCGCGTAGAGATAGGTCGGCACGCAGGACGAGAACAGCGACATGTAGGCGCCGAGATTGGCCAACGTGTCGACCTTGAGACCGGTGATCCTGTTGTTCTTGTCGAAGGCCATTTCCACTGTCGAGACATGATCGCGGCCATGCGCATCGGAGAGGAAGCTCTCGGTGCGGTCGGCCACCCATTTCACCGGCACGCCGGTTTTCTTGGACGCCCACAGGCAGACGATTTCTTCTGGATAGATGTAGATCTTGGAGCCGAAACCGCCGCCGACATCGGGCGCGATGACGCGCAATTTGTTTTCCGGCGCAATGTTGTAGAAGGCGCTCATCACCAGCCGCGCGACATGCGGGTTCTGCGAGGTCGTCCAGCAGGTATAATGGTCTTCCGCCCTGTCGTAGTGGCCCAGCGCTGCCCGCGGCTCCATGGCGTTGGGCACCAGCCGGTTGTTGACGATTTTCATGCGGGTGACGTGGGAAGCCGCCTTGATCGCCGCGTCGGTCGCCTTGGCGTCGCCGATCTCCCAGTCGAAGATCAGATTGTTTTCGGCTTCCGGATGGAGTTGCGGAGCGCCCTTTTCGAGCGCCTTCGTCGCATCCACCACCGCCTCGAGTTCATTGTAGGTGATCTCGACCGCTTCGGCGGCGTCGCGCGCCTGCCCCTTGGTGTCGGCGACCACGACGACGACTGCATCGCCGACATAGCGAACCTTGTCGACCGCCAGCGGCGACCAGGCTCCCATCTTCATCGGGGAGCCCTCCTTGGAATGGATCATCCAGCCACAGATGAGATTGCCGATGCCATCGGCCTTCAGCTCCTTGCCGGTCAGCACGCCGATGACGCCCGGCATGGCTTGAGCTTTGTCGACGTCGATCTTCACGATCTGGGCATGCGCGTGCGGGCTGCGCACGAAGGCCGCATGCTTCATGCTGGGTACCACCATGTCGTCGACATAGCGACCGGCGCCGGTGATGAACCGCTTGTCTTCCTTGCGCGCCACGCGAGCGCCAACACCTTCAATGCCCATCAGAAATTCCTCCCGAATTGTAAGGCAGTAGGTGAGTAAGGCAGTAGGGCAGTAGGGGAATTGGCTCTGGTCCGTACTGCCGTACTGTTCATCTCACGCCGCTTGCCTGACCTTGCCGCTCATCCCCTCCGATGCGGCGAGGATCGCCTTGACGATGTTGTGGTAGCCGGTGCAGCGGCAGATGTTGCCCTCGAGCTCTGCGCGCACCGTCGCTTCGTCGAGGCCCTCGGGGTGGCGCTTGATCATGTCGGCCGCCGTCATGATCATGCCCGGCGTGCAGAAGCCGCATTGCAGTCCGTGATGCTCCTTGAACGCCGCCTGCACGGGATGCAGGTCGGCACCGTTGGCAAGTCCCTCGATCGTCACCACGCTCGATCCGGACGCCTGCACCGCGAGCATCGTACAGGACTTCACCGCCTTGCCGTCGACATGGACGACGCAGGCGCCGCATTGCGAGGTGTCGCAACCGACATGGGTGCCGGTGAGGCCGAGATTCTCCCGCAAGAAGTGAACCAGCAGCGTCCGGTCCTCGGCCGCACCGCGGACCTGTTTTCCGTTCACCATCAACGAAACGTCCGACATGAATCCTCCCTGGGTATCACCTTGGTCATCACGCTGCCGACGCGGTGTGGGCTTCGGCCATGCGTTATTCGTACACCGCACAAGCCGTAAAAAACAGCGCAGCGCAAAGCCGGATCATTGTACTTTCGGCCATGGCAGGGCGAAACACGCATTGCCCTCGCCCCATTGCCAAAATGCCGATTGGCGGCAACAATGGCTTTCGACGTTGGCGCGCAAGAAGCACATAAACAGCCGCGCACAGGCAGCGTCGGAGGAAATGCGGGAGAACGTCGCTGACCGTTTCACGGACGCGCTACGCATGCGGTTTGTCGGCGCTGACCACGGACGAGCCCGACCCGGACGTCTTCGCACGCGCGGTGGCGGCGGAGGCGGCCGCCATCGAGGCCGGCTTCGCCCTGTTGTTCTTTTCCCAGCGCCTTGTCGAGGCCGGCGCCCTTTCGCGCGCAATCGCGGCCCATGCGCCGGCGCTACACTACGCCGGCTGCTCGACCGCCGGCGAAATCACGCCGCAGGGCCTCGAGGAAGGCCATATCCTCGCCATGCTGCTCCCTTCGGGTTCATTCACCGCGGTCAGCACCACGGTCGACAACCTTTCGTCATCGGGCTTGGACAGGGTCACTGGTGATGTCGAGGATCTGCGACGCACGCTGCATGGGCGCATCGGCGGCGAGCGGACCAGGAACACCTTCGCGCTCTGTTTCATCGACGGACTGTCCTATGCCGAGGAAGCGGTGAGTTCGGCCATCCATTGGGGCCTCGATGACATACCACTGCTCGGCGGTTCCGCCGGTGACGACCTGAAATTCGAGACGACGAGCCTGATCTCCAACGGCAACGTCACCTCCGACAGCGCCATCATCGTGCTGGTCGCCACGGAAATCCCTTTCCATGTCTTCAAGACCGACAATTTCGTTCCCACCGACGAAAAGCTGGTGGTCACCGCGTCCGATCCCGATCACCGCATCGTGCGCGAGTTCAATGCCACCAATGCGGCCGAGGAATATGCCGCTTCGGTCGGCATCGTCGCGCAGACGCTGACGCCGCTGAGCTTCGCCTCGCATCCGGTGGTGGTGAAGGTAGGCGGTGAATATTACTGCCGCTCCATCCAGAAGATGCATGCGGACGGCTCGCTGTCGTTCTTCTGCGCCATCGACGATGGTGTCGTGCTGTCGATCGCCCAACCCAAGGACATGGTGGAATCGACCCGCGCGGCTCTGCTCGACGTCGAGGCGAGGCTTGGCGGCATCGACATGATCATCGGCTTCGACTGTGTCCTGCGCCGGCTGGATGCGCGCAACCGCCAGGTCTTTCGCGAGATTTCCGAACTCTACCGGGTCAACAACGTCATCGGCTTCGGCACCTATGGCGAACAATACCGGTCGATGCATCTCAACCAGACCTTCACCGGCATCGCCTTCGGCGAGCGCCCGGCCGCCGAGTGAGCGCTGCCGTGCCCCTCAAGGACATAGACGATCCCGACAGGCTGAAGAAGATCAACGCTGCGCTGGTCAGCCGCGTCGAGCGCTCGATGGACCAGCAAGGCAACGCCTTCTCGCTGTTCCAGACCGCGATCTCACTGGAAAGCAGGGTACGCGCTCGCACCGAGGAACTGCACTCGACCTTGCGGCGGCTGGAACAATCGAACATCGACCTCAGCGCCGCCAAGGAAAATGCCGAGCAGGCGAACCTGTCCAAGACCCGCTTTCTCGCGGCGGCCAGCCACGACGTGCTGCAGCCGTTGAATGCGGCGCATCTGTCCGTCTCCGCCCTTGCCGAAGTGCAGACCAGCGACGAGGGCCGGAAACTGGTACGGCAGGTCGAGCGCTCGCTGGAGACGATGGAGGACCTGCTGCGCACGCTGCTCGACATCTCCAAGCTCGATGCGGGTGTGGTCCAGCCCGACATTGGCGACGTCAGCCTGGAGGCGCTGTTCTCGTCGCTGCGGTCGGATTTCCAGCCTGTGGCCGAACTGAAGGGCCTGTCGCTGAAATTCCGCGCCGTCAACGCCGTGGTTCGCTCCGATCGCACGCTGCTGCGCCGCATCCTGCAGAACATCCTCTCCAATGCGCTGGGCTACACCCGCTCGGGCGGTGTCCTTGTCGGCACCAGGCACCGCGGCGATGCCATCCGCATCGATGTCGCCGACACCGGCTGCGGCATTCCCGACGACCAGCGCGAGGCGGTGTTCGAGGAATTTCATCGCGGCATCATGCCTGCCAATGCCGAACTCGCCGGCGGCGGCCTCGGCCTTGGGCTGGCCATCGTGCGGCGCATCGCCGGCGCGCTCGGCCATCCCGTGACGTTTTCCTCGAAGGTCGGTCGCGGCACGATTTTTCACATCGATGTCCCCGTCGGCATCGGTGCCACGGCGGACGCCGTCGCCAGCGCTGCAAGCCTGGAGCGGCCGCGCGGCTACGGCTTGTTCGGCACCAAGGTTCTGCTGGTCGAGAACGATGTCGAGGTGCTGCAGGCGATGACCTCGTTGCTCGAACGCTGGCAATGCCTGGTGCGCGCCGCGACCTCGACCGACGACGCGCTCGACATGCTCGGCGACACGGACTGGGTGCCCGACATCGTCATAGCCGACCAGCATCTCAACGGCGGCGATCTCGGCACCGCCACCATATCGAAGGTCCGCCGCTATCTCGGCCGCGCGGTGCCGGCGCTGATCGTCACCGCCGACAGTTCCGAAGCCGTCGCCAAGGCGGCGCGGGCCGGCGGCATCGAGTTGATGCGCAAGCCGCTCAAGCCCGCGCAACTAAGGGCGCTGCTGGCACATCTGCTGGCTTAGACCTGCCCCTCAAAACCCCGCCTGATCCCTGAAAAGCTCCGCATTATCAAGCTTCGAAACCTCGATCACCGCTTGCGTGCGGCTGTAGACGTTGAGCTTGCGCAGGATCTCCGAGACGTGCGCCTTGACTGTGGTCTCGCCCACTTGCAGCTCATAGGCGATCTGCTTGTTGAGCAGGCCCTGGCGTAGCATCTGCAACACGCGCAACTGCTGCGGCGTCAATGTCGAAAGGCGCTGCACCATGTCGGCGCGGTCGGTGCTGTCGGCGTCGGGCGGGCGGCCCTCATAAGTTTCCGGAACATAGATGGCACCTTCCATCACCGAGCGTATGGCGTTGGCCAGATCGCTCTTGCGCGCCGATTTCGGGATGAAGCCGGCAGCACCGTAGGACAGCGCCTCGGAGATGATCTTGGGCTCCTCGTAACCGGATACTATGACCACGGGCAGGCGCGGATAGCGGGTCCGAAGCTGCAGCAACCCCTCGAAGCCGTGCACCCCGGGCATGCTGAGATCGAGCAGGGCAAGGTCGAACGGCTTTGTCCCGGCCAGCAGGTCGAGTGCCTCGGCGATCGAGCGCGCCTCCACCGTGTCGACCTCCGGGTAGGCCATCTGCACGGCGCTGTGCAGCGCCTCGCGAAACAGCGGATGATCGTCGATGATCAGGAACCGGGCGCTGTCAGTGGCTGCTGTCATGTGGCTCGTTTCGGTTTGCCGCCCGCAGTATAATCCCGCGACCATGGCCGACTTATTGGCAAATAGTCTATCCCAGCGGACGATGCATCGCCGCGAAAGTGATGGAAACTCCGGATTCCTTATACGGCCGGCCGGCCAATGCTTTATGAAAAGCGACGCCTTGCCCGGCCTCTCAATTCGGCCGAAGGTGCCCGCGGCCCGACATCCAACTGCAGAGACAGACCATGACCGCCTTTGTCCTCCCCGCTCCGCCAACGCCCTCGGTCGCGGTGGCCGGCTCGAACGAGCGATTTGCGGTGCGCCGCATCTTCTGCGTCGGGCGCAACTACGCCGCGCATATCAGGGAGTTCGGCAATGACGAGCGCGATCCACCCTTCTTCTTCACCAAGCCCGCCGATGCGGTGGCAGACTCCGGCGCTACGATCCCCTACCCGCCGCTGACGACCAACCTGCACCATGAGATCGAACTGGTGGTCGCGATCGGCAAGCCGGGCTTCCGCATCCCGCGCGCCCAGGCGCTGGATTATGTCTGGGGCTATGCCGTCGGCATCGACCTCACCCGCCGCGATCTCCAGGACGAAGCCAAGAAAGCGGCGCGGCCCTGGGACTGGTCGAAGGCTTTCGACCTCTCCGCGCCGTGCGGTCCTCTGGTTCCCGCGCAAAAATCCGGCCATCCGAGCCAGGGCCGTATCTGGCTGGCTGTCGACGGCAAGATCCGGCAGGACGCCGATCTCGCCGAGTTGATCTGGCCGATCTCCGACATCGTCTCGATCTGCAGCGAAGGCATGGAATTGCAGCCAGGCGACCTCATCTTCACCGGCACGCCGGCCGGCGTCGGCAAGGTCAACCCTGGGGAGACGATGACCGGCGGCGTCGACGGCATCGGCACGATCGAAGTGACCATCGGCCAGCCAAATCGGTGAATGCGTGAGCGACATCGTCCTTCACAACTACTACCGCTCCTCCACCTCCTACAGGGTGCGGATTGCGCTTGAGATGAAGGGGCTGACCTATGACTACGTGCCGCATCACCTGCGCCATGGCGAGCATCTCGAACCGGCCTATCTCGCGGTCAACCCGCAGGGCCTGGTGCCGGCGCTGATCCTGGGCGACGGCACCCTGCTGACGCAATCGCTGGCGATCATCGAATTTCTCGACGAGACGACGCCCGAACCGCCTCTGCTGCCGAAGGACGCAGTTGGGCGCGCCCGCGTCAGGATGCTGGCGCAGATGATTGCCTGCGATATCCATCCGGTGAACAATCTGCGTATCCTGACCGCGCTGCGAACCCTGTTCGGCGCCGGCGACGAGGATGTCGCCAACTGGTTCCGGCACTGGGTCAAAGAGGGTTTCAAGCCACTCGAAAACCTGTTGGGGGCTTCGCCCGAGACCGGCACGTTCTGCCACGGCGACACGCCGGGGCTGGCCGATATCTGCCTGGCGGCACAAGTCACCAGCAATGCCCGTTTCGGCGTCGATATGGCGCCCTACCCGACGATCTCGCGCATCAACGCCGCTTGCATGGCCCTGCCGGCCTTCCAGAACGCCGCGCCGCACAACCAGATCGATGCCGAGTAACCTTCATTCGCCAACGCGCAGCGTCGCCATCGGCGTATGCCCAAACGGCCGACTTGTCTGGCGGAATCGATTTCCGCTTGACCGGCCAGGGAATCGGCTATCGTTTCCCGAAGTGCGCGCAAGGTGGAGTTGCCGATGAAAGCCGTCGTCTTCGAAAAATTCGGCGAGGCGCCGACGATCCAGACCGTTCCCGATCCGAAGCCGGCGCCGGACGGCGTCGTCATCAAGGTCGAGGCGACAGGCCTGTGCCGCAGCGATTGGCACGGCTGGATGGGCCATGACGCCGATATCCGCTTGCCGCATGTCCCCGGTCACGAGCTGGCCGGCGTCGTGGTAGCCGCCGGCAAGCAGGTGACCCGCTGGAAGGCTGGCGAGCGCGTCACCGTCCCGTTCGCCGTCGGCTGCGGCCACTGTTTCGAATGCACGTCCGGCAATCACCAGGTCTGCGAGCACCAGTCCCAGCCGGGCTTCAACGCCTGGGGCTCGTTCGCCGAATATGTCGCCATCGAGCACGCCGACACAAACCTCGTGCGCCTGCCCGACGAGATGGAATTCGCCACTGCCGCCAGCCTCGGCTGCCGCTTCGTCACCTCGTTCCGCGCCATCGTCGATCAGGGCCGGGTGACGCCGGGCGAGTGGGTGGCGGTGCATGGCTGCGGCGGCGTCGGCCTCTCGGCGATCATGATCGCCAGCGCCATGGGCGCCAATGTCATCGCCATCGACCTCACCGAAGAGAAGCTGGACTTCGCCAGGAAGATCGGCGCGGTGGCGACCATCAACGCGGCGACGACCCCGAATGTCGTCAAGGCGGTCAAGCAGATCACCAATGGCGGCGTGCACATGTCCATGGATGCGCTCGGCCACCCCACGACCTCGTTCAATTCGATCGCCAATCTGCGCCGGCGCGGGCGCCATGTGCAGGTGGGCCTGATGCTGGGCGATCACGCCCGCCCGCAGGTGCCGATGGACAAGGTGATCGCGTTCGAGCTCGAAATCCTCGGCAGCCACGGCATGCAGGCCTACCGCTACCCCGCGATGATGGAGATGATCCGCACCGGCAAGCTGAAACCCGAGCTTCTGGTCGGCAAGAAGATCAGCCTTGAGGAGGCGCCGGCTGCACTGATGGCGATGGGCGGCTTCGAAGGCATCGGCATCGGTGTGGTGACGAAGTTTTAGCCAGCGGCGCCGGTTGTGGGCCGTGGCAAATCCCGCCTGGCAAACTTTTTGGCGCCGAATACGCACAGCACCACGCCGAGCGTGATGACGACCATCAGGGGACTGACCTGCTCATGCAGCAGTGACGCCGCCAGGGCGAGGCCAAAGAAGGGCTGCAGCAGTTGCAACTGCCCCACGGCGGCGATGCCGCCTTGCGCGAGGCCGCGATACCAGAACACGAAGCCGATCAGCATGCTGAACAGCGAGACATAGGCAAGCCCGATCCAGGCATTGGTCCCGACCGTGGCGAAGGACGGTGGCAGGGTTACCACGGTCAGCACAAGCATGACCGGCAGTGACAACACCAGCGCCCAGCAGATCACCTGCCAACCGCCCAGCCTGCGCGACAGCGCGGCGCCTTCTGCGTAGCCCAGGCCGCACACGATGATGGCGGCAAGCATCAGTGCGTCGCCAACGGGTGAGGCCGTCATGCCTTGCGCAAGGGCAAACCCACCCACCAACGCGCTGCCGAGGCATGAGAACAGCCAGAAGGCCGGTCTCGGCCTCTCGCCCCCGCGCAGCACGCCGAAGATCGCGGTCGCCAGCGGCAGCAGGCCGACGAAGATGATGGAATGGGCAGAGGTGACATGCTTCAGCGCCAAGGCTGTCAGCAACGGAAAGCCGACCACGACACCCAACGCGACGATGACAAGCGACATCAGGTCATGACGCTCCGGGCGCTTCTCGCGGAAGACGAGCAGCAGCGCGAGGCCAAGCAAGGCTGCTATCACCGCGCGCGCCGACGTCAGGAACGTCGGATCGAAGTCCATCACCGCCACGCGCGTTGCCGGCAAGGAGCCGCTGAAAATCAACACGCCGATGAATCCGCTCACCCAGCCGCTCGTCGTCTTATCCATTGAGGCACTCCATCCGTTGCGCCCTCTATCGGGCCCATACCCATGGCGCTACCAGAGACAATGCAGTACAATTCAACAAAACTGTCATGGTTTACCGGAAGGTACAGATGAACGAATCAGCGAGATTCGACAACAGCGGAACCCTTGTCGAAGGCGTCATGGCCACCATCCGCCAGCGAATTGCCGCGCGCAGCCTCACGCCCGGCGCCCGATTGCCCTCGATCCGCGCCTTCGCGAAATCCATGCAAGTTTCCAAATCGACAGTGGTCGAGGCCTATGAGCGACTGGCGGCGGAAGGCGCGATCCGTTCCCGGCCAGGCTCCGGCTTCTATGCCGCCGGATCGCTGGCGCCGCTGTCGCTGGCCGAGATCGGCCCCCGACTCGATCGCGCCGTCGATCCGCTCTGGGTTTCGCGGCAGTCGCTGGAAGCGGGCGATGAGATGCTGAAGCCCGGCTGCGGCTGGCTGCCCGCCTCGTGGATGCCTCAGGCAGCGCTACGTCGCGCGCTGCGCAACGTGGCGCGCGCCGATGATGTGGCCCTTGCCGACTACGGCACGCCGCTCGGGCTGCCGCCGCTGCGCCAATTGCTGGCGCGGCGCATGGCCACGCATGGCATCGAGGCTTCCCCCGAACAGATCATGCTGACGGAATCGGGCACGCAGGCCATCGACCTCCTGTGCCGGTTCCTGCTCGAACCCGGCGATACAGTGCTGGTCGACGATCCCTGCTATTTCAATTTCCACGCACTGTTGCGTGCCCATCAGGCCAAGGTCGTCAGCGTCCCCTATACGCCATCGGGACCGGATATCGACTTGTTCGCGCAGGCGCTGGCCGAGCATCGGCCGCGCCTCTACATCACCAACTCCGCCATCCACAACCCGACCGGCGCGATCCTGTCGCCGGTCACCGCGCACCGGCTGCTCAAGCTCGCCGATCAATCGGACCTGACCATCGTCGAGGACGACATCTTCGCCGACTTCGAACACGCTCCTGCCCCAAGGCTCGCGGCTTTCGACGGTCTCGAGCGTGTCGTCCATATCGGTAGTTTCTCCAAGACGCTTTCGGCCTCGATACGCTGCGGGTTCATCGCCGCGCCCCGTGACTGGATGGAAGGGCTGGCCGACCTCAAGATCGCCACCACCTTCGGCGGCGGGCGGCTCGCGGCCGAATTGGTGCTGACCCTGCTCAGGGATGGCAGCTATCGCAAGCACATGGACCTGCTGCGCGCCCGGCTCTCACGCGCCATGATCGAGACAGGCGCTCGGCTGAAGGCGATCGGGATCACGCCCTGGATCGAGCAGCCCGCCGGTCTGTTCCTCTGGTGCAGCCTGCCGGATGCAGTGGACGCAGCCGAGGTTGCCCGCCGCGCGCTTGCGGCCAATGTCGTGCTGGCGCCCGGGAACGCGTTCAGCCTGTCGCAATCAGCCAGCCGATTCCTGCGCTTCAACGTTGCGCAATGCGAAGACGAGCGGATTTTCAAGGTGCTAGAGGCAGCCATGCCGCGCTGACGGCTGCGGCGCGGCTTGCGCGATCAGGACTTCACGCAAATGTCGCGCACACAACTCCGCAGCCAGCGCTGCGCCGGATCGGCATCGAGCCGCGGATGCCAGAGCATGGAAATGGTGACCGCCGGAATGTCGACCGGCAGGGAAAAAGTCTGCATGCCGGCGCGCGCGCCTTGCGTATGCCGCTCGGGCACGCTGGCGATCAGCTCCGAGGCGCGCGCCATCGCGAGCGCGGCCGAAAAACCGGAAGCCATGCACACGACCATTCGTTGCAATCCGAGCCGGCTCAAGGCCTGGTCGATCGGCCCCCTTTCGCGGCCCCGCCGCGAAACATTGATGTGGCGGCCGGCCGCATAGCGTTCCGGCGTCATCGCGCCCTGGCCCAGCGGATGGCCGCTGCGCACCGCGCAGACGAAACGGTCGCGAAAAAGCGTCTGGATGCGCACCTCCGGCCCGGTCTCGCCGGCCACACCTACTTCCAGGTCGATCGCCGCTTCGCGCAGTGACGCCATGTCCTTGTCCGACTTCGGCGCGAAACGCAGCCGCACGCCCGGCGCATCGGCCTGGATGCGGGCGATCAGGCGCGGCCCGAACTCCTCGACGAAGCTTTCATTGGTGCGCAGCGTGAAGGTCCTCTCCAGGCCCGGCAGATCAAGCAGCCTCGCCGGGCGCAGCAGCGTTTCCGCATCCTGAACCACACGACCGACCTGCTGGCGCAGTTCCTGCGCGCGTGGCGTTGGAACCAGACCGCGACCGGCCCGCACCAGCAGCGGATCTCCCGTCGCCGCGCGCAGGCGCGCCAGCGTGCGGCTCATCGCCGAGGGGCTGAGCCGTAATCGCGTCGCCGCACGCGCCACGCTGCCTTCGTCCAGCAGGACATCGAGGGCGACGAGCAGGTTGAGATCGGGCGGCGACATGGTTCGATCCTAGCACGAAATCCGCTGATGTGGCGTGCAACGCACGAATAGAATGCAAATGCTGCGCGTTCCGCCACATCCTGCAAACGATTAGATCTTCGAAGCTTCGACCTGAAGCCGACAAAGGGAGATCGCCGTGGCAGTCACTGAGCAACATCGCAACGAGCACGCATCGGTCGCACAGAAAATCCCATCGGCTGGATGGGCGCTGGCGAGCCTGTCGCTGGCCACGCTGCTGTCGTCGCTCGGCACCAGCATCGCCAGCGTCGGTCTTCCCGCGCTGATGCAGGCATTCGATGCCTCGTTCCAACAGGTGCAATGGGTCGTGATTGCCTATCTGCTCGCCATCACCATCCTGATCGTCAGTGCCGGGCGCCTCGCAGACATGCTCGGGCGGCGACCGCTGCTGCTTTTCGGCATCGCGCTGTTCACATCTGCGTCGGTGCTCTGCGGCCTCTCGCCGGCTTTGTGGCTGCTGATCGCGGCGCGGGCGGTGCAAGGGCTTGGCGCGGCGCTGATGATGGCGCTGACATTGGCCCTTGTCGCCGAGACGGTGAGCAAGGCCAGGACCGGCAGCGCCATGGGCCTGCTCGGCGCCATGTCGGCCATCGGCACCACGCTCGGCCCCTCCATGGGCGGCCTGCTGATCGCCGCTCTCGGCTGGCGTTCGATTTTCCTGGTCAACGTGCCGCTCGGCATCCTGACCTTTGCAATGGCCTGGCGTGCTTTGCCTACCGGCAACCGGACGGTGCGGACCGGCCAAGCCGGCTTCGATGGTTTGGGCACGGGCCTGCTGGCCCTGGCATTGGCGGCTTACGCATTGGCGATGACACTGGGTAGAGGCAGTTTCGGCCCCATCAACATCGGCCTGCTGGTCGCGGCTGGCATCGGCATCTTCCTGTTCGCCACGGCGCAAAGGATGGCGAAAAACCCATTGGTCGAGCTTTCCGCCTTCCGCGATCTCTCACTGAGCACCAGCCTTGCCATGAACCTGATCGTCGCCACGGTGATGATGGCGACCTTGGTGGTCGCGCCGTTCTATCTCTCGCGCGGGCTCGGACTGGACGCGGCAAACGCCGGACTGGTGCTCTCGACAGGCCCGCTGGTTTCGGCGCTGTCGGCGTTGCTTGCCGGACGCCTTGCCGATCGCTTCGGAGCCAAAAGGATGATGGTCGCGGGCCTGCTCGGCCTTGCCACGGGCACGTTCCTCCTGTCCCTGGCGATAACGACACTCGGCATCGTCAGCTATGTCGTCCCCATCACCGTGACCTGCTTCGGCTATGCCCTGTTCCAGACAGCGAACAACGCCGCCGTCATGAGCAGCGTCGGCGGCGGTCAACGCGGCGTCATCTCCGGCCTGCTCAATCTGTCGCGCAACCTTGGCCTCATCACGGGCGCCTCCGTGATGGGCGCCCTATTCGCCGCCGCATCGGCCGGAGGACGTGAAGCCGGCGGCCAAGGCATGCTGACGTCAGCGGCGGCGGCCAGCGGAATGCAGGTGACCTTCCAGACGGCAACGGCACTGGCGGTGGCGGCGCTGGCGCTCAGCCTTTTGCCGAGCCGGCGGGCGGAGAATGCCTGACGAAGATCAATTCAGGGGCTTGGGCGAATGCCGCTCAGGCCCCTGCCCGCTTGCGGCGCTCATAGAGCATGACCAGCGTCTCGGCCGTCAGCGCCGGCTTTTCCTCGCCCTCGATCTCGACGGTGTTGGCGGCCTTCATCAGGTATTGGCCCGGCCCCCTGTCCTCCATGGACAGCAGCGTGGTGCGCAGCCGGATGCGTGCGCCCACCTTGACCGGCGCCAGGAAACGCACCTTGTCGAAGCCGTAGTTGAAGGCGGCCTGCGTGTTCTCGGGCACGATTCCCATGCCGAGCGCCAGCGCGCCGATGATCGACAGCGTCAGATAGCCATGGGCGATCGTCGTGCGGAACGGGCTTTGCCGCCGCGCCCGTTCGGGGTCGACATGGATCCATTGATGATCGCCGGTGCATTCGGCGAACTGGTTGATACGGTTCTGGTCGACTGTCGTCCATTCCGAGACGCCAAGCTCCTGCCCGGACATCGTCCTCAACTGCTCGTAGGTCGGCGGCGTCTTAGGCCGTATTTCGGTCATTCCTGTTTTCCCGATAGCTTCCAACGCTTCCGGACCACGAACCGGCGGCCTCTGTCAATTCGCCCTGCATGATTCGGTCCCCTTGGGATCGATGCGAATCCTGGCATCACTCTACGTCAAGCCGTGTTCGCCCGGCCTTGGCATTTGAGGGTACCCATGGTGTAAAGGCATAGCGGCCGATGAAAGAGCATCCGAACAAACTTCGCCTGGCGCAGGGTTGGCAGGCAACCGGTCTTTGTCACGCAAGCTACTTCTTCTCGTAGCCGGCGCGGATTTCCTCCATCGCCTCTTTGATGCGCATGCGCAGGATGTCGACCGATTCGGTGCCGGATTTCCTGACCAGCTCGGCCACTTCGCTGGCATTCTTCAACGTAGTCTCGAAGGATTTCCTGGCGAACTCAGTCTGTTTGGCCATCAGGTCCTGCGGCGTGCCGGGCGCTCTGTAGCCTTGCGTCATGTCGGCAATTTCGCGCAGCGTGTCCTGCAGCATCTCGCGTTGCCTGGAGAACAGCGACGACGCGCCGGCGGCACTTGCCCGCGCCGATTTCTCCAGTGCTTCAAGGTTCTTGCGGTGGTGCGCGAGGATCGCCTCGACATCGACATTGGGCAGTTTCAGGTCACGGCCGAACCGGCCGAACATGTCCGTGAAGGAATCGGAATCCGGTTCTTTGGCCATGCTCATCTGCTCCCCTGTTGCCGCGACTGCTGATGCCCGTCCATGAGAATAGGGCATGGCGTGCGCCCGTCAATTGACGAGAAACAGCCGCTCAGCTGTGTAAAGCGCGATGCCAGCCAGACCGCCGATGATCATGCCGTTGAAGCGGATATATTGCAGGTCCCGGCCGATATTCATCTCGATCAACCGCGTCAGCTGCGCCAGGTCCCAGCGCTTGACCTGGTCGGCGATGAATTTCGATACGCCGCTCTTCTGGCTCTCGACGAAAGAGGACAGCGCCACCACGAATCCCTGGTTCATGTCGGCCCTGATCTTGGCGTCTCCGGCCAGATGCCGGCCGACCTCGACGAACATGTTGGCAAGATGCGCGCGGATGATCGATCGCGGCGCCTTGGCATCCTGCTCGATGAACAGGCTGAGGCTTTCCCACATGTCGCCGGCCAGCGCCTTGACTTCCGGCCTGGCGAGGAAATCGCGCTTCAGCTTCTCGGCGCGCCTTGCATATTGCTTCGACGTTCTCAGCCGCTCGACGAAGCCCTGTGCGAAACGATCGAATTCTGCGCGCATCGGGTGCTCGGGATCGGCTCTCACCTCGTCGAGCAGCGAACCGGCCGAGGCGACGATCTTCTTCAGGAGATAGGCGTCGGCCCTGAACAGGTTGAACAGCGACGGCAGTTCCTCGCGGATCTTTTCGCGCATGGTCGTCAGCGCCTGTTCATCGTTGAGGAACTGGCCGATCACCTTGATGAACTCATCGAACAGCCTCTGGTGACGGCGATCGTCGGTCAGGGCCGAGAGCAATTCGGCCGCCAACGGCGCCAGCGGCACTTTTTCGATCTGCTCCAGCATCCGGCTGGTGACGAAGCCGCGCAGCCCCGATTGCTCGACGGCGGCAAGCGTCTGCGGAACCAGGCGCACGACGAAACGCGACAGGCCCGCGGCACGTTCGGAATCGGCCAGCCAGTCGGCTACGAGCGCCGAGAAATCGACCTCGGCCAGCTTCTCGCGCACCGGCTCGGGGGCAAGGAAATTGACTTCGATGAAACGGCCGAGATTGTCGGCGATGCGGTTCTGGTTCTCGGGGATGATTGCTGTGTGCGGGATCGGCAGTCCGAGAGGCCGCTTGAACAGCGCGACCACCGCATACCAGTCGGCCAGGCCGCCAATGGTCGCCGCCTCGGCAAAAGCGGCGACGAAGCCGAGCCAAGGATAGGTGCTCTCGAAGGACTTGGCCAGGGCGAACACGACGACGCAAAGCGCAAGTGCCCCCGTGGCGACGAATTTGGTCCGCCGCAGCATTACAATCTTGGCATGCGCGTCGGCATCATATCCGCCGGAAGCCAGGGCCGTGGCTGATTGTGACATGTCAGAGCCGCTCCTCGTCGATCTCGGACCTATTTAGAGCATTCCAGGAAAGGTGTGTAACGCTGGTCCCTGGAAAAGCGCCTGGCGCTTTCCCCACGGAATTGCGTGAAAACAAAGAGTTAGGGCGGTCGGCCATTCTGCCAATCACTGGACCGCTCTGGTGTTTCGCCCGAGGAAATGCGCGTAACAGCCGATTCGGCCCGCGTCTTGCCGCATTGCGCACACAAAGTTGACGAGAATATTCAGCTATTATGCGAAGCTAGTCTGGAATTATTCCAAGGTATAGGCCATATTCCGCCGAGGCCAGTGTGGCGAATCCGAAAGCTCGGAGCAAAGCCGCACCAGCAAAGTTCAAAATCTGGCGTGATCGCAACTCGCCGGCGCTTTGTGAGGACAAGATGCGGCTTACCCGCCAGACCAATTACGCCATGCGCATCCTGATGTATTGCGCGGCCAATACCGATCGGCTGAGCCGCATCCCCGAGATCGCCGCCGCCTATTCGGTGTCGGAGCTTTTCCTGTTCAAGATCCTCCAGCCACTGGTCGAGAATGGCCTTGTCGAGACGGTGCGTGGCCGCAATGGCGGCGTCAGGCTTGGCCGTGCCGCGGAATCAATCAATCTGTTCGACGTCGTGCGCGTGACGGAGGAAAGCTTCGCCATGGCCGAGTGCTTCGAGAACGATGCCGCGGAATGCCCTCTGGTCGACAGTTGCGCGTTGAATTCCGCATTGCGCGAGGCGCTCAACGCCTTCTTCGCGGTCCTTGCCCGCTATACGATCGCCGATCTCGTGGCGGCGCGTCCGAACGTGCGCAACCTGCTCGGCATTGACCTGCTGGAGCGCCGCGCACCGGCGGCCTGATCCGGTTTGCCGCAGGCTGGATCTGCGGCGAACGTCCCGAATCTAGGCCGCAGCCAAAATCTAGGCCGCTGCCAGAATCTAGGCCGCTGCCAGAATCTAGGCCGCTGATTGAGGCAGCACGAACGGCATATTGCCGGCTGGCAGGACTCCGACCCTTAAGCGGCAACCGAATACCCTTTCGATCAGATCGTCGCTCAGCACATCCTGCAGCGAACCGGTGGCGGCAAGCCGGCCGCGGTGCATGACGAAAATCCGGTCGGCATACATCGCCGTCAGGTTGAGGTCGTGCAGGATGGCAATCACGCCGCCGCCCCTTCTGGCGAAGTCGCGGGCAATGTTCATGATGATCAGCTGGTGCTTGACGTCGAGGCTGGACACCGGCTCGTCCAGGAACAGATAGCGCGGCTTGCCGTCGAGCACCGGCGCCCAGACCTGGCACAGCACGCGGGCTAGTTGAACGCGCTGCTGCTCGCCGCCGGAAAGCTCCTGATAGAAGCGGCCGGCGAAACCGTCGAGGTCGACACGCGCCAGCGCCCGTTCCGGCAGGCGTTCGTCCTCGCCCGGCAGCACACCCGAGCGGCCTCCGACAAGGCCGAGCCTGACAATCTCGCGCACGGTAAAGGGAAACGACAAGGTCGTCGCCTGCGGCAGCACCGCGCGCAGCGTCGCCGCCTCGACTGGCGTTATCGTCGAGAGCTCGCGGCCGTTGATGGCAATCCGGCCGGTATGCGCGAGTTCCCCCGACAGCGCCTTGAGGAAGGTCGTCTTGCCCGACCCATTGGGGCCGACAATGGCCGAAATCTCACCCGACCTGACCTCGAAATCGACGCCGGCGACAATGCCTTTCCTGCCGATCGCCACCGAAACATCGCGCGCTTCGATCATGAAACACCCCTACAGGTCGATGACGCCGCGCTTGCGCAGCAGGATCCAGAGGAAGAACGGCGCTCCGGCGATCGCCGTGACGATGCCGATCGGCAGTTCGGCGGGCGCCACGATGGTGCGCGCGACCGCGTCGGCCAAAAGCAGCAGCGAGGCGCCGAGCAGCGCCGAGGCCGGCAGCAGATAGCGATTGTCGGGGCCGATCAGCAGGCGCAGAAGATGCGGCACCACGATGCCGATGAAACCGATGCCGCCGCTGACGGCGACGGAGGCGCCGACCGCCGCCGAGACGCCGACGATGGCCGTGTACTTAAGCCGCTGCACCGGAATGCCGAGATGGCCGGCGGTCGCCTCGCCCAGCGCCAGCGCATTGAGGCCGCGGGCCAGGAACGGCATCGCCGCCAGCGAAAGCACGATGACCGGGCCGACAGAGCCGATCTTCTGCCATGTCGCACCGGCCAGCGAGCCGAGTTGCCAGAAGGTCAGGTCGCGCAATTGCCGGTCGTCGGCCATGAAGATCAGGATACCGGTCAGCGCCATGGCAAGTGCGGCCAGCGCCAGGCCGGCAAGCAGCATGGTGGCGACGGATGTGCGGCCCTGCCGCGTCGCGACGTTGTAGAGCAGCAACGTCACCGACAAACCACCGCCGAAGGCCGCCAGAGGAAGGGTCAGCGCGCCCAACCAGGCGGTCACCGGCGACAGCACGGTCGTGCCGAGCACGATGACGGCCACCGCGCCGAGGCTGGAGCCCGCCGAAACGCCAATAAGGCCGGGATCCGCAAGCGGATTGCGGAACAGCCCCTGCATGACCGCGCCGGACACCGCGAGGGCGGCCCCGATCAGCACGCCGAGCACGACGCGCGGCAGCCTTATATCATAGACGATGAGGCGATCTCGCGCGCTCATCGCCACGTCGCCAGGCGCTGCGCCGAACAGCCAGTCGCCGACGACCTTGACGGCGGACGCATCCGAGGCGCCGGAGGTCAGCGACAGCACTACCGCTGCCGCAAGCATGACGCAGGCGAGCGCGATGACCAGACGGGCGCGCCCGGAACGGTCACCGTCGCTGGCCATCTTCCTCTCCGCCGGCCCGGCGATCGACTGGTCGACCATGCCGCTCAGTCCGTAATCTGCGTGCCATAGAGCGCGGCGGCGAGGTCGTGGACGGCGTCGGCCGTGCGTGGTCCGAAGCCGAGCAGATAGCCGCCGTCGATGCGGATCAGCTTGCGCGCGGTTCCGGCCGGCGTCGAGGCGATCGATGCGTTGCCGAACAGTTCATCGTCCGATACCGGCGGCCCGGCATTGCTCATCATCAGGATCGCGTCCGGCCTGGCGGTGACAACAGCCTCGTCGGACAGTTGCTTGTAGCCGGAGAAGCCTTCGATCGCGTTGACGCCGCCGGCCAGCTTGATGATGCCGTTGGCAGCGGTATCGCTGCCGGCCGCCATGATCTTGCCGCCCTGCATCGACAGCACGAACAGAACGCGCTTGCGCTCCTCGATCGAGGCCGTCTGCTTTTCCGCCGCCTGCAGCTTGGCATCGATCTCCCTGGCCAGCGCTTCGGCCTTGGCGTCGGCGCCGAGCGCCTTGCCGACCACGCGGACCTTTTCGAGGATGCCTTCACGGTCGTACCGGTCAGGCACTTCGATGAAGGGGATGCTCGTCTTCTTCAGCACATCGAGCGCCTCCTTGGGGCCGCTACCGTGCAGCGCCAGCATGCCCGAAGGGTTGACCGACAGCACACCCTCCGGCGACAGCTGACGCATGTAGCCGACATCCGGCAGGTCGAGAGCGGCTTTCGGATAGCGGCTGGTGGAATCGCGCGCCACAAGATGCTTTTCCTCGCCGAGCGCATAGACGATCTCGGTGATCGAGCCGCCGATGGACGCGATCCTTGTGGGATCGGCGAAGACGGAGACACCGTCGCCGGCGTCGGCCGGCTGTAGCGCGCCGAAAGCAAGGGAAAAGCCGAGCATCGGGCCAAGCATCGATCCGCGCGCAGCCGTCAATCCGGTGAGAAGACCCATCATCGTTTCCTCAGGCTGCGGTCGGGCTTGGAATGCGCGGCAGGTTTTCGGCCAGGAAGCGCCAGTCGTCGCGCTCACCCTCTCCTTCATGGCGCTTGCCGAAGAACTGGATGATCATGTTGCCGCCGGCGTCGTAGACCTCCAGCGACGTGACATGGTCGTCCCTGGTCGGCTTGCGCACGGCCCAGACCTCATGAATGTGGTCGGTGCGCAGGTGCAGATGGAAGGTCTCGTCCAGCACATTGATCCATGGCCCCATTGGCTTGATCGACCTGACCGGACCTGAATGGATTTGGATACAGCCGCGGTTTCCCACAAAGCACATAATCGGCATCTCGCCCGCGGCGGCATGATTGAACATGGCTCTCACCGCATCATTGTCGAGCAGCCATGCATAGTCCTGGCCCACCATGCGGACCGCCTGGCGGCGGCTGAGCTTCAACGTCTTCAGCATGCCGAAGAACTGATGCACGTCGGTCAGCCGGCTCCAGCGATCGCGCAGATCGTCGAGATTCGCGGTCGTTGTCACCGCCTCGCCTTCGTTCTCGGCGGCTGGCCCCGAAATGGCGACCAGTGGCTCCTGGTTCGACGATTCCAGCGAAGCGACCAGTCTCTGATAGGCATAGAGGTTTGACCCCGGCCGCAGATGCACCTTGTGCACCGCCTCGCCCGCCGCGTCGAAGAATTGCAGGCTGCGGCGGATGTCGTCGCCGTCGCGTTTTTCCACGGCAAAGCCGTGCGCCCATATTTTCGGGAAAATGCGCAGGTCGATGTTCTCGCCCAGCACCATGGCATTGTGATTGCCGGTGACGACCTTGTCGTAGGCGCCGATCTTTTCATGCACGGCGCTTTCGTTGCGGGTGAGCGCCATCACCTCGCCGACGACTTCGAGGCCGGTCAGAAGATCGTTGACGCGTGGCTCGACGCGAACGACACCGTCGCCGCAATGCGCGGCCACCAACTCAGCCTCCGAAATGCCAAGCTGTGCGGCCAGATCGCGCTCGCGGGTTTTCGGATTGTCCGTCCGCGCCCGCCTAATTTCGTGCGGGGCGGGTTTTACGCGCTGGTCCATTGTCCTGCTACCTTACGCTTACTTGTTGAGGATGAGCTTGCCCTGACGGGTGATCTTGAGCCGGTAGAGCGCGCCGTGATGCTCGATGCCGATCTCGTGCTCACCTTGGAACAGCGTGTTGCTCGACAGCGTCCGCACCGCCAGCGGAACGCGGTCGAAGCGGGCGGAAGCATCGTCGGACCGGCGGACGCGATAGCGGAAGTCGTTGGGATTGTGCGTGTTCATGTGGATCGGTCCCTTTCCTGTGCCGGGCGTCTGGCTAGGCGTTTGCGTAATCCGATTCATTCTTGACTTGAATAATCATGTTTACTAGTCAGTGCAATACCGGATTAAATGAGTCAAGATTTAAGACGCGAATACGATCACAAATGCCAGCCAGCCCCAGGCCAGCCCGCATCGAACCTGGAAACTTTGGAGTTGGGGCACATGGGGTTAGCGATTTGGGAACGGCGCGGCTGGTCGGCGGCGAAGGGTGCGGCGGCTTTGCTGGCGGGCGTGGCGGCGATTGCCTTATACGTGCCACCTGCCAACGCTCAGCAATCAGCACAGGCGGCGGGAGAGCAGGCCGATCAATCGAAGCAGGCTGAGGGGGAAAAGCCGGCGCCAGCGGGCGCAACACTGCTCGACAAGGTTCTGGTCATCAGCCGCACCGGAGAAACGGCCATCCAATCGCTGGCCTCGGCCAGCCATGTCGACCAGGAACAGCTCGACCGCCGCATGGCGACGACGCCGAACGAAATGCTGTTCGGCGTGCCCGGCGTCGCGGCGCAGGCCGATGCCAGGCGCGTCAGCACCAGCGTCAATATCCGCGGCCTGCAGGATTTCGGTCGCGTCGCGGTTATCGTCGACGGCGCGCGGCAGAACTTCCAACGTTCCGACCATGGCACCCAATCGACCTTCTACGTCGACCCCGAGCTTATCAAATCCGTCGACGTGATCCGCGGGCCGGTCGCCAACACCTATGGCTCGGGCGCGATCGGCGGCGTGGTCTTCTTCGACACCAAGGACGCCCAGGACTTCCTTAAGCCGGACGAGACATGGGCTGGTTCCGTCACCGGACGCTACGAGAGCAACGGCAAGGGCTGGACCACCAGCGCATCCGGCGCCTATCGCTTTAACGACAATTTGGATGCGCTGGGCAACATCGTCTACCGCAATTATGACGACTACAAGGATGGCGACGGCGACACCGTCAAGGGCACCGGCTTCGACGTATTGAGCGGATTGCTAAAGACCACAATCCGCCCGAGCGACAATAGCGAACTGAAGCTCGGCTGGGTCGGTTCGAGCGACGGCTGGAACGAGACCAGCGGCGGCATGCCGGTCAATGACGTCGACCTGAAGTCGAACACCTTCACCGCTCGCTACAACATCACGGACGAAGACAGGAGCTGGCTCGACCTCCACGTCAACACCTCCTACAACAAGACCAATCTCGACCTGACCGGCCTTGTTCCGCAAAACCGCTTCGATCCCGTCACCGGCCTTCCCGTGATGTTGCCGGCAGGTTCGACGTCGACCTTCGATGTCGGCACCGCCGCCATCGACATTTGGAACACGTCGCGATTCGAGACAGGCGGCCTCGCGCATGAACTGACCTATGGCGGCGACTGGGTGAATGACGACGTCGAGACTGGCGGCACGGCAGGCGGTGACAGCTTCTACACGCCTTCCGGCAAGCGCAACGTTTCTGGCGCCTACGTCCAGGACAAGCTCAGCTGGGATTGGCTCGAAGTCATCGCCGGGCTGCGCTATGACAATTACAGCCTCGAGGACGACACGCACGAAACGTCGGGCGACCGCCTGTCGCCGCGCGTCACCGTCGGCGTCTCGCCTTTCGAAAGCGCCGGCCTTGCCGGCATGCAATTCTACGGCACCTACGCGGAGGGCTACCGGTCGCCTTCGCTGACCGAAACCCTGATCAGCGGCAACCATCCGGCGGGTGTCAGCTTCCCGTTCCTGCCCAATCCCAATTTAAAGCCCGAAACCGGCAAGACCGTCGAATTCGGTGTCAATTACAAGCAGAACGACATTCTGGAATCCGGCGACGCGTTTCGGCTGAAGGCAGCCTATTTCAACAACGACGTCGACGATTATATTGACGGCGTTACGCTGTCGGCCTTCGATCCGACCAGCGGCTGCCCCTTCGGGCCGGGCATTCCGATCTGCTTCCAGTACCAGAACTTCGCCAAGGCAAAGATCAACGGCTTCGAGATGGAAGGCGTTTATGATGCAGCATGGGGCTACGCCGGACTTTCCGCCTCCATCATCAATGGTCACACCATATCCTACGAAGGCGATCGGGCGGACCTTGCCACGATACCGTCCGCGCAGGTCACCGTGCAGCTCGGCCTGCGCTTCCTCGAGGACAAACTCACTGTCGGCGGCGAGGTGCAGTACAATGGCAAGCCCAAGGGTAACCCGATCGCCGAGGACTATACGCTGGTCAACGCTTTCGCCAGCTACCAGGCGACCGACAATCTGAAGGTTGATTTCCGCGCCGACAATCTGTTCGATGTCAAATACGCCAATCCGTTGAACGGCAGCACCACGGTCGCGGTCTATGAACCGGGCATAACGCTGAAGCTGGCGGCAACGATGCGATTTGGAGGATGATGATGACGAACTTGACGGCATCCCTTCGTCTGCTGACCTCGGCGCTGGCGATGTCGCTTGCAGCGGTTCCGGCGTGGGCACAAGAGTCCGCGCCGGCGCCTGCTCTTGCCCTCGAACTCAATGGCGCGCAACCGTCTGAAAAGGGCTGCCGCCTGACCTTCGTGGTCACCAACAATCTCGGCGCCGACCTTTCCAGGGCGGCGTTCGAGATCGCGCTGTTCAACGACGCCGGCGTCGTCGACCGCCTGACCGTGCTCGATTTCAAGGACTTGCCGGCCGGCAAGACGAAGGTGACGCGCTTCGATCTCGCTGGCACCAACTGCGCCAAGGTCAGCCGCGTGCTGATCAACAGCGCGACCGAATGCGTCGGCACCGGCGTCGAGCCGAACACCTGCATGCGAAAACTCAAGACAGATGCCAAGACCGGCATCGCCTTCGGGGTCTGAGCACGGCGTGGGGCCGCACGCGGCATCCTGCGGCACCACCCGTCTAAGTCCAGGAAATCGAAAGGAACTCCATGTACATCGCCATGAACCGCTTCAAGGTGCAGAACGGCTCGGAAGCCGATTTCGAGGCCGTGTGGAAAAACCGTGATTCCAGCCTTGCGGAAATGAAGGGCTTCCGGGAGTTCCATCTGCTGCGCGGCCCAGTCAACGAGACCGAAGGCTATACGCTGTTTGCCTCGCACACGGTCTGGGCAAGCCACGACGATTTCATCGCCTGGACCAAGTCGGAGAACTTTCGCGCCGCCCACAGGAACGTCGGCACGACGAAGGTCCACTATCTCGGCCATCCCCAGTTCGAGGGTTTTTCGGTCGTCGAGGGCGCCTGAAGCAACCTCGCCAGCCGGATAAGGGTCCTCACGCCGCCGCAAGCAGGCTGGCATTGCCGCCCGCGGCGGTCGTGTCGACGCAAACGGCCCGCTCATGCGCGTAAGCCGCCGGATTGAGCACCTCGCTGACCAGCGGCACGATCGGCCCTGAGCGTTCGGCGATCATTTTGCGCACGATGCGCGCCGCCTCCGGCGTCCCCGAGAAGGCGACGACGTCGACGCGTAACGAACGCGCCTCAACCGGATCGGGGCGGCCGTCGATCGCCGCCAGCGGCAGGCCCTTGCCGGTCAGCGCCGAAAGCGCCGCCGGCGCGCCTGGCGCCACCGCCAGCACCGCATTGCCGGCGGCGAGCGCCTGGATCGTCTGCGCAAACAGCGTGTCGCCGTCCGGTCCCAAGCACAGCACCCGGCCGCGCGGCGCCAATGACAGTGTATTGGCCTCGCCGGTCGGCCCGGGCAGGTCGACCTGGCCGAAATCGATTGCGGCGGCGGCACCGATCGCCGCGGCACCTTTGCCGCGCAAATGCTTGCGCAGGATGGCGATGCGGTCCGGCCGCGTCGACCAGCCGCCAAGCGCGGGATCGGGCAGATTGTCGGCGAGTTCGGTCGCCGTCACCTTGTGGCCGTCGCCAACAGGCGTGCCTGCCTCCGGTCCCTTGCGAAAGCGCCGGAGATAATGCGGTCCGCCGGCTTTGGGCCCGGTCCCGGACAGCCCCTCGCCGCCGAATGGCTGCGAGCCGACGACCGCGCCGATCTGGTTGCGGTTGACATAGATGTTGCCGGCATGGATCCCGTCGACGAAATGCTGCACGCGACCCTCGATGCGGGTGTGCAGACCGAACGTCAGGCCGTAGCCCTTGCGGTTGATGGCGGCGATCACCGCGTCAATCTCATCGGCGTCGAAACTGGCGACATGGAGCACCGGCCCGAACACTTCGCGCTCCATCTCCTCGATACCCTTGACCCGAAACACATGCGGCGCGACGAAGCGGCCATCCCTGGGTGCTTCGAGCTTGGCGATCAGCCGTCCCTGCAAACCCATCGTCGTGCAGTAATCGCGGATCGAACCCTGCGCCTCGTCGTCGATGACGGGACCGACATCCGTCGAGATAGCCCAGGGATCGCCGACCTTGAGCGCCTCCATGGCGCCCTTCAGCATCTCCAGCATCTTCTTCTCGACATCCTTCTGCACATAGAGGACGCGCAGCGCCGAACAGCGCTGGCCCGCACTCTGGAAGGCGGAGGCGAGGATATCGCGCACCGCCTGCTCAGGCAGCGCGGTGGAATCGACGATCATGGCATTCAGCCCGCCCGTCTCGGCGATCAGCATGGCATCGGGCGCGGCTGTCTCGGCCAGTTGCTTCTCGATCAGCTTGGCGACCTCGGTCGAGCCGGTGAAGCAGACGCCGGCAATGCGCGGATCTGATGTCAGTGGCCCGCCGACCGAGGGGCCATCGCCCGGCAGAAGCTGGATGACGTCTTCCGGCACGCCGGCCTCGCGCAGCATTTCGACGGCTCGGAAAGCGATCAGCGGCGTCTGTTCGGCGGGCTTTGCAATTACCGAATTGCCGGTGACGAGCGCTGCGGCGATCTGGCCGGTGAAGATGGCGAGGGGGAAATTCCACGGCGAGATGCAGACAATGACGCCGCGCGCCTCGGTGCCCGCTTCGGCATTGGCCGCCTCGGCCGCGTAATAGCGCAGGAAATCCACCGCTTCGCGCACTTCGGCGACGCCGTCGGCCAGCGATTTGCCGGCCTCGCGGGTGGCCAGCGCGAAGAATTCGACGGCATTGGCCTCGTAGAGATCGGCGGCGCGATTGAGGATGGCCGCGCGCTCGGCAACCGGACGCTTTGCCCAGGCTGGCTGCGCTTCGACGGCGATGCGCACGGCGGTTGCCGCCTGCTTGGCGGTGGCTTCGCTGACCATGCCCACCACTTCCGAAGGCCTGGCGGGATTGACGACCGGGCGTTGCTCGCCATAGCCGGCCGCGCGCGTGATCGGCTTGGCGTGCCAGCGGTTAGGGCCCGCGAAGGCTGTCCTCTCCTTGTCGATCGCTGCCAACGTCACCGGATCGGTGATGTCGAACCCTTTCGAGTTGCGGCGGCTTGCACCGAAGATGACGGCAGGCCGGGGGATCGCGGGATTGGCGGCGGGGCCTTGGCTCTCGACCGCTTCTAGCGGGTCGCGCGCGATGTCTTCGGGCTCGACATCCTCGTCGGTAAGCTGGTGGACGAAAGATGAATTGGCGCCGTTCTCCAGCAGCCGGCGCACCAGATAGGCGAGCAGGTCGGAATGCGCGCCGACAGGCGCGTAGATGCGGCAGCGCGTGCCTTCGGCCTTGCGCACCGTCTCGTGCAACGCCTCGCCCATCCCGTGCAGGCGCTGGAACTCGAAGCTCTCACGGTTCTTCGTCATCGACAGGATGGCGGCGACAGTGTGGGCATTGTGGGTGGCGAATTGCGGATAGATGCGATCGGTCATCGACAAAAGCTTTCTCGCGCAAGCGAGATAAGAAACGTCGGTGTTGACCTTGCGGGTGAAGACGGGGTAGCCGGCGAGCCCCAGCGTCTGCGCCCGCTTGATCTCGGTATCCCAATAGGCACCCTTGACCAGCCGCACCATGATGGTGCGATCGCATTTCGTGGCAAGCGCATAGAGCCAGTCGATGACGAAGGCAGCGCGCGGACCATAGGCCTGGACGACGACGCCAAAGCCGTTCCAGCCTGCAAGCTCCGGCTCGGCAAGCACGCGCTCGATGACGTCGAGCGAGAGGTCGAGGCGATCGGCCTCCTCGGCATCGATATTGAGGCCCATGCGCGAATGGCGCGCCGCGAGCGCCAGCGAAAGGAGCCGCTCGGCCATGACAGGCAGCATCTCTTCCTTCTGCGCTTCCTCGTAGCGCGGATGCAGCGCCGAGAGCTTCACCGAGATGCCGTGGTTGTGGCGGATATCAGGCCCGTTTGAACCGGCATCGAGTGACGAGATGGCGTCTGCATAGGCCTTGTGGTAGCGCAGCGCATCGGCCTCGGTGCGGGCCGCCTCGCCCAGCATGTCGAAGGAATAGAGATAACCCTTCTGCGTCATCGGCCGGCCGCGCTTCACGGCTTCGGCGATGGTGCGGCCGAGCACGAACTGCTCGCCCATCTCGCGCATCGCCGCCGCCACCGCCTTGCGGATGACGGGCTCGCCGAGCCTGCGCACCATGGCGCGCAGCGTGCCTTCGATGCCGCCCTCGCCTTCGTCGAGCACGCGGCCGGTCAGCATCAGCGCCCAGGTCGAGGCGTTGACGAAGATGGAGCTCGAGCCGCCCGAATGCGCCGACCAGTCGTGCGGCGCGATCTTGTCGGCGATGAGGTCGTCCATGGTCTCGGTATCGGGCACGCGCAGCAGCGCCTCGGCCAGGCACATCAGGGCCACGCCTTCCTTGGTGGAGAGGCCATAGGCGGACAGGAAAACCTCCATCAGCCGCGGATCGGACGAGCCGCGCACCGCCCGCACCAGATCGGCGGCATGAGCCGAGATCGCCCGGCGGTCCTCCGCCGAGAGGCCGCTCGCCTCGGCCAGCGCCTTCACGGCCTGATCCTCGTCGGGCAGATAGTTGGCGCGGATTTGCTGGCGGATGGCGTCGAGCGCTGGCATGGCGGGTCCTACGGGCAAGCACAAGGGAGCGGGCCGGCGGTCACCGGACCGAATGGCGCAAGCTAGCACAAGTCCCGATTTTCAGGCGGTCTGAAGAAATCGACATTGCAGTTCGATCGATCTATCATATCACCGCAAACTACCCGAAGAAGGCTGCATTTTCGATGAGGGAAGACCAATTGGACCGCATCGACAGGAACATCCTGTCGGCGCTGGCAAGCGCCGGCAGGCTTTCCATGTCGGAGCTCGCCGCCAAGGTCGGCCTGTCCAAGACGCCGGTGCAGGCGCGGGTGAAGCGGCTGGAGAAGGACGGCTATATCAGGGGCTACCAGGCGATTATCGACCGCGAGCGCATGGGCGAAGGCCATGTCGCCTTCGTCCAGGTGAAACTGTCCGACACCCGTTCGGCCGCACTCGATGCCTTCAACCGTGCCGTACAGGCCGTGCCCGAGATCGAGCAGTGCCACATGATGGCGTCGAGCTTCGACTACCTCTTGAAGGTGCGGACCCGGGACATCGCCGCCTACCGCCGCGTGCTCGGTGAACGCATCTCCGCCTTGCCCCATGTCGCCCAGACCTCGACCTTCGTGGCGATGGAGACTGTGAAGGATCGATAATTCACTCCGCCAAGGTCTTCAAAAACGCCACCAGCGCCGCGCGCTCGCGGTCCGACAGCTCAAGCGGATGAATTTCGGATGTACCCTCAACGCTGGGGGCTGCCTTCGCGTAGTGCGCCACCACTTCGTCGAGCGACGCAAACTGACCGGCGTGCATGTAGGGCGGCCGCGTGGCCGCGCCGCGCAGCGAAGGCGTCTTGTAGGCGCGCACCAATTCCGGCGCATCCTTGACCATGAACCGCAATTCGCCGCAGGCGCCGACATCGCCATCGCGATAGGCGCCGAAGCAGTTGAACGGGTCGGCCTGAACTTGGCGTACCGCGTCGACGCGGCCGCGATCCGGCGGCAGCCCGTTGACCGGCGGCACGCCGGTGTTGTGGAACCCATTGTCGGTGAAGCGCGGCCCATTGTGGCAGGTCACGCAATTGGCCTTGCCGATGAACAGTTTCAGGCCGAGGATTTCCTCCTGGGAGAAGGCGGCGTCGCCTTTCGGCTCGGCGCCGGTCGCCAGGTCCAGCGCGAACCGGTCGAAGCGGGCCTGCGGCGGCTCGATCGAGCGTTCGAAGGCAGCGATTGCCTTGCCGATGTTGGCGAACACCCGGTTTATCGCGTCACGCTGCTGGTCGCTCATGGCGCTCCATGCAGCCTTCTCGGCATCGCTGCCGAGCGGACTGGCATTGGCTGGTATGTCGGACAGATCGGGCAGCGGGCCGAAGATGCGCTCATAGCGGTCGCCGAAGCGCGCCTTGATGTAATGCGCATAGGCGGCACGGTTTCCCGCCTGCTCCAGCGGGTTCTCCAGCGGCGTGAGCGCCTGCGCCCACAGGCTGTCGCGCCGTCCGTCCCAGAAAAACCAGGGATCGCGCGCGATGCCGGCGAGCGGCATGGTACGCCGGTTCGTGCGGCCGACGCCAACCGCCTGCGGCAAGCCGTCCTGAAACTGCCGGTCGATCTTGTGGCAGGTCGAGCAGGACACCGTGCCGTCGCGGCTCATGCTGGCGTCGAAGAACAGCGTCGAGCCAAGGGCAGCGGCGGCCGGGACATCGGCGAACCGGTTGGTGGTGTCGGGTTTCAGGGCCGGCAGCCTCGACAGCGCCAGCGAGGCGATGGTCTTCTTCTCGGCATCGGAAAAGTCCGGCTTGCCGCAGCCGGCAAGGACGGCCATCGCCATCAAGACGAAAAAGCGCGCAAGACGCCTCATCTGCGGCTCACAGCACGACGTTGAAGACGACCGTATCCGACCCAGCCGTCGCGGAGATGGCAAAATGCAGCTGCCACCAGCCGCTCATGGTGAATTTCACGCCTTCGATGCGATAGCGCCCGTCGCCGAGATAGTCCGTCGCTTGCGGGCTGGTCGGCAGGCCGTGGCGGTGCTGCGGCATGCCTCCCGATACCGCGATCGCGGCCCCTTCCACCGGCGTCCCGGCTATCGTCTTCAAGGTCAACAGCCAGGCTTCCAGTTCGCCTTGACGGACGACGCCGCGTTCCGGCGCGAAGCTCGCCATGAACAATCCGTTCTCGGTCTTTTTGGTTCGGGAGATATCCGGGCCGGCAACCTGCGCGGTTCGCGGTGCGGTCAGATAGACCACTGCCAGGATGCCAGCCAGCAAGGCTGCCAGACCAAGACCCGCCAAAAGATAACGCCATATCGAAGCCAAGCCGGTTCCTCTTCAGGGGATAACGTTTTGCCGCACCGATCGCATCCCGCCAAACCTGTTGGAATCGCAGGTGACGGAAAAAACCGCCCTTGCCAAGCATGGCGCTCTACTCTCCAAAAAGCTACAGCAGCATCGTAACAGGGGAATGGATCATGATCGGCAAAGGTGTCGCCTCGATCGGCGAATGCATGATCGAGCTTTCGGGCCAAACGGGTTCGAACTGGCGCATGGGATTTGCCGGCGATACGTTCAACACGCTGTGGGCCCTGCATGCGCTGAGTGGAAGGCCAGCGACCTACGTCTCGGCTTTCGGAGACGATCCTTTCTCGCAAGATCAGATCGGCTTCTTCGCGGACAATGGCATCGGCATTGGCGAAAGCCCTGTTATCCCGGGCGCGCGGCCCGGCCTCTATGCCATCACGCTGACCGGCGCGGAACGCTCCTTCACCTATTGGCGCGGCGATGCGGCTGCCAGGCAGCTTGCCTCCAATCCGGCTGCGTTGGCAAAAAGCCTTGAAAAGCAGGCGCTTGTCTACTTTTCCGGAATCACTTTGGGAATTCTGGACTCCGCTGCGCGCGCCACGTTGCTATCGGCCGTGGCCGAGGCGCGATCCGCGGGGTCGCTGATCGCCTTCGATCCCAACTACCGGCCACGGCTGTGGCGCGATCGCGAGGAGGCGCAAGCCGCGATCCTGGAGGCGCTCGCCGTCACCGACATCGCATTGCCGACTTTCCCGGACGAGCAGATGCTGTTCGGCGATGAAGCGCCACAGGCAACGGCTGGGCGGCTCGGGCAACTGGTCGGCGAAGTCGTGGTCAAGAACGGTGAACGGCCGGCGCTGATCGTCGAGAACGGGACGCTGCGGGACGTTCAGGCGATCCATGTGGCCACGCCCGTCGACACCACGGGCGCGGGCGATTCCTTCAACGGCGGCTATCTCGCCGCGCGTCTCGCCGGACACACCCCTGCGGAGGCTACAAAGCGCGCGCACCGTGTCGCGGCCAGCGTGGTGCAGGTTCGCGGCGCATTGGCGCCATTCGAGACGTTGCGTGCGGCATTCGAAACGGATTGAGGGTCAGGGCAGCCGGAACCGATATTCCGTCACGTGATGGTAGATCGCACCCGGCCACAGTGTCGCCTGCGGGAAATAGGGCCGGTTCGGTGCGTCCGGCCATATTTGCGGCTCCAGGCAAAAACCACAGAAAGCTTTGTGGTTTCGCCCTTCCAGCCCCGTGCGCGGCGTCACATACTGGCCGGTATAGAGCTGGACGCCGGGCTCCGTGGTCCACAGTTCCATCTCGACGCCGGAGCTCGCTCCTTGCACCCACGCCGCCTGCTTGAGCGGCCCACGCGCCGAGGCGAGGCAGAAATTCTGGTCGTAGGCAAGCTGCTCGCCTTCGGTCTCCATGCGCAGCGGCCGCGCCTGGCGGAAATCGAAGGGCGTGCCGTCGACAGGCTTCACCGTGCCCGTCGGAATCATTTCGCCATCCACCGGCAGATAGGCGCCGGCATTGAGCATCATCCGGTGATCGAGGATGTCGCCCGTCCCGCCATCATCGAGGTTGAAGTAGGAATGCTGCGTGAGATTGCACAGCGTCGGCTCCTCGCACGTCGCTGATATCTCGACGCTGAGCGTACCGGGGATCTTCAGCCGGTAGGTGCAGGTGACGTCGAGTGCCCCGGGAAAGCCCATCGTGCCGTCGGGATCGTGCAGCGTCAGCGTGACGAAGTCCCGCCCGTGCAGCGAAACCGTCCACGGCCGATGGAAAAAGCCTTGCGAGCCTCCATGCAGCGTGTGCTTGTCGAGAAAATTGCGCTCGGTCTGGTAGCGCTTGCCGGCGATGGTGAAGCGGCCGTCGCGGATGCGGTTGGCATAGCGGCCGACGACCGCGCCGAAGAAAGCCGTGTCGGTTTCATAGGATGATAGATTATCATAGCCGAGCACGAGAGGCGCATCGTGGCCGGCCAGGCGCAGGTCCTGGATGATCGCGCCGAGCCCAAGGATATTGGCGCTAAGTCCGCCGCCTCTGATGGTGAAGCGGCGAATCGGGTCGCCCGCCTGGGTGGTGCCGAAAACCTCGCCGTCCTTCATTGCCATGCCCGCAAACGTCAGTTGATCCAGACGGCCCGTTTCGTAGCCGGGGCAGGCAGATCACAGGCCTGCCTGTCCCGGCGACAGTCTATCAGAGGCCGAGGCCGCCGATGCAGACATATTTGGTGTCGAGGTAATCCTCGATACCCTGATGTCCGCCTTCCTTGCCGAGCCCGGACTCCTTGACGCCGCCGAACGGTGCTTCCGGCGTGGTGATCAGGCCTTCATTGACGCCGACCATGCCATATTTCAGCCCTTCCATGACGCGGAAGGCGCGGCCGAGATCGCCGGTGTAGAAATAGCAGGCGAGGCCGAATTCGGTGTCATTGGCAAGCGCAATCGCTTCTTCCTCGGTCTCGAACCTGAAGACGGGCGCCACCGGCCCGAATATCTCTTCCTTCATGAAGCGCATCTTGGGCGTTGCATCGGCGATGACGGTCGGCTGGAAGAACGAGCCGCCGAGCGCATGGCGCTTGCCGCCGGCGACGACCTTGCCGCCCTTCGAAGTCGCATCGGCGATCAGTTCCTCGACCTTCTCGACCGCCTTCTCGTCGATCAGCGGCCCCTGCTGCACGCCCTCCTCCAGGCCGGAGCCAACCTTCAGCTTGTCGCTGGCGGCAGCCAGCTTCTCGACGAACCGGTCATAGACGCCGGCCTGGACAAGGAAGCGGTTCGTACAGACGCAGGTCTGGCCCGAATTGCGATACTTGGCCGTGATCGCACCGGCGACGGCGCGGTCGATGTCGGCGTCGTCGAAGACGATGAACGGCGCATTGCCGCCGAGCTCCATCGACACCTTCTTCACGGTGACAGACGACTTCTGGATCAGGATCTTGCCGACCTCGGTCGAGCCGGTAAAAGTGATCTTCTTGACCAGCGGATTGGCGCAGATCTCATCGCCGATCTCGCCGGCCGCACCGGTCAGGATGTTGATTACGCCCTTGGGGAAGCCGACTTCCTCGGCCAGCGCGCCCCAGGCGAGACCGGAGTAAGGCGTCTGCGAGGCTGGCTTCACCACGGCGGTGCAACCCGCGGCGAGTGCCGGGCCGAGCTTGCGGGCCAGCATCGAGGACGGGAAATTCCACGGCGTGATGGCGGCGATGACGCCGACCGGTTCCTTGGTCACCAGGATGCGGCGGTCCGCCCACGGCGACGGCACGACATCGCCATAGGTGCGGCGGCCCTCCTCGGCGAACCACAGGATGTAGGAGGCGGCCGAGCCGATCTCGCCCTTCGATTCGAACAGCGACTTGCCCTGTTCAATGGTCAGGAGCTCCGCCAGAACGTCCTGATTGTCCATCATGGCATCGTGCAGCTTGCGCAGCAGCTTCGAGCGCTCGAGCGCGGTGGTCTTGCGCCAGGTCTTGAAAGCTTCGTCGGCGGCTTCGATGGCGCGGCGGGTCTCGACCTTGCCTGCCTTGGGCACGGTGCCGATCTTGAGGCCGGTTGCCGGATTGGTGACGTCGACCGTCTGGCCGCTGTCGGCCTGCACCCATTCGCCGTTGATGAGATTGGCCTGGCGCATGAAATGGCTGGTTTTCTGAAGCATGGTCTAGCCTCCGTTCGGCGCTCACGGGCCGCTATCTGGATGTCTTCGATTAGCGCACCGTGCGCTGGGGCCATTGCTCTTAACCTAGGGAAAGCCCCGCAAGCAATCGCAAGATGGCATATAGGGGTTATGCCAGTGCAAGGCGAGAGCCGAGGTTTGATTTCACCGCTGAGACATCGCGTCGAACGGACTCACGCCGAGCGGCTCAGACCCTGGTCTTATTCATGTCAGCCGAAGACGTGCACGCTCACCGCCAGCCAGAAAGCAGTGGTGACGACCGCGCTCGCGGTCGCGATGGTCATCTGGTTCGAAGCCAGCGCCTGGCCTGTGTTGAACTGCACGGCAATGAGATAGGAATTGATGCCGGATGGCAGCGCCGCCACCACGACCGCTACCTTGGCGGTCAAGGGCGGCAGGCCGAGCAACCAGACGAAGATCAGAACCAGCGCCGGCATCAGGAACAGCTTCAGTGTTGATAGCGCCAGCGCCGGGCGGACATTGCCTGATATGCCGAAGCGGCGCAGGCTGAGCCCCATGGCGAACAGCGCCACCGGCCCGGCGGTGCCGGCCAGCGCGTCCACCAGCCGCATGACCAGTTCGGGCAGCGGGATGCCGCTGAAGCGCCATGCGAGACCCAAAAGAATGCCGATGATTAGCGGATTGATGAACAGCCGCCTCAGGAAATTGCGGACGACGCGCACGGGGTGCACATGCTCGCCGCCGCCGCGGCCGAACATCTCGAACAGCACGATCGAAGCCATCATCATGACAGGCAGATGCACGGAAACCAGAAGCGACAGCACCTCGAATCCATCCCGCCCGAATATGCCGAGAATGAACGGCGCGCCGAGCAGGACAACATTGGAATAGGCCGACGACACCCCGCCGACGACACCCGCGCGTGCGTCGCGTCCGAATATCCGCGTGGTAACGACATGGCCGGCGGCCCAGGTGATTGCCACCGCCGCGAAATAGGCCCCCCATAGCGACCACGGTGCCACCCCGTGGAAATCGGCATTCACCATCGTCTGGAACAACAGCAGCGGCATCGCAACGCTGACCGCGAAATCGGATATCCCCTCGCCGCTCGCCGGCTTCATATAACCGGTGAACCCGGCGAGGTAGCCGAGCGCCACGAGGCTGAAGACGAAAAGGACGGTTTCGGTAAGCGGAGACATTTTTCCAGGGATAGGCGAGCCAAGGTCGCGGTGCAATCGCGCCCGAATTTCTTCGACCCCGAATTTGTTCTGCCAAGCGGGGCATCGCCGAAGGCGGCTGGACTTTTCCCATCCCGCTCACGACCGGAAGACCGATCTGGTGAAGCAGCGGATGACGAAGGAGAAGTGAGACCGCGGAGACCGCAGGCCTTTCGCTTGTCTTTGTACCTGCTTTCCGATCCCTATATGCGGGTGGCCGGTACCCGGCTTCTGGAAGGATTACGATGATCCGATTTGCCTTGGCGTTGTTCCTGTTTGGCGTTCCGGCTGCAGCGCATGCGACGGATGCCGGCTGGGCGCTGCTGCGCGATGGCGGCCATGTCGTGCTTTTGCGCCATGCCATGGTCACCGGCACCACCGATCCCGCCAATTTTGATATCGACAGCTGCGCCACCCAGGTCAATCTGTCCGCACGCGGCAAGCAGCAGTCGAGCAAGATCGGCGCCTTGCTTGCCGCCCGCGCCGCGCCGATCGAGCGCGTGCTGTCCAGCCGCTATTGCCGCTGCCTCGACACCGCGCGCATCGCCTTCGAGACCGAGCCGGAGCCTTTCGCGCCGCTCGACCTGCTGAAGGGCGACGCGGCGCAAAAGGCGGCCCAGATCGCCGCGATCATGAAGGAAATCCGCGCCTATTCCGGCTCTGACAACCTGGTCATGGTCACTCATCTGGAAAATATCGCTGCGTTGACCGGCGTCTCGCCGCGCGAGGGCGAAGCCGTTGTCGTCGAGCCGCAGGGCGACGGTCTGCGTGTGCTCGGCCGGGTTACGTTCTAAATCGGGGCCGACCGGCGCATCCGCGAGCAGCCGCGCGTCGATGAGGACTTGCGACAGAGGTAATGTTGCCAAAATACCACCCAAAAAAGATGCCGCGCTAGGGCCGCGACAATGAGGCCAACATCATCCGCGGTCGCCAGCCATGGAGGGGCCGCCGGGTTGACCGGCGGCCCGTCTTGCGTTTCTTGGGCACGCTACCCATCTGCGCCCGGCGTATCAGGCCTTTTCCTGCCGGGAAAAACCGATTAGACAGCGCCCAAACAAGATGCGGACAGATTCCGCCCGCAACCGAAGGAAAAGCCCTTGTCCACCACGTTCGACAAAGTCGCCAAGATCATTGCCGACACCAGCGAGATCGATATCGACACCATCACGCCCGAGAGCCACACGATCGACGATCTCGGCATCGACAGCCTCGATTTCCTCGACATCGTCTTCGCCATCGACAAGGAATTCGGCATCAAGGTGCCGCTGGAAAAGTGGACCCAGGAAGTCAATGACGGCAAGGCCTCGACGGACGATTACTTTGTCATGAAGAACCTGTGCGCCAAGATCGACGCACTGGTCGCCGCCAAGACCGCCTGATCCGTACCCGATCATCCATGAGCCCCCGCGACGTCGTCATCACCGGCATTGGCCTTGTCTCCTCGTTGGGAGAAGGCCCCGATGAACACTGGCGCAAGCTCACTCAGCCGGGTCAGAAGCCGGTGCTCGAAGCCGAGCGTTTCGCGCCCTACACCGTCCATCCGCTGCCGGAGATCGACTGGAACCTGCAGATCGCCAAGCGCGGCGACCAGCGCCAGATGGAAACCTGGCAAAGGCTCGGCACCTATGCCGCGGGTCTTGCGCTGGACGATGCCGGCATCAAGGGCAATGACGAGTTCTGCACGACCATGGACATGGTCGTGGCCGCCGGCGGCGGCGAGCGCGACGAAGCGGTCGATGCCGCCATCCTGGCCGCCTCAGAAAGCCGCAACGACCGTGACGTGCTGCTCAACGAGAAGCTCACCACCGAACTGCGCCCCACCCTGTTCCTGGCACAGCTTTCCAATCTGCTCGCCGGCAACATCTCCATCGTCCACAAGGTGACGGGATCGTCCAGGACCTTCATGGGCGAGGAAGGCGCCGGCGTAGCCGCCGTCGAGACGGCTGCCGCGCGCATTCGTTCCGGCCAGTCGACGCATATACTGGTGGGCGGCGCTTTCCAGACCGAACATTCCGATATGTTGCTCGGCTATGAGCTTGCCGGCTACCTGCATCGCGGCGCCTGGAAGCCCGTCTGGCAGCGGCAAGGCGCCGAAGGTGGCGGCGTGGTGTCGGGATCCGGCGGCGCTTTCCTGGTGCTGGAGCAGCGCGAACACGCGGCAAGCCGGGGGCGCAAGATCTATGCCGAGCTCGGCCCGGTCGTCTCCGGCCGTGCCAGGCGGCGGCAGGGCGAGCTCGATTCCGAGATCGCCGCGCTGCTCAAGAAGACCGCCGTGCCGAATGGCGGCTTGCTGACCATGTCTGGCGCCTCAGGCGCTCACGCGGCTACCTCCGCCGAGAAGTCGGCATTCGACGCCAATCCCGCGATCGCGGCGCGTGGCTTCGCGACGCTGACCGGCCACATGAAGGAAGCGCAGTTTCCCTTCGCCGTGGCGCTGGCGGCGCTCGCCGTCGACCGTAAGGCCGCCTACCCCGTTTTCGATGCCGCTGCCGAGAAACCGTTCGAAGGCATTCCAAGAAGCGTCCTTGCAACGGCGATCGGCTACCACCAATTCGAGGGCATGGCGCTGGTCAACGCCGCATAGAGCGGCCAGCCACATACAACGACAAAGGTTAGGGCTTCCGGATGGCCAATCTCAGAGATCACATGGGCAGGCCGATCGTTGCCGTCACAGGCATCGGCGTGGTTACTTCCCTTGGAGCCGGCAAATCAGACAACTGGACGGCGCTGACCTCGGGCAGATCGGGCATCCACCCGATCACCCGCTTCCCTGTCGACCACCTCAACACCCGCATTTCCGGCATGGTCGATTTCCTTGCGTCGAGCTCGAAGGGCGCCAGCCCCCTCACATACGAACTGGCGGAGACGGCCGCGCAGGAAGCCGTTGCCGAAGCCGGCCTCAATTCCAGCGACTTCGGCGGACCGCTGTTTCTGGCCTCGCCGCCGGTCGAACTCGACTGGCATGAGCGGTTCGCGCTCTATAATTCCGACAAGCACGACGCCGGTGCCGAAAGGCTGCTTCGGGTGGCGCGCGGCCTGAAGGAGCTCGATACTTTCGAGACCACGCAGTTCGGGTCGATCGCCGACCGGCTCGCCGACCGTTTCGGCACGCGCGGCCTGCCGATCACGCTGTCGACCGCTTGCGCCTCCGGCGCCACGGCCATCCAGCTTGGGGTCGAGGCAATCCGCAGAGGCGAATGCGACCGGGCGCTGTCGATCGGCGCGGACGGCTCGGCGACCGCCGAGGCGCTGATCCGTTTTTCGCTGCTGTCGGCGCTTTCGACCCACAACGACATCCCGGAAAAGGCTTCCAAGCCCTTCTCCAAGGACCGCGACGGCTTCGTGCTGGCCGAAGGTTCCGGCGCTCTGGTGCTGGAATCGCTGGAGGCAGCGCTCGCCCGTGGAGCGAGCGTTCTGGGCATTCTGCGCGGCTGCGGCGAAAAGGCGGACGATTTCCACCGCACCCGCTCCAAGCCGGATGGTTCGCCGGCGATCGCGGCGGTGCGCGCCGCCCTCGCTGATGCCGGCCTGGGCGAGGACGAGATCGACTATGTCAACGCGCACGGCACCTCGACGCCGGAAAATGACAAGATGGAGCACCTGTCGCTGTCGACGGTGTTCGGCGAGCGGATCGGCTCGATGCCGATCTCGTCCAACAAGTCCATGATCGGCCATACGCTGTCCGCCGCCGGCGCGGTGGAAGCGGCGTTTTCTCTCATGACCATGCGCGAAGGCGTCATTCCGCCGACCATCAACTACGACAATCCCGATCCGGCGATCATGCTCGATGTCGTGCCCAACAAGAAGCGCAATGCGCAGGTTGGCACCGTGCTTTCGAACTCCTTCGGCTTTGGCGGCCAGAACACTTGCCTTGTCATGGCGCGGGAACCGGTCTAAGCGAGCCACTTCCGCTAGAACAGAACCGACAGGCTCCATGCGCGCACTGCAACTTATCGAGGACCGCCGTCTTGAAACGGTGGACCTGCCGCCCCCGCCGCCGCCCGCGCTCGGCGAGGTGACGCTGCGCATCAAGGCAGTGGCGCTGAACCACATTGACGTCTGGGGCTGGCGCGGCATGGCTTTCGCCAAGCGCAAGCTGCCGCTGGTCGTCGGCGCGGAAGCCTCCGGCGAGGTCGAGACCGTCGGTCCCGGCGTTTCCGGCCTGCTGCCGGGACAGTTGGTCTCGATCTACGGCGCGCGCACCTGCGGCCTTTGCCGTGCCTGCCGCGAAGGCCGCGACAATCTTTGCGAACACGTCTCGGGCGTTCATGGCTTCCACCTCGACGGCTTCGCGCAGGAGAAGATCAACCTGCCGGCGCGCCTGCTGGTCCCCGTCCCTCCAGGCGTGAGCGAGATCGGCGCGGCTGTCGCCCCCGTCACTTTCGGCACCGTCGAACACATGCTGTTCGACAATGCCAGGCTCGAGCCCGGCGAGACGATCCTTGTCCACGCCGGCGGATCCGGCATCGGCTCGGCCGCCATCCAACTGGCGAAGCGGATGGGCTGCACGGTCATCACCACGGTCGGCTCGAACGACAAGATAGACAAGGCCAAGGCGCTCGGCGCCGATCATGTCATCAACTACCGTGACGACCGGTTCGAGGGCGTCGTGCGCAAGCTGACCAAGAAGAAGGGCGTCGACGTCGTCTTCGAACATGTCGGCGCCGACACCTTTGCCGGCTCGATGCTGTGCCTGAAGCGCGGTGGCCGGCTCGTCACCTGCGGCTCGACGTCCGGCGTGTCGGCGCAGGTCAATCTGATGCAGCTCTTCCAGCAGCAGTTGAAGCTGCTCGGCTCCTTCGGCTGCCGCATGGAGAACATGGCTGACGCCATGCAGAAGATGGCGGCGGGACAGGTCGCACCCGTCATCGATACCGAAGTCGGCTTCGACGACATCGACGCCGCGCTGAAGCGCATGGAAGGCCGCGACGTCTTTGGCAAGATCATCCTACGCGTCGTCTAGGCCCTGACTTCTGTGTTGAAGAAGCTTCGCCGCGACCTGATGTTCCGCTATGGCCGGCAATTGCGCCGGTTCGAGCACTGGCTGGTCGCGCGCATTGCGATGATCATCATCTCGGTGCTGCGCCTGCTGCCCCCCGACAGCGCGCTGAATTTCGCCGACCGCGTCGCCCGCCGCATCGGTCCATGGGTCGGACGCCATAATGTGGCCGTCGAGAATCTGCGCAAGGCCTATCCGCACAAGAGCGAAGCCGAGATCCAGGCCATCGCCTCCAACATGTGGGGCAACATGGCGCGTCTCGCCGCCGAATACATCTTTCTCGACGCCTTGTTCGACTACGATCCAGCCGCCACCAGTCCCGGCCGTGTCGAGGTCAGGGGAGTAGACCATTTCGTCGAGATCGCGGCCGAAAAGAAGCCGCACATCGTCTTCACCGGACATCTCGGCAATTTTGAATTGCTGCCGGTGGCGGCGGCTACTTTCGGCATGAATATCACCGCGCTGTTTCGCCCGCCCAACAATCCGTACCTGGCCGACTACATCCTCTCGACGCGCCGCGCGACCATGGGATCGTTGCTGCCCTCGATGGCGGGCGCTTCGTTCGCGCTCGCCTCGGTATTGGAAAACGGCGGCAATATCGGGGTCCTCGTCGACCAGAAGTTCACGGGCGGCCTGGAAACGACATTCTTCGGCCGCCCCTGCCAGAGCAATCGCGTGCTCGGCACACTTGCCCGTCATTATGATTGCGACGTCTACCCGGCGCGCTGCGTCAGGCTGCCGGGCAACCGCTTCAGGCTCGAGATTGAAGAGAAGCTGACATTGCCCCGCACCGCCGATGGCAGTGTCGACGTGCGCGCCACCACCCAGCTTCTCAACGACGTGGTCGAGCGCTGGGTGCGCGAGGATCCCGGCCAGTGGATGTGGTTCCACAAGAGATGGGACATCAGCCGCAAGCGACGCAAGGCAAAGACCCGAAGCGCCTAGCCTGAATCCGTCCGATGCGCCTCCGCCACAAGCCGGCTTAGCAGTCAGTTCCTCACGACGATGCGCGTGTTGCCGAAGCCGACTTCTCGCACCATCGAGTAGAAAGCCGCCGCATTGGCCGTATGCAGCCGCACGCAGCCATGCGACGCCGGTCGGCCGAGCTGCCTCACCGCGCCCGTTCCGTGGATGGCATAGCCGCCGTGGAAGAACACGGAATAAGGCATCGGCGACATGTCGTATTTGCGCGAATACCACATCCGGGCCGTTCGCTGCGGCCGGTAGGTGCCGCGTGGCGTGAAGTAGCCGGACCGAGCCGTGGACACGCTCCACCGGTAGACCTCCTGGCCGTACCTGACCGTCATCGTCTGCGACGACACGTCTATGCTTGCAATGAGGCTGGCTGCCCAGCTCTGCACCGAAGCACCCAACAGCATCGTGATAAGTGCTGCTGCCATGAGAACTGTCTTTTTCATGCGATCAACCCCCTTTGATTGCCCCTTGCCTGCCTTCACGTCGTTTTTCATCTCTTTAATGGCAGGTGAACGGCATAACATATACCATTGACCAATTCGCCAATCCAAAGCAGCGAATTTGAACGAATTCCCGCAAGAGTTGCCGTAACGACACGCCGCAACGGCCCAATTGCCAGCGGACTTGCAAAACGACGCCGATCGCTGCTCAACTCGGGCCATGAACGAGCGACTCTTCCAAGCGATCGATGACCGGCGTGACGATCTCGTCGCGCTGACCGCCGAGTTGATCCGCTTTCCCACCATCAACCCCCCCGGCGAAGCGTACCGGCCATGCGCCGAATTTCTTGGCGCGCGGCTCAAGAAGAGCGGCTTCGAAACCGAGTTCATCCGCGCCGAAGGCACGCCCGGCGACACCGACCGCTACCCGCGCGTCAATGTCGTCGCACGCTTCGAGGGCCGCTCGCCCGGCGCCTGCGTCCACTTCAACTCGCATATCGATGTCGTCGAGGCCGGCGACGGCTGGACCGTCGATCCCTTCGCCGGCATCGTCAGGGACGGCAAGGTCTACGGCCGCGGCGCCTGCGACATGAAGGGCGGCCTGGCTTCCTCGATCATCGCGGCCGAAGCCTTCATGGAGGTATTTCCCGATTTTCCCGGTGCCATCGAGATATCAGGCACGGTCGACGAGGAATCCGGCGGCTTCGGCGGTGTCGCGCATCTGGCGAGGCTCGGCTATTTCTCGAAACCCAGGGTCGACCACGTCATCATTCCCGAACCGCTGAACAAGGACCGCATCTGCCTTGGCCATCGCGGCGTCTGGTGGGCCGAGATCGAGACCAAGGGCGAGATCGCGCATGGCTCGATGCCGTTCCTCGGCGACAATGCGGTGCGCCATATGGGCGCCGTGCTGCAGGCATTCGAGGACGAATTGTTCCCCGCGCTTGACCGCAAGATGACGCGCATGCCGGTCGTGCCCGAAGGGGCGAAGCGTTCCACCATGAACATCAACTCCATCCATGGCGGCCAGACCGAGGATTTCCGGCCCGGCCTGCCCTCGCCCAACGTGCCCGATTCCTGCCGGCTGACCATCGACCGCCGCTTCCTGCTCGAAGAGGATATCGCCACGGTCAAGGGCGAGGTGACCGGCATTCTCGAGCGGCTGAAGCGTGATCGGCAAAAGTTCGACTACGAGATCCGTGACCTGATGGAGGTGCTGCCGCTGATGACCGAACGCGACGCTCCCGTCGTCAAGGCAATCGCGCAAGGCATCCACGCGATCTTCGATCGCGAGCCCGACTACGTCATTTCACCCGGCACCTACGACCAGAAGCACATTGCCCGCATCGGCCATGTCTATGATTGCATCGCCTATGGCCCGGGCATTCTCGATCTCGCCCACCGGCCGGACGAATGGGTCGGGATCTCGGATATGGTGGAATCGGCCAAGGTGATGGCGTTCGGGCTCAACATGCTGCTGCGCGGCGCCCGATAGCGCCGCACGGGCAAGAGCCAACGATCAATGCGGCCGTCCGGAGAAAAACATTCCCGGCTACGCCGCCGCGCGGCACGAAACGCAATTTACTCCCGTGCGAAATCACGCTTCTATTCGCCCGGTTTGAGCGCATGTTTGACCACACGGGGAGTAGCACCATGAAATTGTGGAAAACCATCCTGGCCGCCGCCGTCCTGGCGCTGGCCGTCGGCACTCCCGCGCTGGCGGCGCGAACCGATCTGGTCATTGGCATCCCGCTCGAACCGCCACATCTCGATCCGACCGCCGGCGCGGCCGCGGCAATCGACGAGGTTCTCTACGCCAACGTGTTCGAAGGCTTGACCCGCATCGGGCCAAATGGCGAGGTCCTGCCGGATTTGGCTGAAAGCTGGACCATCTCCGACGACGGCAAGACCTACACCTTCAAGCTGCACACCGGCGTGAAATTCCACGATGGCGCCGGCTTCAGCGCCGACGACGTGAAATTCTCGCTCGACCGCGCCCGCGCCGACAATTCGGTCAATGCGCAAAAAGCCCTGTTCGCAGCCATCGATACGGTCGACGTGGTCGACCCGGCAACGGTCAAGGTGACGTTGAAGAACCCGCAGGGATCCTTCCTCTACAATATGGGCTGGGGCGATGCTGTCATCGTCTCGCCGAAATCCGCTGACGCCAACAAGGAAAAGCCGGTCGGGACCGGCCCGTTCAAATTCCAGAGCTGGGCCAAGGGATCCTCGATCACGCTGGTGAAATCCGACAGCTATTGGGGCACGCCGGCTTACCTCGACAAGGTCGAGTTCCGCATCGTGCCCGATGCCGCTGCTAGCGTACCGGCATTGCTTTCCGGCGATATCCAGGCGTTCCCATTCTTCGATCCCGACAGTCTCGCGCAGGTCAAGGACGATCCGCGTTTCAAGGTGGTGATCGGTTCGACCGAAGGCGAAACCATCCTGTCGATCAACAACAAGAAGCCGCCCTTCGACAAATTGCTGGTCAGGCAGGCGATCTCCTACGCGCTCGATCGCAAGGCGATCATCGACGGTGCCTCGGCCGGCCTCGGCCTGCCGATCGGCTCGCATATGTCGCCGGCCAACAAGGACTACGTCGACCTCACCGGCCGCTATCCGCACGATGTCGCCAAGGCCAAGGAACTCTTGAAGGAAGCAGGCCTGGAGAATGGCTTCAAGGCGACGCTGAAGCTTCCGCCGCCCACCTATGCCAGGCTCGGCGGCGAGATCATCGCCTCGCAGCTCCGTGACGTCGGCATCAACCTCGAGATCATCCCGGTCGAATGGGCGCAGTGGCTGGACCAGGTGTTCACCAAGAAGGACTACGACCTGACCATCGTCTCCCATACCGAGCCCAACGACATCGGTATCTATGCGCGTAAGGATTATTACTTCAATTACGACAATCCGGCCTTCGACAAGGTGATCGCCGATCTGGACGTCACCTCCGATGAAGCCAAGCGCAAGGAATTGCTGGGGCAGGCACAGAAGATCTTGGCCGACGACGCCGTGGTCGGCTTCCTCTACGAACTGCCCAAGGTCGGCGTCTGGGACGCCAAGCTGCAGGGCCTGTGGGAAAACGCGCCGATCCAGGCCAATGATCTCATCAAGGTGAAGTGGAACGAGTGAAGCCGTTGGCCAAGAGGCGACGTTTGCGCTCCGCACCCCCCTCTGCCCTGCCAAGCTGCCTGACCCGAGCCGCAGGACGATCGCTTCAGGTTTGCGCCGCCCCTCATCGCCCTGCCGGGCACTTCTCCCCGTATAGTGACGGGGAGAAGGGGGCTGGCCGCAACCTCGGCACCCTTTCTGCAACGCTGAAGATTGGCGAAATCCTTTGCGAAGGCGTCCTTCTCCCCGTCTCTATACGGGGAGAAGATGCCGGCAGGCAGATGAGGGGCAGCGCCGATTTCGACTGTTGGCCGATCAAGCGATGACCGCCTACCTCCTCAGGCGTCTCGCGATCGCCGCCGCCACGTTGGCGCTGGCCTCCATGGTCGTCTTCGCGGTGCTGGAGATCCTGCCCGGCGACCCGGCGCGGCTGATGCTGGGCATGAATGCCAGCGCCGACCAGGTTGAGCTGCTGCGCAACCAGATGGGCCTCGACGCGCCCCTGCCCTGGCGCTACCTGCACTGGGCCGGCGGCCTGCTCTGCCTGGATTTCGGCCGCTCCTACACCTATTCGGTGCCGGTCATCGACCTCGTGCGCGAGCGTCTCGTCGTCTCATTGCCGCTGGCGCTGATTGCGCTCGCCCTATCCACCCTCATCGCCATCCCGGTCGGCCTGTTTTCAGCGAACCATCGCGGGCGGATGGGTGACACAGCGGCGATGGGCGCCGCGCAGCTCGGCGTCGCCATTCCCAATTTCTGGTTCGCGCTGATGCTGATCTATCTCTTCGCGGTCTGGCTGCGGCTGGTTCCGGCCGGCGGCTTTCCCGGTTGGGGGGCCGGTGCCTGGCCGGCGCTGAAATCACTGCTGCTGCCGGCTGTGGCGCTCGCATTGCCGCAGGCCGCGATCCTGGCACGCGTCACCCGTTCGGCACTGATCGAGGTGCTGAACGAGGACTATATCCGCACCGCCCGCGCCAAGGGCCTGCCCTATCGCGCGGTCCTGTGGCGGCACGCACTGCGCAACGCCATGATCCCGGTGCTGACCATTCTGGGCCTGCAATTCGCCTTCCTGCTCGCCGGCACCATCATCATCGAGAACGTCTTCTACCTGCCCGGCCTCGGCCGGCTGGTGTTCCAGGCGATCACCCAGCGCGACCTGATCGTCGTGGAAAGCGTCGTCATGCTGCTGGTCGCCGCGGTCATCGCCGTCAACCTCGTCGTCGACCTCTCTTATGCCGTCGTCGATCCGCGCCTCCGAAGCCGGCAATGATGTTGCATCCGGACATCCCCGAAGAGACGCTGGGCGGCATCCTCGTCAAGGCGTTCGGCAACCGCTCGTTTCTTGCCGGCTTCGCCGTCACGTTGTTCGTGGCGGCGGTGGCGATCCTCTCCTATCTCTGGACGCCCTATGACGTGACCCGGCTGGTGATATCCGACAAGACGCTGGCGCCGTCCTGGGCGCACTGGTTCGGCACCGACCATTTCGGCCGCGACATCCTGTCGATGATCATGGTCGGCGCCCGCAATTCGATCGCGGTGGCGCTGGTCGCGGTCGGCATCGGCATGGGCGTCGGCGTGCCGCTCGGTGCTTTCGCCGCGGCGCGCGGCGGCCTCGTCGACGAGGCCTTGATGCGCATCAACGATCTCGTCTTCGCCTTCCCTGCGCTTTTGTCGGCCATCATGATCACCGCCATCTTCGGCCCCGGCGCCATCAATGCCATTATCGCCATCGGCATCTTCAACATCCCGGTTTTTGCCCGCGTCGCCCGAGCCGGCGCCTTGGCGATCTGGCCGCGCGAATTCATCCTCGCCGCCCGCGCCGCGGGCAAGGGCAAGGCGCTGATCACCATCGAACATGTGCTGCCCAACATCGCCACCTTGCTCCTGGTGCAAGGCACTATCCAGTTCGCGCTCGGCATATTGGCCGAGGCCGGGCTTTCCTATCTGGGCCTTGGCGCCCAACCGCCGATGCCGAGCTGGGGCCGCATGCTGTTCGACGCCCAGACCCGCATGGTGGTGGCGCCCTGGATGGCGATCTTTCCCGGCATGGCGATCGTGATCACCGTGCTTGGGCTGAACCTTTTGGGCGACGGCATCGCCGACATCCTCGATCCGAAATCGCGGCGGCAACGATGAGCCTTCTGGAAATCGACAATCTGTCGCTGGCGATCGGCGACACGCCGATCCTCCGGAGCATCGAGTTCTCCATCGCGCCCGGCGAGGTAATGGGGCTGGTCGGCGAATCCGGCTCCGGCAAATCGATGACGGCTCTGAGCGTCATGCGGCTCTTGCCATATGCCGCGCGTGCCAGCGGGCGCGTCACCTTCGACGGTATCGACATCCTTGCGGCAAGCGAGGATCAGATGTGCGCCCTGCGCGGTGACGATATCGGCATGGTGTTCCAGGAACCGATGACCGCGCTGAACCCGCTCAAGACCATCGGCGAGCAGGTCGCCGAAGGCATACGCTGGCATGCCAAGGCAACACGTGCCGAGGCGGAAGAGCGGGCGCGAAAAATGCTCGACCGGGTTGGCTTGCCATCGGCAAAATTCCCGCTGTCGCGCTATCCGCACGAGCTGTCCGGTGGCCAGCGCCAGCGCGTCGTCATTGCCATGGCCTGCGCGCTGAAGCCGAAGCTGCTGATCGCCGACGAGCCGACCACGGCGCTCGACGTGGTGCTGCAGGCGCAAATCCTCACCCTCTTGCGCGACCTTGTCGCGGAGAGCGGCATGGGCCTGCTCCTGATCTCGCATGACCTCGCCGTGGTCACCGAGATGGCGGATCGCATCACCATTCTTCGTCGGGGCGAAGTCATGGAAGCCGGCGATACGGCCCGCACGCTCTCTGAACAGCTCCACCCCTATACCCGCCAGTTGGCGCTGGCCTCGATGCACGTGCCGGCCCGCGCCCGGCCGCATGGCGCCTCGGCAGCCCGGCCCTTGCTCGAGGTTGAGGGCGTGACGCGCGATTATCCCGGCCGGCGCACCTCGCTGTTCCGGCGCGCGCCTGACATCCGCGCCGTCAACGGCGTGTCGCTGTCCATGGCGCCGGGCCAGTCGGTGGCGCTGGTCGGCCGCTCCGGCTGCGGCAAGTCTACCTTGGCGCGCATGATCCTGGCGCTGGACCGGCCGAGTTCGGGAACCATCCGCTTTCGCGGCGAGCCCCTCACCGGCAAGAGCGAGGCGGACCTGAAGCCGGCGCGGCGCGACATGCAGGTGGTATTCCAGGACCCCTATGGCTCGTTCGATCCGCGCCAGACGGTCGAGAAACTGATCGCCGAGCCGCTGCACGTGCTGGACAGGAAACCGGGGCGCGCCGAGCGCCGCGAGATGGTGGCGCAGGCGCTGCACGAGGTCGGCCTCGACCAGCACGACATGGAAAAGTATCCGCACGAATTTTCCGGCGGCCAGCGCCAGCGCCTGTCGATCGCCCGCGCCATCATCACCCGCCCAAAACTGGTCGTCGCCGACGAGCCGGTTTCGGCGCTCGATGTTTCGATCCGCGCTCAGATCCTCGACCTGTTCGCCGAGCTCAACCAGAAACTCGGCATCGCCTATCTCTTCATCACCCACGACCTCACCGTCGCCCGCGCCATAACGGACGAAGTGCTGGTCATGCATGACGGCCAGATCGTCGAGCGTGGCCGGACGAGCGAGGTGCTGGATCACCCGCAATCCGAGGCGGCCAAGACGCTTGTCGCCGCAGCGCCGGACCTGCACAGGGCAATTGCACGCCGTATGCAGGAGCAGGGGTGAGCGATCGGTTCGCGAAGCGAATCCGCCGTGTGAGTGAAAGGCCGCAAATGCCGGGGCTGCCGTAGACAGCCGGCCCGGCTGGGATCCCATCAACCTACTGCTCAGATTTCACCACGTCGACCGGGCTGATGTCGAGCAGGTCGAGCGTGCGGCGCAGCAGGCGCACCTCGGTCTCGGCCAATTGCGCGTCCGCCTTGGCGATCTCGGCCATATGCTGCGCCAGTTGCTTGCGCCGCTCGACATCGAGGTCGCGGAACAGCGCGATGGCCTGTGAGCCATTGGTTTCGTAGCCGAATTCGTTGAGATATTCGATGACGGCGTCGATGCTGGTTTCCGGAATGCCGAAGGCATCCTTGCAGATGCGCCGGAAGGCAACCATCTCGCTCTCGCTGACCGTTCCGTCAGCCAGGATCATGCGGAACAGCATCAGAAGTTCCGCCGACAACACGGGGTCGTCCGCCACCTTGCGCACCCCGGGGTCGCCATCGAAGATCGAGCGTATCTGGTCGAGCAGTTCGAATGCCATCGGGAGCCCCTTTGCCGATTCCTCTAATCCATGTAGCCCAAAAAAGCGGAGCGGTTTTGGGATAATGACAGCACAATGCGAAATCCAGGCGCGACGCGCTTGGATAGAAGTAGCGTGAAATCGGTCTTGCGCAAACGGGGTGTTCGTGATCGAAGCCGGAGCATCTCTGGCTTGATTTCTCCCTGATGATCGACCTCACCTTAGAATCCGTCGCCATGCTCGCCTTCGCCGGTTTTGCCGCGGGCTTTGTCGACTCGATTGCCGGCGGCGGTGGGCTGATCACTATTCCCGCACTGCTGCTGGCCGGCTTCTCGCCGGTCGAGGCGCTGGGAACCAACAAGCTGCAGGGCATGTTCGGCTCGGGATCTGCGACCATCCACTATGCCGCGAAAGGCCATGTCGACCTTCGCCGGCAACTGCCTTCTGCGCTGCTGGCGCTTGCCGGCGGTGCCGTCGGCGCCTTGCTGGCAACGGTCGTGCCCGGCGATCTGCTGCGGGCGCTTCTGCCGCTGGTGCTGATTGCCATCGCGCTCTATTTCGCCCTGAAGCCCAACATGACCGACGTTGATCGCGCCGAACGTATGACGCCCTTCCTGTTCGGGATAACGCTGGTGCCGGCCATCGGCTTTTACGACGGCCTGTTCGGGCCGGGTGCCGGCTCCTTCTACATGCTGGCCTTCGTCGCGCTGGCCGGCTACGGCGTACTCAAGGCGACGGCCCACACCAAGCTGCTCAACTTCGCCTCCAATATCGGCGGCTTCATCGTCTTCGCCGCGGTCGGTGTCATCTCCTGGAAGATCGGCCTGATGATGGGCGTCGCCCAGTTCCTCGGCGCCCGCCTCGGCGCCAGCCTGGCCATGCGCATCGGCGCCAGGCTGATCAAGCCGCTGCTTGTCATCGTCTGCGTCGCTCTGGCGGCGAAGCTCCTGGCCGACCCGGCGAACCCGCTGCGCGTCCTGATTGGTGTGTGACCCGCGCGCCTGATGGAATGCCGCTGTTCGAATCATGTCGAGGAGAGGACCCGCACATGAATCTCAGCGCACCCACCGAGATTGTTTTCATCGTCTCCCTTGTCATCGCCTCATCGGCATTCTCGCCGCCCTCGGCCTTCTTTCGTTCATCCCACTCACATCGGTGTGGACCGTGCCCATTGCTTACCTCGTGCGTGCCGGCGGCTGCCTGATGCGCGGCGCCTGACATTCAAATCTCAGGCAATTCGGAGCGCCCGGCCAAAAGCCGTGCGCTTTTGATTCGGGTCCGGGCTCTGCTAGAGTCCTGTCGATGCCAATCGAGATGCCATGTCAGGAGGAACAGGACCGGTCAGTCCCCGGGCGGTTCGAGATGCGGCGGCGCCTTCCCAGCCCTGCCCTCGCGGGCATTGTGTCAGACATTTGCGGTTATCGCGAAACGGCGCCCGGCCATTACCGCAATGTCGAATATGCCTCCCTTACCGTGCCTCTGGTCATCAGCTTCGCCGAACCTTTCGCCATCGGCCTTGGCAAGCCGCCCGGCGACAATGATCGCTTCGCCAGTTTCGCCGCCGGCCTCTATGCCGGACCCGTGATGATCGAATCCTTCGGCGGCGCCTGCTGCGTCCAGGTCAATTTCACCCCGCTTGGCGCACGCCGATTCTTTGGCCAGCCGATGAGCGGGTTGACCGACCGCATGGTCAGCCTGGACGATGTGCTCGGCATCGAAGGCGTCGCCTTGCGCGAGCGGCTTGGCAACGCGGCGGACTGGAGCAAACGTTTTGCCCTTGTCGAGATGTTCGTCGCCGCCCGGCTGGCCGATGCGCCGGAAACGCAGGCCGGGGTTGCCTGGGCCTATGACAGGATCCTCGCCTCCGGCGGCCGCGTGCGCGTCTCGTCACTGGCCGACAGGCTGGGCTGGAGCCGCAAGCATCTGGCGGGGAAATTCGCGGACGCGACCGGCATCGGCCCGAAAACGCTGTCGCGCATCGTCCGCTTCAACCGCGCGCTTGGCCTGTCGAGGCAGCAAGCCTGCGATTGGGCCGACATCGCGGCCGATTGCGGCTATGCCGACCAGGCGCATCTGGTGCGTGAGTTCCGCGACCTTGCCGGCGAGACACCGACCGCGATCGAGGGTTCGGCACAGGCCTGAAGTCCCGGGTAACATTTCTTCAAGACGCCGGAACGGCTGTCGCTCAGACTGGGTTCATCGATGAGCTCGAATGAAGGAAGTTGCCATGCCCGCTGAAGCCCCCCGCCTCTACCCCGCCTTGCGTTACAGGAACGCCGCAAAAATGATCCGCTGGCTGTGCGAAGCCTTCGGCTTCAGCATCCGTGCCCGCTACGGCGAAGGCGATGTCGTGCACCATGCCGAACTGGTCTTCGGCTCCTCGATGATCATGCTCGGCAGCGCGCGCGACGACGACTACGGCAAAATGGTCGGCGAACCCGGCACAGGCGGCGGCAAGTCAATCTACATCACCGTCGACGACGCAGACGCCGCCTACGCCAAGGCGAAGAAGGCAGGCGCCACGATCCTCCAGGAACTGACCGACCGCGACTATGGCAGTCGCGAGTTCATCTGCCGCGACCCGGAGGGCAATGTCTGGTCCTTCGGCACCTATTGGCCGAAGGCGGGAGAGGAGAAAAGAGCAGCTAGCTACCGCGCCAGCGAAAAGATCGCGTCGCAGTCAAGATGGCTCTCCAACTGGGCCGCGACCTCGTCGAGAGCCCTCTCGACCTCGGCGCGATAGTCGATGCCGCCGCCCTTGACGCCGAGGCTTTCGAGGAACCTCCCTCGAAAGGCGTCGGCGCCAAACAGGCCGTGCATGTAGGTTCCGACCACCTTGCCATCCGCCGAGACCGCACCGTCCTCGGCGCCATTGATGATCGCCGACGGCCGCAGCATGTCCGGGCCGGTGGTGCGGCCGAGATGGATCTCGTAGCCTTCGAGCGGCAGATCGAACGGCACCGAGCGGGCGCTGACGTTGCGCACCGTCTTTTCCGGTTCCATCACTGTTTCGATGTCGAGCAGGCCAAGCCCTTCCGCTTCGGTGACGCTGCCCTCGATGCCGTCGGGATCGCGCACGATGCGGCCAAGCATCTGGAAGCCGCCGCAAATGCCGACGACATGGCCGCCGCGCCTGCGATGGGCGAGAAGATCACGGTCCCAGCCATTTTCGCGAAATTTCAGCAGATCCCCGATCGTCGACTTCGAGCCGGGAATGACCACCAGTCCCGCATCCTGCGGCAACGGCTTTCCAGGCGGCACGAACACCACTTCCACCTGCGGCTCGGCCTTGAGCGGGTCGAGATCGTCGAAATTGGCGATGCGGCCAAGCATCGGCACCGCCACCTTCAGCGCACGCGCCTCCCCGGAGGCAAGCCGCTCCAGCACCACCGAATCCTCCGAGGGCAGCCGGGCAGCGGCCTTCAGCCACGGCACGACGCCGAAGCAGCGCCAGCCGGTGAACGCTTCGATCGCGTTGATGCCGTCGTCGAACAGCGACACGTCGCCACGGAACTTGTTGATGAGATAGCCGACGATCATGCGCCGGTCTTCCTCCGGCAGGATCAGATGCGTGCCCGCGACCGAGGCGATGACGCCGCCGCGGTCGATGTCGCCGACCAGCACGACAGGCACATCGGCACGCGTCGCAAAGCCCATATTGGCGATGTCGCGGTTTCTGAGATTGATCTCCGCCGGCGAACCCGCGCCCTCGACGATGACGAGATCGGCGCCCTCGCCGACCTTGCCCCAGGAGTCCAGCACCGCGTCCATCAGCCGGCCCTTCAGCGCCTGGTAGTCGCGCGCCCGCGCCTCGCCGAACACCTTGCCTTGCACGATGACCTGCGCACCGACATCGGTCTGCGGCTTGAGCAGCACGGGGTTCATGTGAACCGATGGCTGCACGCCGCAGGCGATCGCCTGCAGCCATTGCGCGCGGCCGATCTCGCCGCCGCCAGCCCTGTTGTCGCCGGGAATATCGGCAACGGCGGCATTGTTCGACATGTTCTGCGGCTTGAACGGACGCACCTTCAGCCCACGCTTTTTCGCGGCGCGGCACAGCCCGGCGACCAGCACGGTCTTGCCGACATCCGAACCCGTGCCTTGCAGCATAATGGCTTTAGCCATGGCTCAGCCCCTGCCCTGCGTCGCGGTCCCGGTGATCGTGGATTTCTGCGCCAGCGGCCCGCCGCGCCAGATATAGAGCGCCAGCAACGGCTCCTTGCCGGTGCGCATGGCGTGATTGACCTTGGAAGCGTGGTACACGACCTCGCCGGCCTCTCGCTTGTGAAAGCTGTCCTCGCCCATGCGCCACTCGGTGCCGCCGGTCAGCGGGATATAGATCTCCTCGGCGACATGATGGTGGTCGGGATAGACGATATCAGGCCCAAGGATCAGCACGCCGGCGGCGACCTCGTCGTTGGCGAAGTGGCCGCGGGTGCCGAATACTTCGAGCCAGCCATAATTGTCGATGAACGCCTTGCCGAAATCCGACTCGCCGTAGGTCTGGCCCCAGCGCAATTCGCCGCGCTCCTGCGCCAGAAATTGCACCAGCTGCTTGGTCCGCGCCGGTGTGAATTCGGCGGCACGATCGAGATGGCGCAGGCAGCCGAGTGAGTGCGGTTCAAGCTCGCGGGCGGGCATATCCCACCCTATGCGCGCCACCGCATCCTGCACCAGGAAGTCACCCACGGAAGCGAGATAGGCGTGGAACCGCTCTAGCAGCTCATCGAATTTTGTCGTCACATCTTGCTCCGGACATGCATTGACGCACAGCCGCTCCGCGGCGGCTCGGGTTGCGCGGCGGCATCATTGGTCTAGATTGGTGCGCGCGCAAAGCCAAAAACGACAGGCCAGCGAGCCAGCTGGCCAGTATATAGGGAGCACGCCATGGACGCCGCGGTCGATGCGAGCACCAGCCAGTTCGAACTCAACGAGGACCAGCGCGCCATCCAGGAAATGGCTCAGGCCTTCGCCGCCGATCGCGTCGCGCCGAATGCGCTAGACTGGGACCGCAACAAGCATTTCCCCGCCGACGTGATCCGCGAGACTGGCCCGCTGGGCCTCGGCGGCATCTATGTCAGGGACGATGTCGGCGGCTCCGCGCTCGGCCGGCTCGACGCCGTGCTGATCTTCGAAGCGCTGTCCCACGCCGACCCGGCCTTTTCCTCCTTCATCTCGATCCACAATATGGTGGCCTCGATGATCGATCGTTTCGGCGACGACGGCCAGCGCCAGCGCTTTCTGCCGAAGCTCACCTCCATGGAATGGCTGGCGAGCTATTGCCTGACCGAGCCGGGTTCCGGCTCGGACGCCGCTGCCCTGAAGACGCGGGCGGTGAAGAGCGGCGGCGACTACGTGCTGAACGGCGCCAAGCAGTTCATCTCCGGCGCCGGCGACAGCGATATCTATGCCGTCATGGTGCGCACCGGCGCCGAGGGACCAAAAGGCATTTCCACCATCGTCGTGCCGAAAGATGCGCCGGGACTCTCCTTCGGCGCCAATGAGCACAAGATGGGCTGGCATATGCAGTCGACCCGCCAGGTCATTTTCGAGGATTGCAAGGTGCCGGCTGAAAACCTTTTGTCAGGCGAAGGCGCCGGCTTCGGCATCGCCATGGCCGGGCTTGACGGCGGCCGGCTGAACATTGCCGCCTGCTCGCTGGGCGGCGCGCAGTCGGCTCTCGACAAGGCGCTGTCCTACACAGCCGAGCGCAAGGCCTTCGGTTCGAAGATCAACCAGTTCCAGGCTTTGCAGTTCAAGTTGGCCGACATGGAGACCGAATTGCAGGCGGCGCGCATCTTTCTTTATGCCGCCGCTTCCAAGCTCGACCGCAAGGCACCGGATGCCTCGAAATGGTCGGCAATGGCCAAGCGCTTCGTCACCGACACCGGTTTCAACGTCGCCAACGATGCGCTGCAGCTGCTCGGCGGCTACGGTTACCTGCACGATTACGGCATCGAGAAACTGGTGCGCGACCTGCGTGTGCATCAGATCCTCGAAGGCACCAACGAGATCATGCGCGTCATCATCGCCCGCGCGTTGATCGGTCGCTGAAGCGTGCAAACTCCGGGAGAGACACAATGACCACAATCGCCTTCATCGGCCTTGGGAATATGGGCAATCCAATGGCGGCGAACCTGGTCAAAGCGGGGTATGCCGTGCACGGCTACGACCTAATGTCCGAAAACCTCACCGTCGCCAAAGAACATGGCGTTACGATCATGGCCAATGCCTTGACCGCAGTGAAAGATGCGGATGTTGTCATTACCATGCTGCCCGCCGGCAAGCATGTCCTGTCGGTCTACGAAGAGATCGCGTCCAAGGCAAAGAAGGGCGCGCTTTTCATCGATTCCTCGACCATCGACGTCGAATCGGCGCGCAAGGCGCATGCCATCGCCGCAAAGCACGGCCTGCTGTCGGTTGATGCGCCGGTCTCGGGCGGCACCGGCGGTGCCGCCGCCGGCACGCTGACTTTCATGGCCGGCGGCTCGGACGACGCCTTCGCCGCCGCCGAGCCGATCCTGAACCCCATGGCCGGGCGCATCGTCCATTGCGGCGGCGACGGCGCCGGCCAGGCGGCCAAGATCTGCAACAACATGATTCTCGGCATTTCGATGATCGGCGTCGCCGAGGCCTTCGTGCTGGCCGAAAAGCTCGGCCTGGCGCACCAGGCCCTGTTCGACGTTGCCTCGACCTCTTCAGGCCAGTGCTGGTCGCTGACCACCTATTGCCCGGTGCCCGGCCCGGTGCCGACCTCGCCCGCCAACCGCGACTACAAGCCCGGCTTCGCCGCCGCGCTCATGCTGAAGGATTTGAAGCTGTCGCAGGAAGCCGCACAAGCCGCGGGCGCGGTGACACCGCTTGGCGCCGAAGCGACACAGCTCTACGGCCTGTTCAACGCGCAAGGGAATGCCGGCGCCGATTTTTCCGGGATCATAAATTTTCTGCGCGGCGCCAATCAATAAGCAATTGATAAAGCTCGTTTTTCTTTCGTACGCCTCGCCGGAGAACCGCAAAATTTAGGTTTGCTTAAGCTCTCGATAACTCCGCGGTAACGATGTCCCTATAAAACGGACTGCGAGGCGGATATCGCGTCCGCCCGGCGCTCCGGATCAGGTCTCGCGTACCGGAGCCCGTAAGTTTCGCCAAGTGTTTGCGTAGCGAAACGCCAAGCGTATCTGGCAAAGCCGCGTTCCCGGTGGGGCGCGGTTTTTGCGTTCCAGGATCCGACATCCCTCATATTCCGATTGCCGCGTTCGGGATCGGCACGTGATCTTCATTGGTCAGCACGATCGGCGCATCGGCGCCCTCGACCCGGACCACGAGCAGGTGCGTGCTCCACGTGCCTGCATTGCGAACAAGATGCGAAAACACCGTGCCCTTTCCCTTGGCGCCGTGGATGGGAATGCTGAACTGCGCGTCACCCGTCCCATCTGCGTTGACGTTGAGATGGCCGCCGACCCAGAAATTGGCGGTCACGTCGTCGCCGATGGCGGCTTTCACCCGGGTATCGGCGCGAACGACCTCCATGGTCATGTGATAGGCGTCACTGCCTTTGATCATGAAAGGGATGCCACCGACCATCGTCGCGCAGCCCCCGATACTAAGCACCCAGACGGCAAGACCGGCGATCGCCCAGTTGCGCTGCGTTCTGCGGAACTGCTCGGCATCGCGCCACACCCGGTTCCGCCATGCCCAGCGGCTGCCGCGCGCGCCGAGCACGAAGATCATGACGATGTTGACGATCGGGATCAGCGCCAGCAGGGCGATGAAGTGGAGTTGCCGATGCCCCAGATCCAGTTGAGGAAGAAGGCGCCCCAATTCCAGCGATCGAGCTCAGCCGGGATTTCGGCGGGCTGGTTGAGCGGTTGTCCGGCCATCGCGTTCCCCGTCGGCAAAACTGCCTTGGCGGGTTGTAACCGATAGCGCCGGCGACCGGAACCCTCAGTCTGTCTGGGGCCAGCGGCCGGGCGTCTCGATCACGAACGCCCGGCCATTTCTTTTACCGTTTGCGCAGATCCGCTTGCGCCAGGTCGAGCGCCTTGCCGATACGCTCGCAGGCCATATCGATCGTGTCGCGGGTCCAGATCAGCGGCGGTGACAGGATCATTGTGTCGCCGGTGGCGCGCAGCATCATGCCGTTGGCGATCGCATGGTCGCGCACGGTCACCGCGGCACTTCCAGCCGGCAGGAACCGCTCCTTGGTCGCCTTGTCTTTGACGATCTCGATCGCACCCATCAGCCCGATCGAACGCACCTCGCCGACCAGCTCGTGCCCGGCGATGCGCTCTTGCAGCGCCTTGGCGAAATAGGGCCCGGTGTCGCTCCTGACGCGGTCGACCAGACCCTCCCGCTCCATGATCTCCAGGTTCTTCAGCGCCACGGCGCAAGCCACGGGGTGGCCGGAATAGGTATAACCGTGATTGAACTCGCCGCCCTTCTCGATCAGCGTCGAGGCAATGCGATCGCCGACCAGCAGCGCCGACAGCGGCTGGTAGCCCGACGTCAGCGCCTTGGCGGTGGTGATGGTGTCGGCCTGGATGCCAAGCGTCTGCGCGGCAAACCATTCGCCCGTGCGGCCATAGCCGGTGATGACCTCGTCCAGCATCAGCAGCACATCGTATTTGCGGCAGATGCGCTGTACCTCGGGCCAATAGCTTGCCGGCGGTATCTTCACGCCGCCAGCTCCCATCACCGGCTCGCCAATGAAGGCGGCGACCTTGTCGGCGCCGGCTTCGAGGATGGCGTCCTCGACCGCCTTTGCCGCGCGCAGGCCGAAATCATGATCGCTCTCGCCCGGCAGCGACAGCTCATAGGCGTACGGCGTCATCACATGGACGATGTTGGGCACCTCTCCGTTGAGCTGCTTGTGCATGGCGTCCATGCCGCCGAGCGACGTGCCGGCGATGGTCGAGCCGTGATAGGCCATCTTGCGCGAGATGACGCGGTTCTTCTGCGGCTTGCCTTCGAGCACCCAATAGTGGCGCACGAGCCTGAGCGCAGTGTCGTTGGCTTCCGAGCCGGACGAGCCATAGAACACCTGGTTGACATTCTTCGGCGCGATCTCCGCCAGCTTCTTCGACAGAAGCACAGGCGTCGGCGTCGAGCATTTGAAGAAGGAATTGTAGTAAGGCAGCTCCTTCATCTGCGCATAGGCAGCCTCGGCGAGCTCGTCGCGGCCATAGCCGATATTGACGCACCACAGCCCCGCCATGCCGTCGAGCAGTTCCGTCCCTTCGGAATCGTAGATGAAGGGACCGTTGGCGTGGGTGATGATGCGCGATCCGGCCTCGCGCAATTCCCTATGGTCGGTGAACGGATGCAGATGATGCGCGGCGTCGATCTGCTGAAGCTGCTTCAGCGAATAATTTTGATAGGTCATGGATCTGATCTTCCTCTGGAACCAATCCGGCTGCGCCGGGGCGGATTCTTCAGAGGATAGCGGGTGGCGAATAGCCTATGCGGGCGCAAAGCCGCAAAAGCTCGGCGCGCAACGTGCGCAGCGACGGCGTCACCGCGCCCCCAAATGCCCGAACCCCGAAAAGGCCGGCCAATGTCACCACGGGAGCCATGAAGGCACCTTAGAGCAAAGAAGGTTCGAGGTGAACCACCCTTCGCTCCGGTCCGAAGGCTTTCGGTTCAGCCCTTCCCGCCCAGCGTCCTCTGCAGGAAAACGTACTTCATCGCGGCCTGTGCCGCCTGCGGCCGGCGGTCGCCGCGGCCGCCATGGCCGCCCTCGGTCTCTTCGAAGAAGAGCGTCCCGGCGTGGCCGGCCTCCTGCAGGCGGGCGGCCATCTTGCGCGCATGGCCGGGATGCACCCGGTCGTCGGCGGTCGAGGTGGTGAGCAGCACCGGCGGATAGGCACCGGCCTCGACATGCTGGTAAGGCGAGTAGGCGGCCAGCCAGGTCGCATCTTCCGGCTTCGACGGATCGCCATATTCGGCCATCCACGACGCGCCGGGCGGCAATTCGGTGTAGCGCAGCATGTCGAGCAGCGGCACCTCGATGATCACGGCGCCGAACAGCTCCGGATGCTGCGTCAACGAGACGCCCGTCAGCAGGCCGCCATTCGAGCCGCCCTGGATGCCGAGCGAGGCAGCTGTCGCAATGCCGCGCCTGACGACATCCTGCGCGACCGCCGCGAAATCGTCGAAAGCGTTCTGCCGGTTGCCCTTGAGCGCCGCCTGGTGCCAGGCCGGGCCGAACTCGCCCCCGCCGCGGATGCAGGCCTGCACATAGGCATTGCCCTTCTCCAGCCACAGCCTGCCGCGCACGCCGGCATAGCCAGGCAGCAAAGGCACTTCGAAGCCGCCATAGCCGTAGAGCAGCGTCGGCACCGGGCCCTTCTGGTCACGCCGCCTGACGACGAAATAGGGAATCATCGTGCCGTCCTTCGAGCGCGCCTCGAACTGTTCCGAGACGAGCTGCGAAGCATCGAATCGCGACGGCTGCGACTTCACTGTGGCGAGCGTCTCGCCATTGTCGTCGGACCAGATGATCGAGCTCGGCGTCAGGAAATCGGTGAAAGAGAAGGAGACGCTGGCGCCGAAATGTTCGGCATGGCTGATGCCTACCGTGCCGTTTTCCGGCAATGCGACCGGTTTCAGCGACCAGGCGCCTTCCCTGCGTTCGCAGGCCACAACCTTGCCGCGCACATTGTCCATCAGACTGATGAACAGGTGGTCCTGCGTCCTGGCGAGAGCGGCGATGGACACGCGATGCGCCGGCGCGAGCAAGGTCTCGATGGCGCCGAAACTGCCGGTCTCGATCCAATGAGCGAAATCGAACGAATAGAGCCCGTCCGGCCGGCAGGCCGTGCCATCCGGCGCCGTCCAAGGCGTACGCACGCCAAACACCATCTGGTCCTTGAAGAGCGCCGTGTCGGTAACGTCGTCAGGCAACGGAATGCGTCTGTTTTCACCTGACGGGAGACGCAGGAAACTGTGCGATGCAAAGAAGTTGAGCGTCCGCGTTAGAAACAAATGCCGCTTCTCGCCATCGAACTCCAGGCCGGCGCCGACGGCGAGGTCTTCCTTCTGCGCTTCGAAGATCGGCGTCGCGTCTTCAAGGTCCGTGCCGCGCGTCCACAATTTGACGACGCGCGGGTAGCCGGATTCGGTCTTGTCGGCCTCTTCGAAGGCTGCCGAGACGATCACCGTATCCTTGTCGAGCCAGCCGAAGCCGGACTTGGAAGCGGGCGCGCGAAAACCGTCCTCGACGAACGATTTGGCGGCGATGTCGAATTCGCGCATCTCGCTGGCGTCGCCGCCATCAGGCGACATCGAAACCAGGCAGCGGTTGAAATCGGGGTAGAGCCGGTTGGCGCCGCCGAACACCCACTTCACTCCCTCCTTCGCCGCGAGCTGGTCGAAGTCGATGATGGTTTCCCAGTCCGGTCTGTCGGTCTTGTAGGAAGCCACCGTCGTGCGGCGCCACAGGCCCAACACATTGGTCTTGTCCTGCCAGAAATTATACACATAGCCGTTGAGCGGGGAGCCGACGGCGATGTTGTCCTCGGCGGTCATCAGATCGAGCGCGGTTTCGAACGACGCCTGGTAGGACGGATCGCCCTGCAATTGCCCCACCGTGACTTCGTTCTGGCGATGTACCCAGTCGAGCGCCTCCTTGCTCGTCCTTTCCTCCAGCCAAAGAAAGGGATCATCGGTCGCCAAGCCAGGCTTTGTCGTCGAAATGGTCATGGGGGTCTCCGGGAAATCGGGGGGCGGCCCTGCCTACATCGCGTCAAAGGGCGCCGGATTCAAGGTGTTGAAGCCGCGTCATCGCGGCAGATCGCTTCAGGCCGTCACACGATCCGCCGCCGGATGACGGTCGCAGCCGCCAGCGCCAGGCAGATCGCGCCGAGCGTCACCGGCAGGCCGCTCGCGCCGATCCCGTCCATCACGCCGCCCGCAAGCGGCGGGACGAGGATGCCGCCGACGCCCCACATCAGGGAGAAAGCGGCATTGCCGGCAATTAGCGCCGAGCCGCTGAAACGCTCGCCGAGTTCGATGATCGCCATCGTATAAATGCCGTAGGACACCGCGCCCCAGACGAAGATCATCGGCCAAACCAGCGGCGTTTCGATCAACAGCGGCAGCAGCAGACAGCCGAGCAGCGTCAGCACCAGGCAGATGAACCGCACCAGGCGCGCCGTCAGCCGCTCGGCCAGCAGACCGAGCGGCACCTGCATGGCGATGTTGCCGGCGATCATCGTCGACAACAGCGCCGACATGCGGTTCTCGGCGATGCCATAATGCGTGCCGTAGACGGGCAGCAGCGCCAGCACCGCCTGCTCGAAGCCGGCAGCCACGATTACTGCCGACAAAAGCAGCCAGGCGAGCGGCATGAAGCCCATCACCGAAAGCCGATGCCCGGCTTCGTCGACCTTAGGCAGGCGCCCGACCACCAGGGCGAGGCACCCGCCGCAGAAGATGAAAGCGGAAATGCCGACCAGGAATGGCGGCCAGCCCTCCGTACCGACGGCCAGCAGGCAAAGCGGCCCGGCGGCGAAGCCGGCCGAGATGATCGTGGAATAGACGCCCATGATGCGGCCGCGCCGGGCCGGCGGCGCCAGCGCGATCACCCAGATTTCGCTTAAGACATAGAGCGGATTGGTCACCGCGCCGATCAGGAACCGCAGCGGAAACCAGAGATAGACGTTCTGTGTCCAGCCGATCAGCGCCAGCACGACCGCCGAAAGCGCCGCGCAGGTCAGCGCCGTGCGCCCTGCCCCGAACCGCCGCGCCAGTGACGGGATGAGCGGCGACGAGACGATGAAGCCAATCGGCGTCATCGCCGCCGACAGGCCGATAATGACAGGCGAAACGCCCTGCCGCTGCAGGATGAAGCTCAAGAGCGGATAGGACAGTCCCTGCGCGATGGCGAACACCGACACGGTTGCGATCACACCGGTGATCGCTGCCCACTGCATCGTATCGTCGCGCTTCGGTTCCACCCGGTCCATGATCCACATCGCCTCTCGGCTGCAGGCTTAGCGTTTCGACCCGACAGCCGTAAGCCCCAAAGCCCGAACCCACGCTTGTTCCGGCCAAACCCTGTCAGGAGCCTCTGCGGCTGGCCGATCTGTAGAGCACGAAGGCGACCAGCAGCGCGTCCAGGCCGACGATCACCGCCGGCAATCCCAAAGGCCCGATCGCCTGCATCAGCAGACCGGCGCTGGGCGGACCGACAATGCCGCCAACGCCCCACAACAAGGCGAAAGCGGCGTTGCCGGTGACCAGCAGCGAGCCCTTGAAGCGGCTGCCGAGTTCCACCAACGCCATCGTGTAGACGCCATAGCCGACCGCTCCCATCACCAGCAGCACCGCCCAGATCAGCGGCGTCGTGATCAGCAGCGGCAGCAGAAGCGCGCAAACGGTGGTCGTCACCGCACAGGCCAGGATCATGGGGCGGCCGCCGAAGCGTTCGGCGAGCAGGCCGAGCGGGATCTGCAGCAGGATATTGCCCAAGGATAACGCCATCACCAGAGCGGCGAGCACGGCTTCCGGCAAGCCATAGCCGGCGCCGAAGACCGGAACCAGCGCATAGGTGCTTTGCTGGACCGCTGCCGAGACCAGCACCGCCAGCAGCAGCGCCGGCGCCAGCCGGGCAAAACCGATAAAGCTGCCGGCTGGCTGGCCGTCATCCTCGAAACCGGTGAGCTTTGAGGAGACAAGGCGCAGAATAACGGCGCAGAGCACGAAACCACCAATGCCGACGCTGAAGGGAGCCCAGCCCGACGTGCCGAGCAGGGTCAGTGTGAAAGGCCCGGCCGAGTAGCCGGCCCCCATCAGCGTGTTGAACACGCCCATCACCCGGCCGCGTCGCGCCGGCGGCGCCAGCGACAGCGCCCACACCTCCCCGAGGATATAGAGCGGGTTGATGACCACGCCGATGAGGAAACGGAGGACGAACCACGCCACCCAATCCTGCAGATAGCCGATGCCCAGGAAGCACAGCGCACCGATCAGCGAGCAGCCGACGGCGAGCGTGCGGGCGCCGACCAGCCGCACGGCGGCGGGCACGAACGAGGCAGACAGGATCAAGCCAACCGGCATCATCGCCGCCGACAGGCCGATCAGGCCCGGCGACATGCCTTGCTTCTGCATCAGCAGCGTGAACAGCGGCGAGCTCAGCCCTTGCGCGGCGCCGAACATCGCCAGCGCCGCGGTGACGCCGGCGAGCGCTGCCCACTGCGTTGCCGCTTCGCCTTGGCTCGAGCCGGTCGCGACCATGCTGCCGTTCCATGAGTGAATCGCCGACCTGCGGATCGGCAAGCCATCAGCTACCGGTTCGATCCCGGGAAAGGAAGGGCCGGACAGCGAAATCCGCTTGCGCCAACGGCCGGCGCCGTGCACCGGAAGGCTCGCGTCAAAAGCCGTCAGCACCCGCCGGCAGCACTATGGAAAATACCGTGCGATCGCGCCTTTCCTGCCTTGCGCGTAAGGCTTCAGCCACTTGTCGTCGATGGAGAGCCCATCGTCATCCGAAGGGCCTTTGCCGATGGTCTTGCGCCAGGCGCGGAACTTGTAGTGGTCGAACACGTCGAGCATATGCACGGCATAGGCCGCGGCGAAGGTCTTGTCGCCTTCGACGATCACCATGTTCTCGTCATTCTCGTAGGAAGCCTTGTAGCCGAGGTTGTGGCTGCCGGTGACGACCGTCGCGTTGTCCTCCATCGGATCGATGATGACGATCTTGTCGTGCACGATGGCATGGCCGACGGTCAGCACCTCCGCCTGGAAATCGCGGGCGATCGTGGCGCCGGTCAGGTTCGCCGCCCGCACGATGGAAACGTTCGGCGCCTCCCAGACCTTCTCCGGATAGACGAAGGGCGACTTGCCGTCCCTGTTTGATTTATGGGTGACCGGATCCTTAGTCGGCGCGACATAGTTGGGCATGGCGGTCTCATCGCTGATTGCCCCTTGCACGATCAGCTTCGGATCGGCCCTTGCCGCCGCCACCGCCTGGTCGACGATCGAATTGTCGCCGAGCCGCGAAGGATTGAACACCAGGAACAGCACGGCGCGCTTGGCTGCCTTGATGCGGGCGAAGAGGTCCTCGAGATCGACCGGCCGCACCGAGATGTCCTTCTTGTTGCGCTCGGGATCATTGGGCGAGAACCACACCGTCATGCCGTCCAGCGCCGCCGTGGCGCCGTTGAGCGGGTTTGGCCTGTGGTTTTCCCTGCGAAACGGCACGCCTTGCGTCTGCGCGACATGGCCGGCGGCGCTTTCCGTGGCCGGCGGCGGGAACAGGTCGGCCTTCATGCGCTGCCAGTAGGCGTCGAATATCTCGGCCATCGCCGGGTCGTCGCGGATGAAGGCGTTGTTGGATTGCCCGCAAATGCCCGTCGAGGTCCAGTTGGTGCTGCCCGTCATCACCGATTGTGGCTTGCCCTGGGCATCGCGATAGACGGCGAACTTGTTGTGGCCGATATGGTTGTTGTTGAACAGGCGATCCGTCACCGCGACGCCTGCGTCGTGCAGCCGCTTCCTGTAAGGCGCGTTGCCAGCGTCCCAGGCCTTCGTCTGGTCATCCCTGCCCGAGTTGGAAAGAATGACCTCCACGACATCCTTGGCGGCAATGATTGCGTCGCACAGTTCGTCGTCGCCAAGCTCGTAGAGCGCAAGACTGACCGTGCCGCCCTCGGCCTTGGCCCGCTTCAGCAGGCTGGTCAGCACATCAGGCACGTCGCCATGCAGGTAGGCGCGTATCTTGCTGGTCGGATCCTGCAGCACAGCCCTGATCTTGTCGCGCTGCCCGACCTTGATGCCGGCCTCGGCCAGCGCGCGCGACATCCATTGCGTCGACAGCACGCCATTCGTGAAGGCGACGCGCGCCTTGCCGAACATCTGGCCGAGGAAGATCGGCGGACTGACCGCGCCCCGGCCGAGATAGCCCAGCGGCCGCGCTGGACCGGTATAGGTCTTTTCCGGGCGCACCGGCACGGGATCGAGCCCGGCCTTCATGTCGCCGACCGGACGCACCCGGTAGGCTATCATTTGGCCGTCTGGCCTGACATCCAGGCTGTCGCGGCGCCGCCGGACAGTGAGATCGCGCCAGAATGTCTTCTGCACCGGCCAGACGCCGGTATCCTGGGGGATCCAATCCTTGTTGCGCTGTCCCTTGAAGGGCACCCAGGAAGCCAGGCAACGCTCCTCGCCGGTGTCGGGATAGAGGCGAACGATCTCGAAGCCCAGGCAGCCCGGGATCATCCCGTCGAGGTCCCAGGAGAGGAACGCGACTTCGTTGTTGGTGGCGGCACGCACTTTGACGACGTCAGGCATGGCTCTCCCTCCGGAGATATTCGACGCACAAGTTTATCAGAAGCAAAAGACGATACTGCAACGAATGGCGCCCCCTTATCCGCGGGCCCGCCTCGGGACCACGCAGCTGCCGTTCCGGCATGTCGCTTCCCTCGCTCTAGTGGTCGCCGCCTCCGCAATGGCCGGACAGCCGCCGGTCCATTATGCCGCCCACTTTCGCATCGTACGAGGCCCCTCATGACCGCCGCCCTTCAACCCGCCGAACCGGCATTGGCAACCGATCGTGCCCGCCGCGGCGGCCGCGCCGGAAAACGCGCAGGCGGCTCGGCCGCGTTCGAGCAGCCGCCGTTCCGCCAGCTGAAAATCCCGCTCCAGCCGACCAAGCTGGTTTCCGACGACGAGCTGGAATCGATCCACCTGGCCTCGCTGCGGGTGCTGAAGGAGATCGGTGTCGACGTCCTGCATGACGAAGCCCGCCGCATCATGAAGGAACACGGCGCCGACGTGCGCGAAGGCAGCGAGCGCGTGCGCTTCGACAGCGACATGATCCTCGATCTGGTGTCGCACTGCCCACCTGAATTCACTATCCATGCCCGCAACCCCGCGCACAATGTGCGCTTCGGCGGCGACAACCTGATCATCTCGATGATGGCCTCGGCGCCCAATTGCTCGGACATCGATCGTGGCCGCCGGCCCGGCAACCAGCAGGACTATCGCAATTTCCTGCGCCTGGCGCAGATGCACAACATACTGAACTGCACGGGCGGCTATCCGGTCGAGCCGATCGACATCCACCCCTCCGTCCGGCACCTCGAATGCATCCGCGACCTCGCCACGCTGACCGACAAGGTGTTCCACATCTATTCGCTCGGCAAGGAGCGAAATGTCGACGGCATCGAGATCACCCGTATCGCGCGCGGCATCAGCCACGAGCAGCTGCTCGAAGAACCGTCCGTCTTCACCATCATCAACACAAATTCGCCGCTGAAACTCGACGTGCCGATGATGGAAGGCATCATCCAGATGTCTAGCAAGGGCCAGGTCGTCATCGTCACGCCCTTCACCCTGTCGGGCGCCATGGCGCCGGTGACCATTGCCGGCGCGCTGGTGCAGCAGAACGCCGAGGCGTTGTCCGGCATCGCGTTTGCCCAGATGGTCAGAAAGGGCGCGCCGGTCGGTTATGGCGGCTTCACCTCCAATGTCGACATGAAGTCGGGTGCGCCCGCCTTCGGCACGCCCGAATACATGAAGGCGCAGCTCGTCGGCGGCCAGCTCGCCCGCCGCTACAACATCCCCTACCGCACCTCCAACACCTGCGCGGCCAACACGGTCGACGCACAGGCCGCCTATGAAAGCGTGTTCTCGCTGTGGGGCGCCATCCAGGGCGGCGGCAATCTGATGATGCACGCCGCCGGCTGGCTCGAAGGCGGCCTGCGCTGCTCCTACGAGAAGACCATCCTCGACATCGACCTGTTGCAGATGGTGGCGGAATTCTTGACCCCGCTCGACCTGTCCGAACAGGCGCTTGGCTTCGACGCCATCCAGTCGGTCGGCCCCGGCGGCCACTTCTTCGGCACACAGCACACGCAGGACCGCTACAAGACCGCCTTCTACTCGCCGATCCTGTCCGACTGGCGCAATTTCGAGACCTGGGCGGAAGCCGGCTCGCCGACGGCGCTCGAAAAGGCCAACAAGGTGTGGAAGGAGCGGCTGGCCTCCTATGAGGAGCCTTACATGGACCCGGCGATCCGCGAAGAGCTCAGCGCCTTCGTCCAGAAGCGCCGCGCCGAAGGCGGCGCGCCGACCGATTTTTGATCGTCTGCGTTCTCGATGAACTGATCACGCGTATGGATTCGATGAACGGTCGACCCCCACTCCGTCGAGCTGCGCTCGACACCTCTCCCCCGATCGACGGGGGAGAGGAAGGGCGTGAGCTTGGCCGGGCTGGCTCCCTTCCTCTCCCTCCGGAGGGGGGAGAGGTGGCGCTGCGAAGCAGCGACGGAGTGGGGGAAGCCGCTCGTAAAACCCGCAGTCGCCGAAAGTCAGTTACAACCCAGAGAGCCAGGAAACTCAGGCAAGGCAACAATCAGGCCGAAGCACTGCTTTGGCTCGAGCTGAAAACCCGCAAACTTGGTAGCTACAAGTTCACGCGACAGTTCTCTATCGGACCATATTACGCCGACTTCTGTTGCCGCGAAAAATGGCTGATCGTCGAGCTCGACGGCTCACAGCACGCCGACAGTTCCTACGACCGCCGCCGTGACGATTTCATGCGCGCCCAAGGCTACTCGATCCTGCGCCTCTGGAGCTATGAAGTCCTGAAACACCGTACTCCCGTGTGCGAAACCATCCTCGCCGCGCTCGACGACAGGCTGGTCGAAAACATCGCTGCATCCGACCTCCGCTTTGTTTTCATACCGCACTCACCCGATTCAATCTCTTCAAAAACGGACCTAGCTTCATGAAATCCCATGTAAAAGCGGTTGTCATCGGCGGCGGCGTCGTCGGCTGCTCGGTGCTCTATCACCTGGCAAAGGCCGGCTGGACAGACATCATGCTGATCGAGCGCTCGGAGCTCACCTCCGGCTCGTCCTGGCACGCGGCGGGCGGCTTCCATACGCTCAACGGCGATCCCAACGTCGCCAAGCTGCAGGCCTACACCGTGCAGCTCTATAAGGAGATCGAGGAGCTTTCCGGCCAGTCCTGTTCGCTGCACCTGACCGGCGGCGTGATGATGGCCGACTCGCCCGAGCGCATGGACTTCCTGCGACTTGCCCACGCCAAGGGCCGCTATCTCGGCATGGATACCGAGCTGATCACGCCATCCGAGGCCAAGGCGATGTTCCCGCTGATGGACGAGACGAATTTCGTCGGCGCCATGTGGGATCCGGTCGAAGGCCATCTGGATCCGTCCGGCACGACGATTGCGTACTCGAAAGCGGCGAAGAAACTCGGCGCCGAGATCGTGCTGCGCAACCGCGTCGTCGAACTGACGCAGCAGGTCGACGGCACCTGGAACGTCATCACCGAACAAGGCACGGTTCACGCCGAGCATGTCGTCAACTGCGGCGGCCTGTGGGCGCGCGAGATCGGCCGCATGGTCGGCCTCGAGCTGCCGGTGCTCGCCATGGAGCACATGTATCTCCTGACCGAACCCATGCCGGAGGTCGAGGAATTCAACAAATCGACAGGCCGCGAGATGATCGGCGT
>NZ_VFUE01000011.1:0-244600 GCF_006441495.1 Mesorhizobium sp. B2-6-4
TCTCCGATCCCACTACAGAACCGGCAACCTCACAGATCGCGACCACTCCCGAAAGGTGGTCCCAAAACAGCGCTTACCCTGAAGATGCAGCAGCTCCCGCAAAACAGTGGGTGTGAAGTTCTGATATTCGTCCACGAGCAACGGACGCGTCGGGCCGCATCGGGCGCCCAAAAAGTTCATGCAATCCTTGGCAAGATCGTATGTGTGCTTGCTGTCCCTTTGGACGCCGTAACGTCATGCAGCATCAGGAACATCGGCCTGATAGCCTTGGTATGCTGCGCAACTTCACAATAGGCAGCTCCGCTTTGGGCGGCTATCCAGTTGAGCGCTACAGTCTTTCCGAGTCCGGCTTTGCCGACCGCAAGCACCTCGCCTTCCGGTTGGCACGGAGGTTTCTAGCATCCGTTGAGTGCCATTCCCGACTCGTCGCCTAAGCCCTGCGCGGTCAGGCAGTTCCAGTGTCTTTGATTTTCACGCATCTCTTCCTCTGTCTTGCGGTTTTCCTCGATTGCCGCATTGGAATCGTCGGCGCCGGGGCCAGGCGACTGCTGCGCCTTTCTCAATGCAGCCGCTCCCAGTAGTGTAAGAATGCCTTTCATCACCTCGACGGTCGGATCAGATACTGAACCGGAACCATCCGCGGCATCGGGAGTACGGGTCAGGACGGTTTTCCGCTCGGCGAGGATCTCTGTTGCCCGGCCCCTTGCCCAAGTCCCCTCAAGTTTTCCATTCGGTCTCACCTGGTAGATAACGGGCGCATCGCTTCCCCAGTCGACGGTAAGGATATCACCCTTCAGCAAGCCTTCGCCCTTGTAGCTATTGCCAACTGACCATTCGAACCGAAAGCGGTTCTCGCCGACTTTCGTGACCTTGCAGGCACCCGCATATCGCGAGCCGTCGGGATTGGTCCCCTGGACTGAATAGGTCCCTTCGAGCTGCGTTGTGGCGGCAGTCTGTCCCGCTGTCCGGGCGGATGCTTCAGCATCCGCCGCTGTCGCAGGCGCGAGGTTGAGGAAACTCGCCAACACGATCCCTGCACACCACAGGATGTTACGGCCTATCGAAGCCGTTCCATGGACCAATGTGTGGTCAGTCATTTGGACTCCCCTGCTTTCGCGACGGCGCGGGGCTGGACCTGGAATTGGCGATCCGTACCGCGTCGGAACGTCGTCTCCTTCGAAAAGAACCAGAATACAGCTCCAATCTCAGGAAGTCATTTTAGCCGAAGGGAGTAGTGCGTTCGGTTCAGGGGAATCTCTGACGATTGGAACTATCAAGCATGACCTCCCAACGACGAAGGTGCAGCGCATATACTATGTACGGCTGATCTTTCACGGCGTCGACGACTTCAAGATGGCAGCGAAAGCACTCGGCGCGGACACAACCGAAATGCATCAGAGCAAGAAGGCGCCATTCCATATGCATTCTGTAAATCAGCGTGCGAAATTGGACTCCACCAAAGGTGCAGACCGCCGGCCGCTGCCTCTCAGCGGTGCGCTGCTAACTTCCTAAGTAGGTGTTCTAAGCTAGTTTCGGCTGTGCTACTCTTCCCGCGCAACATGTGCTGGGGGGTACAGTGCAAATCCTGTCTTCGTTGAGAACCATCAGCAGTCTAGCGGCTGCACTGCTCTTGATCGGTTGCGTGGAGAGCGAGCCACTCAATCAGATGCCCGCCAACTTTAAACCCGAAAAGCCGCTGGATGACATCTACTATACGGGAGAGAACGAGAAGGTGCAGGTCTTCACCGTCCGTCATGATAGGCAGGGACTCTACCAGATTGCGTTTCCCGCTCCCAACAAAGACCCTGCAGACGTGCATTTCGGAGCCCTTGGCATATTCGGCTGTTTGCATTGTGGTGTGAAGGGAGAGGAAATAAACGCTGTGGCTCTTATGCCCAAGGATGGGGATACCATATTCGGCTATCTCCAGTTCACAAAGGGGCACTGGGTTCTGAACGTACCGACCATCTCGGAGGACAAATTGTCCGTTGTCCAGAGCCTCGCCAGAAAACACGATCTTGCAATAACGAAAGACGCTCTGGGGCTATACAAGATTGCAGGGGATCTGACGTTCGAGAACCTGACGGGCTTCTTCAGAGACCCCGCGTACTGGGTCAGCACCAAGCCCTCGCAGACCATGGTTCTAAATCGGTTCGGGTGTGAAATGGCCAAAGCGGCGCTCAAGCGAGCCAAGACCGTTGCAGATGAAGAATGCACAGCGGAATTCTTGTGCTCTTATGATACCGACTCAATTCAGGATGCCGCCGAGCATTTGGCCAAAGCCTGCGATGGCATAGAGCGCAACGGCCTATCCCGCGGACAGACAGTCAAAGAGATGGAGCGATTGCAGAACAGGGTGGCGAGCGAGATCTACGATTTCGAGAACAATTCCGAACGAGAATTTTGGTAATTCGAAGTCTCGTTTCCAGTCTCTATTTGTGTCAAAGAGACGCGACATTGACAGCAAGTTTGAAATGCGACGGTGACGCGCCGGTGCGCGCCTGCAGCGAAAGACTGAGCCATGTTGCGAGCCATTTCCCGGGAGGGCAGCACGGGTCGAACTGTCGCCGCCTGCAGCGTTTTTTCCAGTCGATCCGGCTGGATCAGGCGGTTGTCGCGCAGCTCGTGGTGCAGATGCTGAACCCGTCGCGGCCCGAATGCTGGCGCTCGACCGCACCAACTGTCCTCGACGCCTGCCAGGATAATTCGCCTATATGTTGAGACAGACGGGATATTGGGCTCAATGGTCAAGACGACAGCCGCAAGCAAGACTTTCCGAATACTCAGCCTCGATGGTGGTGGCGCCAAGGCGTTCTACACGCTTGGCGTTCTCGCCGAGGTTAAGGCGGCTGCGGGCAAGCGCTTGCACAAAGTTTTCGACCTCATCTACGGCACTAGCACAGGCTCGATCATCGGGACTCTGCTGGCGACTGGCAAAGCCTCGAAGACATTCATGTCCTTTACAAAGAGTACGTGCCAACCGTCATGAAGCAGCGATCGCGCGACGCCAAAACCGCGGCACTGGCGAAGCTGGCGCAGGAGGTCTTCCAAGACAGTGGTCCCGAAGCTCTGAAAACTGGCGTCGGCATTGTAACGACGAACTGGCAGACCGAACGCCCGATGATCTTCAAGGCCGATGTGGGACAAGCCCACGGGCGCCAAGCTTCGTTTGTTCCTCTGTTCGGCTGTAAGCTCAGGGATGCCGTTCAAGCATCCTGTTCGGCCTAGAGACGTCGACGTCGTCACGGCCCTGCAGGCCGCCAACGACGGGCCAAAACGCATTGGAGGTTCTCGACCAGGCAGTTGGATGGCACCGGCTGCTCAGAATGACGCCTGAGCTTGAGACGATGATCGAGGACAATGAGACATCTCCCCTGACCTTAGCGGCCGAGCTATATGCGACCGTCAACAAGTACGCCGGAGGAGAGCCAACTCGTAAGAGCGCTGAAGATCGTCGAATAGGCCTTTTGGATCCAGGCGATAACCGCCTTTCTCACAGATGCTGGTGTCATGGTTCCCTCCAGACTGCCTCGGTGCGATCGCCGAAGGCCATCCCACCTACTTCTCATCCTCGGGCGCGCCCTTTTTAAGAGGTGCATTCGGGAAATGTGGTCAAGAGTCGGGACTAATGATGCCAAAGCGATTTCCAAAATCCATTCTGAAGTGCCTGACGCACCCGCACTGGGATCGTCTCGAAAACGAAAGCCTCAAGGGCACAATCTCATCACCGAAGGGCCGCACGGACCCCGTTCGCGCACGTGGCGCTGATGGGCCGGCCGGAATGGGAATTTCTCACAGGCCGCCTAAGGGCACGAAGGGCAGATGAGGAAAGGCAGACATGCGCCTCCTGGGCCACGCGGACTTTCAGCCGTCGACACGACTGGCGAGACGCACTTAGCGCCCTCCCGAGTTCCCTCAATTGCTAGGCAGTGCGCTATCCCGCGAGCCCGCAAGAGTGCGGACATTCGGGGATCCGCAGGTGCCTGGCGTCATAGCCTTAGGCAACCGTCGCTATCGCCACACGGCGACCAGCAGGCGTTTGGATTTCCGTTCGGTCATCGCCTGAGCCCGGCCGTAAAAGCCTTCACCCGGGCGGCGTCGACCTGGTTCCACCAGACGCCGTCGTGCTTCAGCGCGCTTGCGATGATGACACCGTCGACGATGCCAAGGATGTCGTTGGCGTTGTCGGGCGTCACACCGCTACCGACTAGTGTAGGGAGGCCGGCGGCGTCCTTGATGATGCGGATGTAAGTTAGATCTGCGGCGTGCCCGGTGCGCTGACCTGTTGCGATAATGGCGTCGGCGTCGAAGAAGGCCAGATCCTTGACCAATTCCTCCACCGGGCGGTCGCCAACGATGGCGTGCGCGCCATGCTTGACATGAGCATCGGCGAAAATTCGGATGCCGTTGGCGCGCAGCCGGGCGCGGTAGCGTGCTGCGCGGCCAGACTCGCCCTCTACGAAGCCCTCGTTGGCGACGTAGGCATTGGCCCATTGATTGACACGGACGAACCCCGCGCCAGCAGCACTGGCGATCGCAAGCGCCGGGATCGCGGCATTGGCTAGCACATTGATGCCGATCGGCTTGCCGAGTTCGCGGCGAATTCGATCGGATACGACCGCCATATAGGCTGCTGTCTCCGGTCCGATATCGTCAGGTTTTGCGAAGGGGATATCGCCATGGTTCTCGACGATCACGCCGTCGCATCCGCCATCGAGATAGGCGCGCGCATCGTCGAGCCCTCGCTGGTAGATCGCCTCTATCGCCTCGCCGTTATAGCGTGGCGCGCCGGGAAGTGGCGCAAGGTGAACGACGCCGATCACCACTTTGCTGCGGCCGAAAAGCTGGACGAGTGCGTCACTGCCTGATTGCCCGATCGGACGTGAGGGCTGTGTCATGAGAACTCCGTTTGATCGACAAGCGCTGCCATTTCAGACGCGGAAGGGCAGGACAACAATGTGCCCGGCCGTGTCACCGAGATTGCTGCGGCGGCGAGCGCGAACTTCAGCGCTGAGGTAACCGGCATCCCCTTTGCGAGCCCGCCGGCCAGGCAGCCACAGAACACGTCGCCAGCACCACTGGTGTCGATCGCCTCGACGTGGGGGGCCGGCAAATGAAGTGTTCCTGCCTGGTCCGGGCCAAGCACAAGACAACCCTTGGCGCCCAGCGTGATCACGACTTTCCCGGCGCCTTCCGCCGTGAGCGCGCCGGCCGCTGCCGCCATGTCTGTCTGACCCGTCAGCGCTTTCGCCTCGGATTGGTTCACCACCAACATGTCTGCCAGGCCGAAGTCAGGCATAGCGGCCTGATCGAAAGGGCTGGCGTTCAGAATGGTGCGCGCACCATTTTCCCGTGCCGCCCTCAGGCAGGTATTTGTCGCGGCGCGTTGCAGGTTCCCCTGGCAGACAAGGATGTCGCCAAGCGTAATCCGGCGCGCAAGCGTAGTTTGCGCGATCGGATCGAATACTTCGCTGCAGGCAACGCCACTGACGATGAAGTTCTCGCCGCCAGCATCGATGACGATACTCGAGCGGTCGCTCGGCAGCTCGAATTCGCTCACCCACACGTCCGACAACTCCATGTCGAGCCGGCTCCTGATCCATGCGCCCACCGGGTCCTTGCCGAGCGCCGTCCACAGCATCACCGCCGCGCCCGTTCGCGCGGCTGCGACCGCCTGGTTTGCGCCCTTGCCGCCGAGACCGTCAGAATAGGCAACGGCGTTCAAAGTCTCGCCGGCGGCAGGGAAGCGGCCAAGGCGAAACGTCGTGTCGACACAGGCGTTGCCCACGACGTGGACGTGCATCGGTCAGTTCCCGCCGGTTGCCCAGCCAAGCATCTGCTCGAACAGGGTCTTGTAGCCTTCCCAGGCGATGAACTCCGGCGGCAGCCAATGCGGTCCGACATCGGACGTCCAGGCCACGGTGCGGCCCTTGCCGTAGTTGCCGGTGACGAGCAGCGGCAGTGATCCATATTCCGACGACACGGTGGCCAGAACTTCCGCCCCGTCCTTCAGCGTCACCTCGTTGAAGCCGAGCAGCATTGGCCAGTCCGCACCGAGACCGTTCAGGATGGGATGGCCGGGCGAACCCTTCATCACAGGCGCAAAGCCCTCCGGGACCTCGACGCGGTCGTCGACCGCGAGGCAGTTCACCGGCAGCACGTCCTCGACCGGGGTCTTGCGATAGCGCGCGCCGCCGTTGATGCCTTGGAAGCTGTAATAGCCGCCGAACATCAGAAGTCCGCCGCCGGCGCTCACATAATCGCGCAGCAGACGCAGGCGGTTCGGCGTTCGCTTCGAGTGAACCCAGGTGTCGGGATGCAGCAACAGCGTGTTGGCGCCGATATCGGAAAGCACCACCGCGTCATATGCAGAGAGGGCTTCCATCGTTTGCGGAAAGCTGCGCTGCGCCTCATGCGCCGGCATGAAGGTGACGTCGAAATCGGTCGCACTCAGTGCCGTCAGCAGTTCGTCCGCGCCGGTGTGGTAAGTGACCGTCGGAAACTGGTCGAAGCCCTTGATATGGGTCGCCGTCGAGACCCATGATTCGCCGGCTAGCAGGATCTTCTTCTTGGACATTTTAACTCCGCAGTAGGTCTGGGCTGCCGCAAAGCTGGCCGCCGTAATTCTTGGCCGTTTTAATTCTGCTGCCCGAACACCGCCTTGGGATTGGCGATCAACATGCGGTCGATCGCTGCCTGCTCGACGCCATGCCGTTTCAGACGAGGCACGAAGTGCTTCAGGATGTAGCCGTAGCCGAAGCCGCCGAAGCGGGTTAGCATGATCTTGAGGAACACATCCTGGGAGAGAAGCAGCCGGTCGCCCAACCCCGCTTCGACAAGCGCCGCTATCGCTCGTGCATTCTCGTCATCGGAGGGCGATTGCGCATTCTGATCGGCATAATAGTAGTCCATGCCGATCATATCGTATTCGAGGAACGCGCCGCGCCGGGCGAGGCTTGTCTGGTAGTCCAGATCGTCGTGGCTGGGATTCATGTGGCAGAGGACGGTGTGACGAAGATCGGCGCCCTCGTCCTGCACGACATCGAGCACGTCGTGCGCGAGGCGCTCCCAGCCCGGCAGATGGATTGACAGCGGCACGCCCGTGATGCGCGAGGCTCGGGCGGAAGCTCTCAGCGACTTTCTTTCCTCGGCGGTGAAGTCCTTGCTGACGCCGACCTCGCCGATCAGGCCGGCCATGATTGGCGGCTGCGTCTCGCCCCCACCGACATCGTTGACAATGAACTCGGTCACCGCGTCGACGTCCATCGCCTTCAGCCATTCGGGATGGGTGTGCTCGAGATAGAAGCCGGTGCCCATGACGATCTTCAGACCGGACATGCGACTGATGCGGGCAAGCTTGTCCGGCTCGCGGCCGATACCGATGTTGGTCGCGTCGACGACGGTGTGACCCCCGAGCGCGCGATAGCGTTGCAGCTCCGACAACGCCAGGTCGCTGTCGTCAAGCGAAACATTGTCGCGATTCACGTAAGGGTTCATACGCAGTTCGCCGATGATTTCAATATTCACCGGCTGCTCGGCGAGCGCCATGTCGTCCGGATGACAAGGACATTTCCAGGTGCGCCCGCCGTCGAGCAAGATGTGCTCGTGCATCAGGGTAATCCCCATCTCGTCGACAGGGATGGAGCCGAGCACCGTCATCACATGGCCGGTCTCAACTCCGATCTCCAGCCGTTGCTTGCGCGGCGCGTTATCGAAGAGACTATTCATGAGCTCAACGGCTCCGAACGGCGCCGCGGAACAGGCGGAAGTTCAGCCAGATGGCGATCAGAATGATCGTGCCGGTCACGATCGGCGTCAGGAAGGGCGACAGATGCGCCAGGATCAGGCCGTTGCCGATGACGGCCACAGTAAGTGCGCCGAGCACCGTGCCAATGATGGTTCCGCGGCCGCCGAACAGACTGGTGCCGCCAAGCACAACGGCGGCGATCACCTCAAGCTCGAAGCCTTGCCCGGCATTCGAGGATCCGGATCCGAGTCGGGCAGCAATGATGATCCCCGCAAGCGCCGCCGCGGTGCCGGAAATCACATAGACGAAAAGGGTCATCAGCCGCGTGTTCACGCCGGCGCGTCTCACCGCTTCGGTGTTGGCGCCAACGCCGGTCACATAGCGGCCGAACGGCGTCTCGTTGAATGCCAGGTAGGCGATCGCGAGGATCGCGACCGCGATCAGCGCCGGCACCGGCACACCGAGAAACCAGGCGCGGCCAATGACCGTGAAAGAGCTTCCCGGCTCGACGGGGATAGAATAGCCGCCGGTGATGAGCAGCGCCACGCCACGGATCACCGAGAGCCCGGCAAGCGTGACGATGAAGGCCGGGATGCCCTCATAGGCCACGAAATAGCCTTGCATCGCGCCGAGAAGGGCACCCAGCGCAAGCATGGCGAGGATGACAGCCGGCCATGGCAGGCCGAACTGAAGCAGTGTCGCCGACAGCGTTGCCACTAGCGCCAGCACGGAGCCGACTGAAAGATCGATGCCGCCCGTGGTGATGACGAAGGTCATGGCCGCGGCAACGATCAGCAGCGGCGCCGACTGGCGCAGGATGTTCAACAGATTGGGCGATGTCAGGAAGGCGTTGGTCGCTACCGAGAAAATAATGCAGACGACAAGAAAGAACAGCGCAATAGACACGACACTACCATTGGCGAGCATCGCTTCTCGCCATGTGGCCTCGCGCACCCTTCGGGACTGAGCGGAGTTGGTCGCTTCGCTCATATCGGTGCTCCATCGCGGTGTCGATTGGCAGCTGAACGAGCATTGAATTTGCGGCCAACGATCAGATTGACCACGTCTTCAATATTGGTTTCGCCGATCAGCCGCTCGGCGACGTTGCGTCCTTCGTACATGACTTGGATGCGGTCGCAGACGAGGAACAGATCCTGGAGGCGGTGGGTAATCAGAATAACGCTTACGCCGCGGGCGCTCACGGTGCGGATCAGGTCCAGCACAGCCTCGACCTCGGCGACGGCAAGCGCTGCCGTCGGCTCATCCATGATCAGCACCGAAGGCTCGAAAGAGGCAGCCCGGCCGATCGCGATCGATTGTCGCTGCCCGCCGGACAGGTTTTCGACCTTGAGCCGCGTGTCGGCGATAACGATGCCGAGGCGGTCGAGCATCTGGCGCGTTTGCTCATGCATGCGCTTCTTGTCGAGAAAGGAGATGCCGGCGATGTGCCGGCGCGGCTCGCGGCCGAGAAACAGATTACCGGCGACATCGATCGTGTCGCATAGCGACAGGTCCTGATAGACCATCTCTACACGCGCTGCACGGGAGTCCGCCGGCGAGTTGAAGGTCACCGGCATTCCATCAATCTCGATAGTGCCGGCGTCGGGGATAACCGCTCCCGACAGCACTTTACTCAACGTCGATTTTCCCGCGCCATTGTCACCGACCAGGCCCAGGACCTCGCCCGGCTTCAGCGTCAGGGACACGTCATCGAGCGTCTGGATGGCGTTGTAGCGCTTTGAGATGCCGCTCATGCGCACCCGGTAGGTCTCGCTACTGCTCATCTTGAATATACGCCATTTTGCAAAAGCATCCGCGGCGTAGCCTCAGGCGCCGCCGCAGGATCGGCCGTCGATGCAGCTTACTTCAACATCGCACGGTATTGGTCGACGTTCTTCTTGGTCACGATCGTCACCGGAATGTTGATGATCGGGTCGACCTTTTCGCCCTTCTTTAACTTAGTCAGCGCTTCGACTGCGGCCTTGCCTTCGCCGGCCGGATCCTGCTGGACCACCGCCACCACCCAGCCATCGTCGATGCCCTGAACCGCCTGCTTGGTGAGGTCCCAGCCAAACACCTTGACGTCGCCGGTGCGGCCCTGGCTGGTTACGGCGGAAACAGCACCCAGCAACGCCGGCTCGCCGGTCGCATAGAGCGTCGTCATGTCCGGATTGGCGGTCATCAAATTCTCCGAAGCGCTCAACGCCGTCTCCTGAACGTTCTGACCGTCGACCGTATCGAGAAAAGTGATCGCCTCGCCGCTATCGGTGACGGCCTTCTTGAAGCCGTCTAGCCGCTGGTTCTGGATGAAAGAATTGAGCGCGCCGATGATGCCGATCTTGGCTTTGCCGCCCATCTCGGTCTTCACATAGTCGGCGTAGAATTTGCCGATATCCGCACCAGCCTTGGTGTTGTCGACCCCGATGAAGGCGACGTTATCGCCGTTCGGGATCTGCGCATCGATGGCAACCACGGGGATGCCGGCCGCCTTGGCAGCAGTGATCGCAGGCTTGACGCCGTTCACGTCGATGGCGACCAGGATGATGCCATCGACTTTCTGTGTGATGTAGGTCTCGATCGCGTCATTCTGCGCGCTCGGGACGTTGTTGGCATTGAAGATGACGAGCTTGGCGCCGGCGGCATCGGCCGCCTTCTGCGCGCCCTCATTGATCTGGTTGAAGAACAGGGCTTGCTGGTTGATGTTGACGAGAGCGAAGGTGTCGGCGAGAGCTGATCCCATGGCTGTCGAGCCAATGGCAATGACGGCCGCGCAACCGACGAGAAGTTTGAACAGACGCATTTGCGATTCCCCTTGCTTGCGGGCCAAACCTCAATTTGCTTGGTCCCATTGGTGCTACAGGCACGAGGCAACAATTCAAGACACTTGAATATTTGTCAATGAGTTTGAACGATCGAAACGCAATCAGAAGGTCGCCGGCGTGTTGACCCAGAAAATGCTCGCGCGCTCCTTCCCAACGTTGCGGTAGTGATGCGGTAGCTCCGACCTGAACACGAACGCGTCGCCAGCAGTGAGGTCATGGTTCTTCCCGTCGACGATCAGCTCGATCCGACCCGTAAGCACATAGCCGACTTCCTCGCCGACATGCTGGATCGGACCTTCGCTCTCGCCGTCTGGCTCGATGTGATGGATATTGCACTGGAGCAGGTGACCGGACGAATACGGAATGACGCGTTCGAGCGAGATGCCGTCGCCGCGCCTCAACGCGTCCAGTGTGATCAACGGTCGCGCACCTGCCCGGAAGACGATCGCCTCGTCATCGTCGACCTCCTCGAACATCCAGCCGATATTAGTGTCCAGAACCTCGACCAGGCGGTGAAGCATGGGCAGCGATGGCGAAGCCTTTCCGTTCTCGATCTTGGACAAAAGGCTTTCAGAGCAGTTCGCAGCGGTGGCCAGCGACTTTAGCGTCATGCCGCGCGTTTGCCGAGCGAGGCGCAACCGCGTTCCAAGGCGCACGGCATTTACGGTGCCGCCCATTTCGTATTCTGGCCGTCGCCGATCGATCTTGTTCATCCGTTCGCCAAGCATTCAACCATCAAGGGAGGACTGACTGTCGCGCGAGCAAAAGACAGCGGCGGCCGATTTGCAAGCGGTGATCTGCCAATTTCGACTTGAAATGGGAGCGCGTTGCCCGATCGAGCGGCTTGATTCGAGTCAGCCGTCAACCTGCTGACTGCCACTTGACGCTGATGCCGAGCTTGGCGCCGATGGATCGGCTGTCGCCGAACTCTTTCAGGCTCGACTTGGCGAAGGCCTCGCCGAAGACGGTGCAGCGGTCCTCGTTCCAGCTCAGTGACCGCCGATACCCAGCCCGCCCCATAGCGGCTGGTCGCGTTCGTGCAGGGTTGAACCAGGCGCGGCAGCGCGCTACTCGCGCCTAAGATGGGGCGGCGACCACCAAACCACAGTCGCTGGGCTGAAACGTTGCGGTCCGCCCAAGACGTGACGGCACCGGCGCAATGCACCGGCGCCAGTTGCGGCGTTTCCTGTAACTTCGTCGTGACCCGAGCCTGTTGGCGGAACAATCGGATCAAGCTCCAGTTTGGCGCAGGGTTTCCAGGCAAACGACGGATGGATGGAGCATGCCATGAAATTTCCGCCTAGCACGACGGCTGCGGCCGCCGCCTTTATAGTTGTGACTTTTCCTGCGCTCGCCCAGACAAGCGGAACACCGGCGCCGACGACACCAGCGCCCGCTCCGGCGACCGAACAGCCCGGCGCCGGGCAGTTGCCGGATGCGAACGGACAAGCGGGTGGCCCGACACATGAAATGATCCGGCAAATGGTCGAGCAAGCGGTCCAGGAGAAGCTGCAACAGGATCGCGGTTCTAACGAAGGTTACCGTCATGAGGACCGCGACAACGAAGCTGGCGGCGGCGAGGATGCTGAGCATCCCGACGTAGCCAACCGTCACGGCGACCGCTGGCAAAATCACGGTGACTGGGGCCAAGGGCATCGAATGGCTGGACAGCGCGGTCACCGCATGATGCGCGGCGCCGGGATGCGTCTGATGCTTGGCTTGCTGGACACGGATGGCGACGGATCTCTATCGGAGAACGAGGTTCAGGACGCGGTAGGCAGGATCTTCTCTGCCGTGGACGAGAATGGTGACGGGAAGATCGACCTAGACGAAATCCAGTCCTTCATACATGGCTCTAGCGGTGAAGACATGTAGCAATTGTCCTTCGAGCAGGAAGTCTTCAGTCGCGGTCCCGCGGGTGAAGAACGCATTGACGAACATGAACCGGCGGGAGCCTTGCGGGTTACCTGCTCGGCTTCGGACTGGCCATCCTGCTCACCATCTCCTCGCGGCGCAGATTGACTTGATCTACCAACCGACGGTGATTTCGGCCCTGACGTGCTTGCCATCGCGTAGATGGGCGCTAACCTTGTCGTCTTCCTGCACATCACCACCGGCCGGGCTATGGGCAAAGTTGCAGCCGTAGACTGCCGGGAACCGTCAGGCTGTCAATCATCAATCGTCAGGCCCATTCGGCGAATGAGCCAAGGCATCGTAAGGCCCTGGACGAAGATCGAAAAGGCGACGACAGCAAAGGCCGTAACGATGATTTCGCCGCGTTCGGCTATGCCTATGGGCAGTGCGAGGGCCAAGGCCAGAGCGAGCGAGCCTCGCAGTCCTCCCCAGACCAAAATGTGCTGATACTTCAGATCAACCTGGAGTGCGGTTCCGGCGAGCAGGCCACAGAGCGGGTAGATGGCCAGCACCCGGCCAAGGAGTACGAGTAGGACGGCAATCGCCGAGCCTACGGAAAAAATCCCCAAAGGCTGGTGCGCTTCATGGCCGCCGATCAGAATGAACACGATTGAGTTAGCCAGGAACGCTGCATATGCCCAAAAGGCAAGGACGTGGCTCCGCGCATTGGCGGAAATTGCCCCCTTCCAGCCGACATTGCCGACCAGCAGACCGGCCGTGAGGGTGGCGAGCACACCGGACATGCCGAACTTCTCAGCGATAAGAAAGGAGCCGTAGGCAGCAATGGTCGTCAATGTGATTTCCACCAGATGATCTTCGGTTCGTCCCGCTATCAGAAGAAGCACCGCTGCCACGAGCGCGCCCATGGCCACGCCGCCTGCCACCGTCCAGGCAAATGACGACGCTATTGCCAAAGGCGTAGCGCTGGCGCCAGCAGCAATCGACAGCAAGATCACGAAGCCGACGGCGGCCGCACCGTCGTTAAGCAGGCTTTCGGACTCCACCAAGAGCCCGAGACGAGGTTGCACTTTCATCTCTTTGAAGGCAGCCAGGACCGATACCGGGTCCGTGGCGGCGATTAGAACCCCGAACAGGCTCGCGCCGATCCAGCTCCATCCAAGCAGCAAATGCATGCCGGCCGCCACAGCCGCTGCGGCGATGGCGACCCCTGGAAAGGCGAGCAGTGCTGTCACCGGGAGATTTACCCTGAAGTGACGCCACTCAATCTCCAGCGCCGCCTGAAAGATCAGCGGCGGCAGGAATACGGTAAAGATCAGATCACGACTGAGAGGCAATTCGGCCACGCCCGGCAGGAAGCTCAGCGCAATGCCAGCCGCAACCAAGCCGACGCTGTAGGGCAACCGCAGACGCCTCGAGATTATGGCAACCAGCGAAGCCGTGAGCAGGATCATCCCTAAGGTGGCGATAGACAAATCATCCATTTTGCCTCCGGGTCAGCTGCGGAAGTGCATTGGAACCCGCTCACCGCCTACAGGTTACGCCAGTCGACCTCGGGCGGGGCGAAGAACAAGATGGGATGACCACCGGAAGCAGGACCAACGTGGCAGGATGGTCAGGGCACGCAACTGCTTATAGCTCATTAAAATCTGGGCACCATCCGACACGAAGAGATCAGTCCTATTGACGCTGGACGGCTGAGCGCTCGCTTCCCGGGGGGCCCGGCTCGCCCAGTGACTTGCCAATGTAATGTACGACGCCACTAAAACCAGATGCGACCTTCGACCATGTGGGTAATCCTGCTGGAAACAATTGCTGCGGCATTGAGCTCACAAAATTTGGAGCTATGCGGCGACGCCGGGCTGGCTGCCGCTGGCAGGCTGCTCATTGCGTAATCAATCTCTTGCAGGCGGTGCCGCCGAGCAGCGGAGGCATGGGCCCGACAGCACTTCCGGCCAGAAGCCGAGCATTGTCAGGAGCATCTTGTGTGCGCTGCGAGCGTTCCTTCGCTGTGCTTCAGGAGCTTAAAGAGTTCAAATAAACTTGACCGCGCATTCGGAACAAAGCCACCTCGTTGTTGTTCGCAACCAAATGCAACGCCATTAGGGAGGAATTCATGCAACAAGGCTCCGCATCCAGTCGGCACGTTCGACGGTGCTATGATCATTATCGATCCTATAGGCGATCAGACAACACCTTCCAGCCCTATAACGGCCCTCGCCGACAATGTCGGTCCCCATACGGATAACGTTCTCGACCGGCAAGTATCGCAACCGTCGCAGGCGCGGTGGCGGCATCAGCCCGAATGACACCAAGGAAGTACTTCATGTGGAGTTCAAGCGTGAATCGCGGAATAGCAATTACCCTGGTCGTCCTTGTCGTCATTATCGCAGCAATTCTCGTCCTGCGGGGTGGTGGATCCACGGCTGGAGGATCGGGCGGAGAGACGCCCCACGCGCTCGATCGTCGGCCGTAGCGTGGAATTCGTCGAACCTTCGCTAGGGCCTTCATCAGGTCGCGCTTCGATGCGGAGACGACAAACTCACACCTAATCAGGAGAGTGCGCGATGTATCGGCTCGTGCTGTCGGCAATCACTTTTGTCGTAGGAGCAATCCTCGTCGTCGGGGGCCTTTGGTTGGCGGTCTTGGGCGGCAGCTGGTTCTATTTGGTACTGGGTGCGATGCTCGCCACATCCGGGATTCTGATGGCGCGCCATAACCCAAAGGGCGTGGGGCTTTACGCTTTGGCGACACTGGTCACACTCTGCTGGGCACTATGGGAAGTGGGCTTTAACTGGTGGGCCCTCGCGCCGCGGGGCGGGCTCATACTGGTAATCGGCGTTCTCGTGCTCCTGCCAGCCTTCATAAACATACCCAACCGCTCCGATCGAGCGGCGGTAGCGTCCAATCGGAGCGGCACAAGCTTTGATATCAATAATGCCGCTTTGGCGGCGGTGATCGTGTTGGCGGCTGCCGCAGGCATTTATTCGATGTTTCAGGATCCAGAGGATGTTGCTGGCACTTTCGATCACGACCGCATGGGGGCGGTGTCGTCTTCAGGCGACGGCACCCCGCCAGGACAATGGGTCGCCTATGGACGGACCTCGATGGGCCAGCGCTACTCGCCCTTAGCCCAGATCACTCCGAAAAACGTCGGCAACCTGCAGGTGGCGTGGACATACAAGACAGGGCAGATACGCGGGCAGAATGATCCCCAGGAGACGACCTATGAGGTCACGCCGCTGATGGTCAACGACACCGTATACATCTGCACCCCGTTCAGCACAGTGATAGCGCTCGACCCAGACACAGGCAAAGAGAAATGGCGGTTTGATCCTAAGCTCAAAGAGCCGCCCCAGGCGACTACTCAACACATGACCTGCCGAGGGGTCGCGTATGAGGAGGTCACGCCGGCCGACCTGCCCCCCAACGTTTCACTCGCGCCGGATGTCGCCGGGGCGCCCGTGCAGGCTGGCGCCGATCTCCAGCAGAGCGTCGACGAAATTACAACGCAGGCCGCCGGGGTGCCGCAAAATGTGGTGACTGGACAGGCACAGCCTGGGGCTCCCAACCCGGTCATCAATCGCGATCAGCCGCCAGCCAGCGTGAGCTTGACCCGCGAATGCATGAAGCGGCTTTTCGTCCCGACATCGGACGGCAGGCTTATCTCGATCAGCGCCGAGACCGGCAAGATCTGTCCGGGGTTTGGCGGCGCTGACGGCACCGTCAATCTGTGGGCCAACATGCCCAACGTGACGCCAGGTTCTTTCTATTCGACGTCGCCTCCCGTCATCACTCACGACCTTGTCATCGTTGCGGGAGCGGTCAATGACAACGTGGCAACCACCTCTCCATCTGGAGTGATCAGAGCCTTCAACGCCTATACGGGCGCACTTGTGTGGAATTTCGACAGCAAGAACCCAGATGCCACCGGTCCTATTCCCAATGGTCAGACCTATTCCAACAATGCACCGAATTCATGGAGCGTCGCCAGCTACGACCCCAAGCTTGGACTCGTTTATTTTCCGATGGGCAACGAGTCGCCGGACCAGTTTGGTGCCAAGCGCGGACCCGAGACCGAGCGGTTTTCGTCTTCGATCCTGGCGCTGCACGCAGACACGGGTAAGGTCGCCTGGGTCTTCCAGACGGTCCACCATGACCTCTGGGACTATGACGTGCCGGCTCAGCCGAGCCTAGTCGATCTCACCGTGGGCGGACAGGACGTTCCGGCTTTGGTTGCGCCGACCAAGCAGGGTGAAATATTTGTTCTGAACCGCCTCACCGGACAACCCATTCTGCCCGTCCAGGAAGAGCCCGCCCCGCAAGGTGCTGTGGACCGCGATCATACGTCCCCGACTCAGCCCCACTCCGCAGTGTCTTTCCGGCCGAAGGCACTTACCGGAGCGGATATGTGGGGCGTCACCCTCATAGATCAGCTCTATTGCCGCATCCGCTTCCGTCAGCTGAGATATGACGGGGTGTTTACGCCGCCTTCCACCGAGGGCAGCATTGTCTACCCGGGCAATTTCGGCGTCTTCAATTGGGGCGCGATTGCGGTGGACCCGCAACGAGACATTGCCTTTGCCATGCCTGTCTATCTGGCCTTCACATCTCAGCTTCTGCCTAGGCCGGACAACACGACCCGTGTCGTGACTCAGAAGGGCGCCCCAGTGTTCAATGAAAATTTCGGCGCCCCTTATGCGGCCAAGATGGGGCCCTTCTACTCGTTTCTAGACCTTCCCTGTCAGCAGCCACCCTGGGGATATGTCGCCGGGGTGGATCTGCGGACGGGCAAGACCGTATACCGCCATGTCAACGGCACGGTTCGCGACCTGTCGCCGATTCCGCTTCCCTTCAAAATGGGGGTGCCCGGAATTGGTGGGCCGATCGTGACCGCGGGCGGAGTGGCATTCTTAAGTGGAACCATGGACAACTATGTTCGCGGTTACGATCTTCGCACAGGGCGCGAGATTTGGCGCCAACGGCTGCCGGCGGGCGGGCAAGCAACACCGTCCACCTACCACGCTACTGACGGTCGGCAGTATCTTGTCGTTGTTGCCGGCGGTCATGGGTCTACTGGCACCAAAGCAGGAGATTCGGTAATCGCCTACGCGCTGCCTCGCTAGAGCTTGGCTCAATGAGGCTAAACAGTGCGATTTTCAGAGCGCATCGGGGGCGAGCCGTATGCATGTCAGCTACAGTGGGCTGTCGAACGTCATTGGCAGCACCGTTGCTGAAATCTCGCTCGACGAAGCATCTGTTCGAGATGCGGGTCTTGGGTCACGAAAAGCGCGCGAGGAAACTTGGCCTTCGGAAGCCTGGCTAGCTGAGCGGAAAGCCCGCGACGGTGTTCGCCGTTGCCCCAACATCTCCGGCAGGCGCGACTCGGGCCTAGGCGCGCGAACTTGTTTCTCTTCTTCGTCTGAATTGGGCCGCTTTTACCCCGGAAAACAAAAGTCACGCAGGCTCAGCGCCTATATCATTCTGGGCCGGCTTAGTGCCGTGCGCTTTCAGCATCCCAGTGACTATCCGAAAGTTGGGGCCGCCGCTCGATCAGCGCCTGCGACGATCTTTCCCCTAGAAGCTCCAGAACGCCGGCACGCGCACGGTTGAGGCGGCTTTTGATGGTGCCGACGGCGCAGCCGCATATTTCGGCCGTCTCCTCGTAGCTTACGCCCAGCACGCCAATCAGCATCAGGACCTCACGTTGGTGTGATGGTAGATTCTGGATCGCCTGATGTACTTCCCTACTTTGCACGGACCAGTCTTGCGAGGGCTGCGAGATTGGCCGGCTTGAGGCACAGTCGAGCAATCCAGGCGCTTCCCTGGCCGCCGCTTTGAGGCGGGTGTAGTGGGTGTTGCGCATGATGGTGAAGAGCCAGGACTTCAGGCGCGTGCCCGGCTCGAACTTTTCCAGATTGGCAAGCGCTTTGGTCAATGTCTCCTGGACAAGATCATCGGCATCGTCGGGCACGTGGCAAATTGTTCGCGCAAATGCGCGCAACGCAGGAATGAGATCGATGATGAAAGTCTCATCGACGCCAGGGTTCGGCAAGTCATGCTCTCTGGGTGACAATGTTCGGGCCCGAGCAAGTAGGAGTGAATGCGAGCAGATTAAGGGAAAGAATGCCCGAGAAAAAGGAACGTTCCTGTGTTCTGTCGCTCACTCGAAAGGTTGGGCGGAGCCGCTCGGCGAAGGGGCCTTCTTCGATCTCGAGGTACCACGGCGAAGACGAACTGAGCGAACGACTGGCGCGCCTGCGTGCCACATCCATCTGAAAGCCAATCTGCCCAACTGTGTTTGGCTGCTGATCAATCGCGCTGATCAGCGAACCGTCCAGGAATTGTGTCAGTTGCCTGACCGCCCTTTGTGCGACTTTGCAATGTAGCAGCTAAGTTAAAATGTCCGGATCTGGCAAAGTAGGAATGTCGCTCCTGCCTTGCCAATCTCCCCGCCTTCGAGAGCGCGGGAGATTGCACGGTTCTGACGAGCGAAACGCGAGCTGCGGCCTGTCGAGGTTCTGTCGAAGATTGTTGAGCGGCGAATGACGCGCGTTGCAGCGGCAAACCTGCTCGACGTTTCAGTTCGTCAGGTCAGCGGCTGTTGAAGACTTTCCAAGCGGATGGCGCTGCGGCTCTCCGGCACAAGGCGCGTGGCCGGCGTTCCAACAATCGCATTGTCGATGGTGTTCGCGACTTCGTGCTTCAGCTGATCCGCGAACACTACATCGACTTCGGTCCAACGCTAGCCGGTGGAGCATTCGCAGTACGCGAAACCGCCAACACGGACTGCCTTAGCGGACTTTTGCACCCATTGCGCCTCGGCCCGTTCTGGAGGGTCTCGCCGATCGAGCGGTTATCGGTTATGAAGACCCTTGCCGGCATCGTCCCGCCGGTGCCACCATTGGGTGAGCCGCCAACGCCGCCCTGACTTCCCCAGTCATTGCCACCATCCCCAAGCATGCCTGCGCCGCCCCTGGCCTCGTTGCCGGAAAGGTCGACATTGCTGATGGCAAGGGTTCGCCCTCATTGACGAACAGCGCTCCGCCAAGCCCCGCGCCGGCCCCACCGCCTTGGCTGGTGCCACTTTGGGCGAGTGCGTCGGAGATGGCCAGGTTCTCCACCCGCACAGTACCCGATGCCACGAAAAGCCCGCGATGGTCGCCGCCGCCAGAAAGCGTGTGGCCGCCACCGGAAATCGTCACATCGCTATGCACGTCAGGCAGATTGCCGCCGCCGCCCGCTGTGGGTGATGTCGTTCGACAACGTGATGGTGTCGCCGTTTGCCTGGCTGGCCAACGCCGATCGCAGTTCTGCCTCCTTGCCCACCAGACAGTCCACGGCAAATGCGGGACCAGTCGCCATGCCGGCCAGGACCAAGGCCGTGGACGCCATCCACCTTGCACGCCTGAGCGACCGGCTTGTGTTTGCAGTTGCACGCATTTCCATTTGATCCCCGACCCTGAAGCTGCGTCGCGCGACACTCGGTCCTTGCGCCGGCGAGGCGATGGCCGGAAGGTTACGTGATGATTTCTATTGACCAGTCGTCATTTGACGACATCCGGGCGGGTTGCAGGCCTTTGTTGCCCCATAGCAACATGCTACCCGCGACCACCTTCCCTTTATGGATCCACTCCAGAACTACGCGCGCAGCTTCGGCTCGATCCTTGGGCCGTCCAATCAGCAGCCGGCCACCTAACGAGGCCGGCATGTCCATCTCGCAATCCCAAGCCACCCACTGCATTTGCCGGATCGAGTACGCAGATGTACCTCTGATGCGTTTTTCCGTCCGTCAATGACGTACCTCCTGATATCGGGGCGGGGCAAAAGAATCCGGCGGCACGGCTGCATTCACGTTTCCACTGGCTACGGCTTGCCCGGTTTGCTTCCCTTCTTCGCTTGCACGGCGATCGAGGGCCCATCCGGCGGCGGGCCTGTAACGACCGGCTTCGGCGGGTCGGCGGCGGGTGTGTCGGGCGCCTGCGGCCCGCCGGACGTGAGGTTGACCGACACCCCGTAGATTTTCCACTGCCGATTCACCGGTTCGAACAGCAGCTCGAAATTGACCTGCAGCGGCACCGACGGGAAAACCCTGCCATGTGCAGTATACCGTTCGGCTCGATCTGGGGCAGCAGCGTCAGCTGCGGCTCGAGCACCGCAACGGCGCTGAAATCGAGCGCCTGCTTGCGCTGACTGGCAAAGATGTCACCTAGCCCTGCTGCGCTGTTGGCCTGAAAATTCGGCGAGCCGAGATCGCGTAGAACGGTATAGTTGCCAGTCTTGTTGGCCTGGTCGAGCGCCAGCAGCGTTGTCCTGGTGAGGATCAGCACGCCGTTGCGGTCGATGCTGGCGGGATGGGCTGCCTTTTCCATCACCCGCTTGTCTCTGCTTTGCGAATGCGCGGGCTGCACAGGCATCGAGACGACCACCAGCGCGGCGGCCAATGCAGCGAAAAAACCGCGGGCGCCCGAGGTCCGCCAACCGGGCGCCCGCCACTGAAAAGACACGACATGCTGAAGCCCCAAAACCCCGTTCATGCCGGCCGCGTCAGTTCAATGTCCATGAGGCTCCCACGCTGGCGCCGACATCGCCACGGCTGGTGGTGGCCGACACAGCGGCGTTGAGGCGGAAATCCTCACTGGTGTTGTAGCCAAGGCCAAGCGCCAGGCCCGATTGCCCCTTGAAATGACCAAAGCTGCCAGCGATCGACAGTTTCTCAGGCCTGTCATCGTAACGCAGTCCCGCCGTCGCCAGTGCTAGCGCCGTACCGCCACGGGCTTCCGTGCGGTTTTCGCTGATCTGCTCGCCAAGATCCTGAAAGCCGGATTCAAGCGCGCCAACGCGGCCGTCGAGCGCAGCAATATTGGTGGTGTTGGTCATCACCCTGGTGTCGAGATCCGCGATCTGCGTGGTGTGCGTGGTGAGCATGTTGGTGTTGCCGGTGATGCGCGTCTCGTGATCGGCGAGCTCGGTGGTGTTGGCCGCGACCTGCGTCGTGTTGTTGGTTATGCGCGTCTCATGATCGGCGAGCTCGGTGGTGTTGGCGGTGATCTGCGTCGTATGACTGTTCACCGTGGTGCTCAGATCGGTGATGTCGGTGCTGTTCTGGGCGACCTGTGCCGGCAAGGCTTCGAGGGTCGCGACGTCGAATGTTGAAGCCGCCAGATTGCCGTCGCCGTCCGTCGTCATCAGATAGGTCGTGGCGCCTTGCGCGTCCTTGCTCGCCTGCGAATTGACGCCGGCCAGCGTATAGGTGTTTCCGCCCGTGCCGATGGCGACCTGGTTGTCGCGTGTTGTCGATGCGCCTTGGCCGATAGCGGCCGAAGCGAGGAAATTGGCGGTTGCCCCAGCGCCCAGCGCGGTGGCGTTCAAGGCATTGGCGGTTGAGTTGTGACCCAATGCAGTCGCTTCGTTCTGCCCATCAGCCGCTACGCCCGCTTCGGCGCCCATGCCGATGGCCGTGCCGCCGCTGCTCAGAAAGCCGATATCAAGTCCCGCTTTTGAATAAGCGCCCAAGGCAGTGCCCTGCGCCCCTGCCTCCGCATTATATCCTACGGCCGATCCTTCGAGCTCTCCCACATACGCGTGCGGACCAACGGCTGTGGCGAAGGCAGCCGATGTCTGTGCCTGTCCTATAGGGATACTGGTATCATTGCCGCAGGCGAGGCTGTTGGCATGGCCAGCATCCAAGCCACCGGCGCATTCACCTGCCCACGCATGCCCCGGAAACGCCGAGATCGCCAAACCCGTCACGCCGGCCAAAGCGGTGGCGAGGACCGGACCGCCGCGCGAATTGTCTTGCTGGGTCGTTTTCGCGTATCCGGGTGCGAGGCGGAACCGCCTCGCACCCGACGGTGCGGCGTTCTCTAGCCGGCGCGGCGCACCCTCCTGCTTGACCATTCTTGCCATCACGCCCAAAGCCCCCGATCAAATTGCCGATGCGGCGCAAGAGTGCAGACAAGGCGATGAAGCGAACAGTCGTCATATGCCGACTGTTCCTCGCTTTGTGAGGCCGCTACCTCCTTGTTGGGGCGGGTTGTTGCCGCATGGCCACATATTCATTTTTGCTAATTATCGATGAGGGGAATCCGGTGGCGCGATCATCGCCTTCAGCGACAATGCAACTTGTGCGAGAGCTTCCGTGTGTTAGTCTTTTTCGCGAAACGTGGGCATCGGCAGGATGGGGAGACCAATGGCTGACGTCACCATCGAAGCGGTCTCCGCCGTGGTCGGCCAGATCTATGAGGCGGCCTACGACCAGGAACGCTGGCTCGGTGCGGTAACCGGCCTGCGCGACCTGTTCGGCGGTTCGCGCTCCTGCATCGTACGCGTCAGCTTGCAAACGCTAGACGCGGTCGCATCCGACCTCGATCCGGAGCTCAATTCGCAAAAGGGCATCGAAGCCATGCTTCGCGATCCCCTGGCAGCGGCGTCGGCCGCCTTGCCCCTCGGCACGGTCAATCGTTGGCCGCCGACATCGGACGAGCCGGCGTACCATAGCCGTGAACTCTGGCAGGATTGGCTGAGGCCGCGCGACATGCATCGCGGGCTCGTCTGCAATCTATTCGCCTTCAATGGCGCGCACTGGCTGCTCGACGTTAATCGCGGTGTGAGGCACGAAGCCTTCGGTGCCGAAGACATCGACCTGTTGCAGAAGATCGTGCCGCATGTGCTGCGCGCCGGTCAGATCGGCCGGCAGCTGGAGAAAACATCGGCGCTGGCATCTGCTTTTTCACACCTGCCCTTCGGCGTCTTTCTGGTCAACGGCCATCAGCAGATCGCGCACATGAACGAGGCCGCCGAGGCCATGCTGGCGCGGCCGGACAGTCCGCTGACACTGAGCGAATGCTCAATCGTTGCCGCCAATCCGCGGGATACGCAGGAGTTGCAACGGCTCGTCATCGATGCCTGCTCGCTGCGCGACGGCGCCATGCCGGGCGCCGGTGGGACGGTGCTGGTGCCGTCCGATCGCCAGCGATCCGATCTGGCACGGTTGGTGCTGTCGGTGGCGCCCTTCATCGACGCCCGCGCCTATGGCCTGGCGTCGGAACGTTGCGCGGTGATCATGGTCACGGAGGTCGCCCGCCGCATTGCCGGTGGTTTCGAGACGCATATCCGCGGTCTGTTCGACCTGACGCCTGCCGAAGCGCGGCTGGCAACGGCATTGGCATCGGGCCAGTCGCTGAAGGAAATCACCGCTGGCTTGGACATCACCGTGAAAACCGGCCGGACCTACCTCGAGCGGATTTTCGCCAAGACCGGAACCCGCCAGCAGAGCGAACTGGTGGCATTGCTCAAGAGCACAGAACCGCTCAGCGGGCGCGGCCGGTGATTGGTCTCGTGGATAGCGAGCGTCCCAAGGATCGAGAGGCCAATGGCTGACGCCAACCTAGATGTTTGATCCCAGGCTTTGATGATTCATCATTGTGGTCCGAATCAAAGGATGCGCTATGGGCCAGGTTCTGCATGGGAGCGCCACAACGACAGAGGCGATCCGTCGAGCGATACAGCATAGTCAAGCGAGCCTGAGGACGCTTTCGAAGCGCTAAGTGGAAGAAGCGGAGTTCGACCGGCGATCTACCCATCGGCCCCAGGGAGCCGAGATCGACGGTTCTGTCTGTCGAGGAAGAGGCCGTCATCGTCGCCTTCCGCCGCTACACGCTGCGGCCGCTCGACGATTGCCTCTACGCATTGCAGCCGACTGGAGGTCAGAGCACCCTTTGCTGACGCTCCGGGCAAGCAAAGCCGAAACGCACTCTGGAGCTGGAAGCAACCCATTACACCCTTGCCGCCCAGAAGCGGAGTCGCGAGAATTGCCCTGATGTGCAGCTTTTGGGTTGTGCCACTACTGCCGGCGCCTCAACTCTGCGGCAATCATCGATTCGTCTTGCCGCAGGGACAGTCGCCTGGCCATTGCCAATGCGCATTTCCAAGTAGAGACCGCGAGAGCGTGGTGGCCATCCAACCACTGCGCAACGCCGGTCCAAAGGCCAAATTGTGGACCGCCGACTGGAAATACACGAGAGTAGCGTTTGAGCTCATGCAGCGCTTGCCGCTCCCATTGGCTCCATTGGTCGTACTCGCGCGAGAGCCCGGCTTCACGGCCACGTAAAAGCAGCTCGGACAATCCGGAAATGCCGACCAATGTGCTGTGAGAAGACGGCCGACGCATCACACGCAACAGGCGCAGTGTCTCGACCGCGGCCTGGATACTTTCGGTATGCAGACCAACCCGAGCGAGTGCGAGTGCGAGAGCTCCTTTGGCCGAGATCTGCGCGGCGAGATCGACCGAACCGAGCATCGCGGACGTTATTAGCCGAAGGATGTCGATCGCTTGACGAGGGCTATCCAGGTGAAGCACGCACAGTGCCTTGCATCGTAGGGCCCAAATCTCTTGCTGAATATTTCCTGCGTTCTGTGCGCGCAATAGTAGCTCGAGGGAGGTATGCTCCAGTGCACTCCGTTCTCCGCGGTAATACAATGACCAGAAGCGCATTCCTTGAGCGTTGCACCAACTCAGTTGATCTCCGGCTTGTAGACACAACTCTTGCGACTGATCGAGGCGACGATCAACCACCGACCAGTCACAACGCCCGAGGTGCCAGAGTGCGTCGAGGTTGCAAATATGGGCATGAACTGCTGGATCGGCGAGCGCGAGTGCCACCCGTTCTGCTCTTTCCATGAAGTGCCCGCACGCGTGCCGCCAACCCAGAATACCGAGCCCACATGCTAGTTGCGCGGACGCGACCGCCATCTCAACGGAGAATCCAGTGCGCTCCGCATGTGTGACAGCCCCGACGAGGTTGTACATCCCCCGCGAAAAGCGGAGCTCGAAATAGTCCACCATCGCCGCTTGGTTCAAGCATCGAGCCAGCTCTCTCTCCCAAAAGCGCAAGTCATCTCGCTGCGCCCATTTTGACGATGGTGGAAAAGCTTGTTGAAATGCCAGCCGCAACCCACGCCAGATCAGACGCACCAAAATCGTTGCAGGTGACCGAAGAAGCGGCTCACCTGCCACTTTGAGCGCGCGCCTTACAGCGATGCCCTGAGCGTGAATGTCGCCCCGGCTGTAGTGCGCCTCGGCGAGTTGCCTGCGCCAACGAACCCCCTGCAGTTTCTGTTCGACAGTCCAAATCGGCTGCCTTGGCTCATGGGTCAGGCAGATATCGAGAAATGCCTCCACCTCTCGAAACGCACCAGTCTGCAACGCCTTCGTTGCTGCCAAATCCGCGTACCTGACTGCCTTCTCGTCATTGCCGGCGGCCTCAAAGTGTTGAACGAGAGCTGCCGTGTTGGCTCCCAGCGTATCCTCAGGACTTGATTCGATCCAGCTAGCCAAGGCTCCGTGCAGCCTGTGACGCAGATCACCCGGGATCGAACTATATACGACGTCTCGGGTCTGATCGTGTCGAAATTCGTAGTTCCCTCGCACAGGCCCCTGACGCACCAGATGCGCGGCCACGAGAGCTTCAACGGCAGCATCCACAACGTCGCGAGACAAAACATTCTTGAGCAATGCCTCGAGCGCCTCACTGGTGAACGAACGCCCTACCACGGCGGCGGCCTTGATAACGTCCTGGGCAATAGTATCTAAGCGATCGACGCGTTCTCGTATGACCCGTTCGACACCTTCGAAATATCGAAGGCCGTCGAGTGGCCGGATCGGACGCCAGAAACCGTCGCGCACGGCGATCAGTCCCTCACTCTTCAATGTTAGCGTGATCTCCTCAGCGAAAAACGGGTTGCCACCAGCCAGCGCCGAAACCCGTCGCGCCAGCTCCTCGTCTGGAGGCACAACCCCCAACGTACGAGCGACCAACTGGACGATCGCAGCCTCACTGAGTTCCTCAAGTTCCAGGATGCGACACAGGCGTGCGGGATCGTGGGCTCCCGATCCGGTTACATTCTTCCGCGCCGCCTCGGCCCGTCGGTGCAGATTTTTGAACTCCTCCGGAACCTCCTCCGCACGCATGCATAAAACAATCAGCAGCGAGGATAGTGATCCGAGAATCCACTCGACGAGGCGCCACGACGCAGAATCGAGCCATTGACTATCCTCAAGCACCAATGCCAGCGGGCGTGGCGCCAAGGCGCCTATGATGTCGCCTAGGAGACGCATCGTAGCGTCGGCGCGATGAGCGCCCTCCAGGTGCCGAGTCCCTTCATTCTGAGGAATATCAATGGCCAACATATCGCCAAGCAAAGGCACTCGCCCGACGATTGCCAGATTACGTCGCACGCGGTCGATGAGGCTCTCAAAGACATCGACACCACTGCTTTCGGGAGCCAAGCCAAGAAGGGCTTCCAGTACGCGCCGCCACGGCAGCAGGGAGGTGCGTCGATCATTCCGCTCGGCGCGTACTACCGAAATGGTGATTCCGGCCGAACGCAATTCATCCGAGTACGCACTGACCAGTGCGCTCTTGCCGATGCCTGGTTGACCCAGCACCGCCACCAGACGGGTCGCGCCAGTGCGTACTTCCTCGAACGCACTCTTGAGAAATTCCATTTCACTATGGCGGCCGATTAGCGTCGTAGGAGGGAATGCCGACAAATGGGGCTCCAGCGGACGGAACACGGGCGCCATATCCCCCAGTCCCTCCAACTGAAACGCGCCACGCTTGTCGAAGGAGAATGCCGCCCGGCTCGCCCGTTCGGTCGGTGCGTCGCACAGGACATCTCCAGAGACTGCCGTCATCAGCCGCGCCGCGCGATTGACCGGCTGGCCTAGGACCATGAGTTGCCGCCTTCGCAAGCTTCCCACGACGCGAAACAGCGCATCGCCTGTCGCCACGCCGACCGAGACGAAGAGCCCTAATCGCGAAACGGTGGCGCTGATGGCGCAGGCGGCATCGACGGCACGCTGTGGGTCGTCACGGTGAAACGCACCCCGCGCGCCAAATGCCGCCATGAATACCAACCCTTTGTCGTCGAAAAGCAACTCGCCAGGCGGTCCGCCGCGCCCTCTAAGGATCTCCTGAAGTGATACACAAAGCGTCTGGTGACGGGACAACGCAAGCGGATCGCGGTGATCTAGTCCCACTATCCGTGCGAACAGTACCGAAATGGGTCTGATCTCGGCCAGCGCATCCAGACGGGCGTCCATTCGATGATCTTCATCGAACTCGATCGCAGAACCGTTGTAGGACGTTCTTGAGCTTTGCTCATGCACAAGCAACACATCCTGCAATTGCAGAGGCAAGAACCCGGCCAACCATTTATGGCTTAGCAGTTCCGACGACGCTTTGAAGCCGAGTTGCGGGTTGTCCGCTGCCCCATAGCCTGTCGCTTTCATCGCGCCATCGGAGAGCACGTACTCCCAGCGGGGTGCAAGCGCTTGTGACTTTGCGGCCTGGGCTACAGCATCGCCGCCGGCGACTAGGTTCCAGACCGGCTGGCCGCCCAAGGAAGCAGCCCAGAGCGTGCCGGCGCCCACGCCAACGTGCAGGGCCGGACCAATTTGGCTCGTCGAGGTGTCCGGCCTATCGTTGCGACCATGGCAGATCGCTTCGGCGCAGGCGGTCGCCGCGCGGACGGCAGCTCCCAGGTTGTCGCCATCAGCCGCCCAATATGCGAGGAGGCAGTCGCCCGCGAAGTACAGGACTTCGCCGCCACGATCGAGGATTTGGTCAGCGCACCCCGCGTAGGATAGGCCTAGCAGCCTCGGGATTTTATCTAGTCCCTCTTGCCCGCGCCGCGCCAGCTGTTCCACCAAGGCTGTGTATCGGGACACATCAACAAACATCACAGCAGCCGGAAATTCAACGGCAGCGGGGCGATCTCCGGATAAGCCGTGAATTCTACCGAGGAGCTTCAGCGGCAGCAAACTCCGAAGTAGCTCACCACTACCCTCCATGACCTCCTACCTATGGTTGTGCGAACAATTTCACACGCGACCGTATGCCTTTGGCGCACTTGGCAAACTAGGTCCTATTTACGATAGGCCACTTTACTTGCTGCTAATACACCAATTTTCCTATATGATTTCGTGGTCGCCGAGGGCTCTCGTCCATGCCGATCGACTTTCAGGCACACGCCGAATGTGCAATGACCAGGATTTCATGCGACTTCGATCCATTCGTGTATGGCCTCTTGCAGATACGAGCTGCAGCCTTCTTTAGCCCCTCGCCGCTCGGTGAGCGCTCGCAGACAGCCGCCGGGAGATTGTGATGAGCGGCGCGGGACTCGACACAGACTCGGGGACAGCTTGGATCTCTCAGGGTTTCGAGCGTCTCGTTGATCGCGTCCGGAAGAATCCTGCGGTCCAGCACTTCGACGTCCTGATCATCGGCAGCGGTTACGGTGGCGCAATTGCTGCCGCCACATTTGCTGGCCGCCATAAAGGCGGAGTGCCAGTTACCGTTGGCGTGCTGGAGCGCGGCAAGGAATACTTGCCCGGTTCGTTCCCGACGGGCCTGGGAGAACTGCCCCGCCACATTCGGCGGAAAACCAACAAGGAAGGCCTCTTCGACGTCAGGCTTGGAGCGGAGGTGACGACGGTTGTCGCCAATGGGGTCGGAGGTGGCTCCCTGATCAACGCCGGGGTGATGGAAGTTCCCTTAGCGGAGGTATTCCAGACAGGATGGCCGAGGCAACTTTCAAGTTTGCCGAAATGGAAGTCATTTTTCGAGCGCGCTTCGGAATTGCTCGGTGCTAGCATAAACGGCGCGGCGAACACAATTGCGAACCATATTGATGGGCCCCCGCAAAAGTTCAGATCAATCAGCGGCATAGCTCCTACAAACACGTTTCGACCGGCCGCGATCACTGTCGCAATGGCCAACTCAATAAGCTCGGGCAAGGTCAGCCTCAACAAGTGCCTGCGTTGCGGCGATTGCGCAACTGGCTGCAATTTCGGCGCGAAGAATTCTCTCGATGTCAATCTTCTGGTGCGCGCTCAGCAAAACGGGGCGGAGATATTCAGCGGCGCTACGGTGTTAAGCATTGAGAAGGATGGTGCCGGCGGCTGGATCGTCAACAGCGTTTACACCAATGCGACGCTTCGCGCGCGTGACGGCGAGGTGTTGAAGGTTCGGGCTCGCAAGGTGGTGCTGGCGGCAGGCACGCTGGGATCCACTGAGATAATGCTTCGATCACGGAATATCGGGCTGCAAGTCTCGGGCGGACAGCTTGGCAAGCGATGCTCGACCAACGGCGACATGCTGGTCGCCGACTATGGCACTATGGCATCCGTTAACACCGTCGCCAACGACGCCATCCAGCCATCAAAACGTGCGATCGGCCCAACGATCACGGGCATCATCGACCTGCGAGAGACAGCGGGGGTTCTCATTGAGGAAATGTCTGTCCCGGCGGGCCTTCGTATCGCGTTCGCGGAAATTTTTGCTACAGTCAATACCTTACACACCCTCGACGAGATCGACTGGTCAACTCACCAGCAAGGCTTCCCAAAAGACGATGCTTATGTCGCGTCGGAAGAACGCATCGAACGCTCCGCGCTCTACGCCGTTATGTCCGATGACGGAGCGGCTGGCAGGATCGAACTCGACCGCGCTACTGACGAAGGCGACGATTCTCCGGCTCCTTACAGCGACGGTATTGCACGCATGCGTTGGGGCAAGCTTCCGAACCTGCCCGTGTTCGATGCACAAATCGAGGTGCTCGCCGGTCTCGCCAAGAATTCTGGCGGACGCGTCATAGCGAACCCTTTCTGGCAACTACTGCCGGCGGAACTTACCTGGCTTCTCCAGGGAAAGCGCGGGGCGCTGACGACCGTGCATCCGCTCGGCGGCTGCACCATGGCCGACACCGGGGCCGTGGGCGTCGTAGATCATCTCGGCCGGGTGTTTTCCACGCATACAACAAGCGCGGTCCACGACGGTCTGGTGGTGCTCGACGGTTCGATCGTCCCTACCGCGCTCGGAACGAATCCCGCACTTACCATCTCAGCGATTGCGTTGCGCGCCGCGGAGGAGCTTGCAAAAGCTTGGGGCTACGACATGGGATCACCTGTTGTGGCGGGCGCTACGCTGGTCCGACCGGTGTTTCGCTCAACCGATGTTCCGGCGCCGCGACCTCGAACGGAAGTCGAGATCATCGAGCGGCTTGTTGGCCCCTTGCATATGAGGCTTAAAAATGGCGCGTTTGGCGCATATGTGGTCGAACTGACACTGCGCTTTAGCCCGATGACGCTCGCGGATTTGACTCCGAGCAACGGTGGTGACCCAACGTTAGACGTTGCCACTGACCAGTCGGAGCTGTTGGCCCGTAGTATGATACGCATATTCCCGCAGCCCACGTGGGATCGGCTCGAGAAGAGTTGGGACCCAGCAGGCGTGAGGGAACAACAACTCGACGCTATCGCTGAATTCAGCGCGCCACTCACAGGCACCCTGAAGGTGCTTGAGCGCCAGAAGACATGGGTGCTTGGTCGCATGTGGCGCGCGGGCAAGGCATGGCTTCTGAATCGAGGCCTGCGCGACATCTATCAGGCGATTGTCGGCGATAACGACGGCCCAGGATTGTTCAGCCGCATCTATCGGGCGATTGTCGGCGACAACGTCGGCCCAGGATTGTTCAGCCGCGTCAAGTCGGGCCTCGCGATCGCCAGCCGTTCCGGCGAAATCCGAGCACTCGTGTACGATCTCAGAATTGGCAGCCCAGATGCGCACACCAAATTGCTACTCTCCGGCGACCATATCATCGGCACCAAAACCTTCACCTATGAGCGGCGCTGCAATCCCTGGCGCCAGCTCATGGAAGTGACGCTCGAACGTTTCCCTGGGATGAGCAGCAGCACCGCCGAGCGCGTACTGAAACTCGACGTGGGCTATCTCGCCCGCATCGGCGTGCCACTGTTTCGGGTAACGCGACAGCGCGACGGCGTCGCCACAATCGGCGAGCTCGTCACTTTCTTGGGCTACTTCGTGCGGTTACTGCTTGGTCAGCATATCTGGAGCTTTCGAGCGCCCGACAGGGACATCGATCCAGCAAACGACATCGTCGATTTCCGGCCACCCACCAATCTTCAACTCCCGGGGGGTGGCTCGGTCTCGGCACAAATCATCGATATACCGATCGGGTCGAGGAGACCCGACATCAGTGGCAAACCCACTTGGGGCAAGGTTTTAGTCACGCGCTATCCGCATCCTGGCACTATCAAGAGGCCGGTCGTGATGCTGCATGGCTACAGTGCTGGCGGCACCACCTTCGCTCATCACGCAGTGAACCCAAATTTCGCCAGTTATCTTTGGAACACCGGACGCGACGTATGGGTTGCCGATCTCAGGACCAGCCCCGCGCATCGCACGGCAAGGCAAGCGTGGAGTTTCGACCAGATTGGCAATCAAGACGTACGCAAAGTGATAATGAAAGCAGCCGAGGCGTCGTTCGACAAAAAGGTCGACGTCGTGGCGCACTGCATGGGGACAATCGTCTTCAGCATCGCTGCGCTCGGTGGCAAGATCGACGATCTGGTTCATCGAGCAGCGTTCACGCAGGTCGGGCCGCTCGTCGTCTTCTCACCGGCAAACGTCTTCCGCGCCTACGTGGTGCGGTATCTGATCGATTTCCTACCTGACACTTATGAGTTCAATCCCAAGAATCTGACGCTTGCGGATGACCTCTTGGATCGTGTGCTCTCGACGATGCCTTATCCTGTCGAGGAGTTCGATATCGAGAATCCACTCTGGCCGACGAAACGGACACCTTGGACCCGGACGCGGCATCGCATGGACGCGCTCTATGGCCGAGACTTCAACGTCGCCAACATGGAGCCCGAGATGCTGCGCTACATCGACGAGCATTTCGGCGCGCTAAGCTTGAGGACCGTGGCGACGACGCTGCATTTCGCGCGCTACTCGATGATGACGAATTTCAGAGGCCAGAACCAGCTCGTCTCACGCGAGACATTCGGTAAATACTGGCATTTTCCGACGTTCAGCGTACACGGCGCCGAGAACGGGCTGTCGCACGTGTCGACCGTGGACCGCATGTCGAAGATCCTCGGTGACGCCGGGTGCGACTATCGCCCGCCGTTCATCAATCCGGGCGCCGGCCATCAGGATGCGCTGGTCGGCACGACGAGGCATGCCACGTTCCAGAAGATCGAGCAGTTCCTGGACGACACCAGCACGGCCCAGCAGACCGAACCCGACACGGAGATGACGGCTTACCCTCCGTGGATCGGGCCAATCATCACCGAGGAGCGGCCGCAAACGCCGGCGCTCGTGGTACGGGTCGGGTCGATGCCTTCGCTTCGAGCCCCCGAGGCGGTGCTGATGCTGCGCATTCAAGTTGTCGGCGACCAAATCCTGCGGCCTGATAATCCGGCCGCACCCTGGGAGCTGAATTACATCGTCAACCATTTAGTTGTGTATAAGTCGCCGAAGCTAGTGGTCAATCGATGGGATGCGTTTGAAGTTCCCTTACCGGCTCTGATGCCGAACTACGACTCGGCACATCCCGGCAATGCGCTTTTAGTCCTGCTTGCATACCCCGACGACAAGGACTTTCCGACCGGAGACGGGTTCAAGACTGGCTACTTCCGTGCTGTTGCAGCGTCAGAAACTGTTCTTCCTCTCGATCCGACGAAATTCGTTGACGAAGTCCCAATCGGAGGTGGAACGGCGTTCGGGCAATTCAAGATACTGGCGGACGCCGCGTCGCGCCTGCTTGAGCCGCTCAGCGCAAGGTCGAAAAGCTACTCCGAGATCACCCCGAGCCGGCTGGGTTACTTCCCGCCAAAGTTAGAGAGCAGAAAGCTAGGGGCAGAAAGCGGGACGAGTGACGTAACGTTACAGACGGTGGTCACGCCCAAGACTACGACGTCACTGCAGTTCGGGGTGCACACGCCGACTGGGGTCGTCCTACTCCCACGCTTGATCGAGCAGGATCGCAACCTCATGGACGGCGTGATACCGTACGATCCGCCGCAGAATCCGTCCCGATTTCCAGTACCAAGCGGTACGAGCTTCTCACTCGCATCGTGCCAGTATCCCGCCGGATTCATCGATGAGCCTGTCGCGTACCGCTCCTACGGCGAGATGGTCGCGCGTCTCGAGGCGAACGCGGGAATCAAACCGCGGTTTGCACTCTTCGCGGGCGACCAGGTGTACGTTGACCCGACCGCTGGGCTCTACGATCCGCGTTCGGTTGATGATCGATATCGTTTGCCTTATGAGGCGTGGCTGCGCAACCGGAACGTGCGCAATGCATTGCGCCGGATTCCCTCGTTCATGCTGCTCGACGATCACGAGATCGATGACAACTGGGAGCCGATACCCGACGACCACGAGAACGAACAGAAGAAGACCTTAGGCCTCAAAGCATACAGGAAATACCAGCGTGGGATGTTCGGGAGAAGGACCTTCAATTTCGATGGCTTTGATTTCTTCATGCTCGATACACGTACAGAACGATCCCACCGTATGGTCGGGCGTCTCGAGAGTGCCGAGTTGTTTTCACCGGCGACCATGTGCAAACTTAAGCGTTGGCTGCTGAGAAAGTCAGGGCAGCATTTCGTCCCGAAGTTTGTCGTGTCGCCGGTCATGCTGCTCCCGCGTCATCGGCGCGCGGTGCAACGTGACGAACGCCTCGACCCTTCAAATCTGAGTGCAATACATTCCGACGGCTGGGACGGGTATCCGAAAACGCTGCGCGACGTGCTCGCTCATATCGCGGCGAACAACATTGATCACATAGTGTTTCTGTCGGGCGACGAACATCGGAGCTGCGTCGCTACCCTGGACCTCCTTGATGCCTTCGGGAATCCAATCACCCGCGTGCATTCAGTACACACCGCCGCGCTACACGCTCCCTACCCGTTTGCGAACAGCATCGATGAGGACATCGTCATGAACGAGACGATCGATATCGTGGGCTGTGCGGCCAGCTACAAGTGCGTCGTCAACGCAACACGACCACCCGCTGGCGACGGCATGACATTCTTGCGCGTGCGCCAGAACGCCGGGATTTGGAACCTCGATTGCGAGTTTGCCCACGGAACGCTGCTGCCGCTCACACTGTGAGCGCAGCGCTGACTGTCGAATGTATGCACGCCTCGTCGCCGCTTACCGCACAACAGGAGGGAAAGATCCCATGTATAGCCTTAGAGCCGAAATGGATACAGGTGTTCGATCTCTACATTTGGCGTGGTTCGTTGTTGTCGGACTTTGCCTTAGCGGTTGCCAAACGAAAGAGTTAGCAGCCACGCCGCGTAGCATCGCCTTTCTAAACGTCACGGCAGATGGAATGCAGGCCGTCGCCGAAAAGGCGCAAACCCATTGTGCGCGCTATCATCGTGACGCCGAACTGATTCCAGGTGAGTGGGCCGAAAGTCGAGCCACATTTCGGTGCATCGACAGGTAGATTGAATTGCTTATTCGGCATAACGGTAATCCGTCAGCGGGTTGGCTTGCCGCCCTGGGTAGTCGCTTCAGGCCAAATGTAGGATCGCCCCTTAGCGACACCACTGCCGACGGAATAATGCGAAGATAGTGCCTGAAGCGGGGGTGCCCATTGAAGGCGGCTATTGGCATGAATGGCTCCGACGGCGCGCCTCTACGCAGGGCAAAGATGTCGCCTAGAAATAGCCGAGGATGGATTTGACCTCGAGATATTCCAGCATGCCCTCTACGCCATATTCACGTCCGTTTCCGGACTGCTTGAAACCGCCAAACGGCGCGTGCGGATCCCAGGCCGGGTAGTTGAGATGCACCTGACCGGAGCGAATGCGCGATGCGACGTCCCTGACGGCGTCCATATCATTGCCCTGCACATGGGCTCCCAGACCATAGACCGTGTCGTTGGCGATGCTGACGGCCTCCTCGACTGTGTCGTAGGGGATGATGCAGAGGACCGGCCCGAAAACTTCTTCCTGGGCAATGTGCATGCTCGTACGCACGTCGGAAAAGATGGTCGGCTTCGCATAGAGGCCGACATTCAGATCGTGCGCACGACCCGGTCCGCCGATGATGAGCTTGGCGCCTTCCGAAATGCCCACGTCGATCATGGTTTGTATGCGGTCGAATTGGGCACGATTCGCGATCGCACCGTGAGTGGTGGCCTCCGAAAGAGGATCGCCGACGACGATCTGGGCCGCGACCCTCTTGGCGATTGCCTCGATGTCGGACAGCCGCTCGCGTGGCACGATCATGCGTGTCGGGGCGCTGCATGACTGGCCGAGATTGCGGAAGGCGGCGGCTATGCCCATGGAAACGGCGCGGTCGAGATCGGCGTCCGGCAGGATCACGTTCGGGGATTTGCCACCGAGTTCCTGCGCGACACGCTTGACGGTCGGCGCTGCCGCCTGGGCCACCGCAATGCCCGCGCGGGTGGACCCAGTAATGGAGATCATATCGACATTCGGATGGGATGCCAGACTAGCACCCACGCATGCCCCATCACCTTGCACCAGATTGAACACTCCGACAGGGAAGCCGGCTTCCTCTATCGCTTCGGCGAACAGCAGAGCGTCCAGGGGAGAAAGCTCGCTCGGCTTCAACACGACCGTGCAGCCTGCTGCGAGCGCCGGCGAAACCTTGGCGGTGATCTGGTAAAGTGGCCAGTTCCATGGCGTGATCAAGGCGCAGACACCGATCGGTTCGTGGGTGACGGCGGTTTGCCCCCGCTGCTTGACGAAGGGAAAAGCAGTCAGGACCTCGCAGGCGACCTTCACATGCGCGATCGCCAGCGGCACCTGTGCGGTGCGCGCATAGCCGATCGCCGCGCCCATTTCGAGGCTAACGCATTGAGCCAACAGTTCGCCGCGCGCCTCAAGCAGCGCTTGCAGGCGATCGAGGAGACCCGCGCGATACTCTGGCGTGGTCCGGCTCCAGGTGGCGAATGCCCGGCGGGCCGCTGCAACGGCCGCATCCACGTCCAAGCTGTTTCCGAGCGGAAACCGAGCCACAACCTCTTCGGTGGAGGGGTTCACCACCAAGCCCTTGGCGGTGCCGCTTGGCTCGGCCCATCGACCGTCGATGAAGAACTTGTCCAGGTGGCCGTTGCGCGACAGATGTTCGAGGGGCGTGATCACGCGACAAGGTCCTTAATACGGGAATAGGCGCCTAGAACCGGCAGGAACCGGGGGCGCCCGAAATAGCCGGGGATCGCCGGCCAGTCGAAATCCTTCCAGGGATTTAAGTCGGGGCGCCCATCCATGACATCAGCCATGGTGCTGCCTATCAGCGTCGACATTTCCAGCCAGTAAGAGGTAAACTTCATTTTCTTGACCACCAATGCTGATTTGCGTGGGGCGGCATGCAAGGCATAGTTGCGCGCCTACCAGCCGCGCATCCGCTCCCAACCCGCTTCAATCCTGGGGCTGTCCCCGTTAACGACGCTATAGAAATCATGCTGGGCGGCCATCGCACATGCGTGGTTGGGCAAGATCCGCACCCGAGAGCCGAGCGGCAAGTCGGGCATGGACTTTCCAGAACCGGCACGAATGGCAAGGATACCGTGTTCCTGGCTGGCCTGGACCACGATCACATCTTCCAGCACCCGCCCCTTCTCGTCGCAGACCACACCGTAACCCTGATCGATCCGCTGGTTTGCGGTTCCTCTGTCGCGCGAAAGTGCCATCCACCCGGCATCAACCAGAACCCATCCCTTTTCCGGCTTGGAGCCGATCACAGTGGCCAATACGGAAATCGCGATATCGTCGCGGTCGCACACCCCAACCCCGTGCTGGAGGAGATCGAAGAACATGTAGACCCCGGCGCGCAGCTCCGTGACACCTTCGAGATTCTGGGCGAAATGCGCGGTTGGCGTCGAGCCGACGCTGACGATCGGACAGGCATGGCCATGGGCGCGCAGGATTTCAGCAGCGCGCACGGTGGCCGAACGCTCGTTCTCCGCTGCCCTGACCAGCGCATCGGGCGTGTTCAAGCCATAGGATTCGCCTGCATGAGCGAGAACCCCGACGAGCTTGGCACCGGCAGCGACGACCCTGCTGGCCACGTCGGGCAATCCCGGGTCGTCCGGCTTCAATCCACCGCGATGGTCATCGCAGTCCAGTTCGATGAACACCGACGGCGTCATGCCGGTGGCTTGGCGCGCGTCGGCCAAGACATCGGCCTGCTCCACAGTATCGAGCAACAGCTTCACATCAGCGCCGGTACGGCGACAAAGCTCCATGGCGCGCCTGGCCGAAGCCGGCGAGATGCCAACCGCATAGGTGATGTCGCGAAAACCGTGGTCCGCGAAATATTCCGCCTCGGCGATGGTCGAGACCGTGATCGGACCGGGCTCGCGAGGGAACGCGTATCGGGCGACGTCGATGCTTTTGGCCGTCTTCATATGCGGGCGCAGCACCACGCCAAGCTTCTTGGCGCGCTCAGCCAGCCGTTGAATGTTGCGCTCGAGCCGTCCGCGATCCAAAAGCAGCGCTGGGGTAATCAAGGCGTCGATCGTCTCAGTCGTCTCGCTCGCTGCCCGGTTTGCCGCCATCTTGTTCATCATCTCGTTTCCTAGGTGAACGACTGGTTTGCCAGCGCGTACATATGGGCGGAGCCCTCGGAGACAGGCCGCAGCCCCTTGACCATGGCGGTCGCCGAGCTGACCTGCTGCAGGCCGAGGCTCTCGAGCCAATCGCCCAATCCATCTTCGGCATAGATATCGATGCGAACGAATTGATCATGAAGCCTAGAAAGCTGCGCCAAGATCAAAAGCCGCGCATCCTGGTCACTCTCGGCCGCACAGGGGCCGATTACATAGCCACGGCCGAACCTCCTGCTGATGGCGTAGCCGGCAATCCGCCCGTCGCGTTCGACTACGACGACCTTGCCCACATCGGCGAGTGCCGCGACCATCGACGGTCGCGGCATGCCCGTGGCCCGTTCATCGAAGGCCTGGATCGCGGCGAGGTCGGAGATCGTCGCCTGACGCACACCGTCACCGCCCGCCCGCGTCACCGCAGTGGTCAGCAGGCCTTGGTGCTGGAGCACCGTGCCCCAGGCAGTGAAGCCGCGGCGCTTGTAAAGCGCGAGCCCCTCTTCGGTGGACGTGAGCAGCACGTTGCGACCCTGCGCGGCCTCAAGCAATCCATCAAACAACCGCGAACCGTTGCCACCGCCTTGCGCAGAGCCAGTGACTATGATCATGCCGACGGTGGCAAAAGCCTTGCCGTAAATCCACGACATGGCGGTGCCAATCACCTGCCCTGCCTGCTCGAGAACCAGCCCCCTGCCGACAGTGGCGGCGAATTCCCAATCCTCCAGGCGATAGGGCCAGCCCATCTCCTGCGACAGCTTCAGCGCGCCCGGCAAATGACGGGTTTCCAATTTCATCAGCTCGCTAGGGATAACGATGTCTCGCTCGAGTTGGGGGCCATGGGAGGTGCCGTCTCTTAATCACTGTCGAATTGAAGTCGGACCTTAGAGTTGCGCCCCAACAGCAGATTTCTCTGCTGTTTTGCCCTTTCAAATAAGCGAGATCATTCGTTTTCGGCAGTTCCTCGGCACGCAAGGTTGCATAAATCGGGCGAAGAATATCGGGCAGCTTGAGTCCCCGTTTGTGATCACCCTCGCTCGGCGTGTCCTCCGCACCCATCCAAAACGGATGCGTTCTCAGCCTCCACGATGGCATAGCCGCGACACGTCTCAGCGATGAGCGCTTGATGCTCAGAAGGAATTTCGAATGATCTACATCAGCGAAGAGGAGTCAGCCGCCCTTGTCACCCATGAACTTGCCTTCGAGGCGGCGCGGGAGGCTCTCGTGGCAGCAGCATCGGGGCAGAGTTGGGTCTTCCCTGCTGTCATCGGGCGCACGCAGGAGGCGAGCAATACCTTCTCTATCAAATCCGGCTCGTCGGACGACCTGACCGGAGTGAAAATCGGCTCCTTCTGGTCGGGCAACCCGGCACGTGGCCTTCCCCGCCACAACTCCACCATCGTGCTGCTCGATCAGAATACAGGACGGCTCCGCGCTGTAGTCGAGGCCGGAAAGGTGAACGCCTACAGGACGGCCGCAGCCGACGCGGTTGCAGCTGATCTTCTTGCGCGCAAGCAGGCCAAGGTTCTGGCGATATTCGGCGCCGGCAACCAGGCGGGCTTCGAAGTGAGAGCGCTGGCACGCATCCGCGCAATCGAAAGCGTGTTGGTGGTGGCCCCGGCTTCGCCGCGGCGCGACGCTTTTGTCGATCAGATCGGCGAATTGGGCCTGCAGGCGCGTGCTGCCTTGCCCGAAGAAGCCGTGCGTGCGGCCGACATCGTGGTCACGGCGACACCCTCACGCGAACCGCTGTTCGATGCCGCTTGGGTGGGACCCGGAACCCATATCGTCAGCATGGGGTCGGACGCTCCAGGCAAGCGCGAATTGCCGAGCGAACTATTTCCCAACGCACATCTGTTTTGTGATCTGCTTTCCCAGTCCGTTCAGATCGGCGAGTTCCAACACGTGCGCGACGAGATCGACGCCGGCGTGCTTGCAGTAACACCAATCGGCGACGTCATTGCCAAGCGTGTGTCCGGACGCCTCTCCGATACCGAAATCACTCTCTTCGACAGCTCCGGTATCTCCCTGCAGGACCTCTATATGGCTGACGCGCTGATCCGCGCCAAGACGCCCAACCGCTGATCAGCTTCGCACCCAGCCTCCGCCACCGATCCAGCATTGCGTCATCCACACGCGGGGTACGTCTCGGGCACATAGAGCCCGCCATCCGGCGCCAGACCTTCAAGCAGGATTTCGCAGAACTTCCTGCGTTCGGGATGGCCGCGCGTGGAGATGTAGTGCATGTGACGCTCTTCCTTGTAGACGCGATCGTTCAGCCGGGGCCGCAGCGCTGCATGGTCAATGGGCCGCCAGCTTCAGCCGTCAACGTTAGGCCCGCCACCACGCGATCTTGTCCTGCAGGCCATAGCGGCGATTGTTGGTGCGCGTCAGGCCTGACTTCCGGCTGATCTTCAGATAGCGGCGATGTCCAGCTTCGAGCCGTCGACCAGACGCGACAGGCGGAGCGGTGTAGGATCGACGCATGGCGTGTCGTTTACGACAAGCTGTGCGGCCAGATAACCAAGCCCCGGGCCCAAACCGAAGCCGTGGCCCGAGCAGCCCGCCGCGAGGACGAGGCCTTTTACCCCATCCACCTGCGACACCACAGGCACTGCGTCCGGCGTGCAATCCACGAAGCCGCCCCAGGCACTATCGATCTCTATATCGTCGAGTTGGGGGAAGGTCTTCCGGACACTCTCCACAACCTGGCTTACCAGCCATTTTAAGGGTGGTGGATCCAGCACGCGATTCTTCTCGAAGATGCGATCGTCGTTGGTCAGCAGCGCCGGCATTGAATCCGGCCCCGAAAGGAACGATTGGCCGATGCCGAGCCTGACGTTCTTTAGGCGACGCAAGAATTGCGGCATGAATTCCCGGCTATACCGGATAGCCTGCGGCGTGATTTCGAGGTTCGCCTTGCCGCTGATCGCAAGCGTATAGCTGCCGTCCAGTCGGCGCGTGATCGTGCAGTAGGGTGTGGAGATTGCCTCGCCTATGTTAATTGTCGGGGTGGAACGCAACGCGGTCTGCCGGATGCTCGCTTGGGGGAAACTGATCCCGAGCGGCCTAAGGAAGCGCGAGGACCAGGCGCCAGCGGCGCACAGCACCGTGCTGGTTCTGATGTAGCCCTTCTCCGTGTGCACGCCCGCAATCTTGCCATTGGCCAAGTCGAGCGCCCGCGCGGCGCATTCCTGGTGGATGCTGGCGCCCAGAGCTCTGGCCCCCTCGGCGATAGCCGGCGCGGCGAGCGCAGGTTCGGCCTTACCATCCCGGCCCGAATAGGTCCCGCCGACCCATTTGTTGCGCGCTTCGGGGACGCGCTCGGCCACCTCCGCCCGGCTCAGCATGCGGGTGTCGACCTCGTACTCCCTGGCGACCTCGCGCCACCTTTCCCAGCCGGCGAGCACAGCCTCGTCGTGAGTCGCGGAGACGAGACCGCAGCGTCGAAATCCAAGGTCCCGATTGATATCGCGCGTCAGCTCGTCCCACAGCCGCATGGAGATCACCGAGAGCGGCAGTTCGCGCCGATCGCGGTTCTGCTGGCGGCACCAACCCCAGTTTCGGCTCGATTGTTCACAGGCGACGTGGCCCTTCTCGAGCAGAGCCACAGAGAGGCCACGCTTCGCCAGGAAATAGGCGGCCGTAGAGCCGAGGATGCCGCCGCCGACGATGACGACGTCGACCTCGGCCGGGAGACGCTCATCGCTGTGAATGCATTCGACTCGGGGCGACATGTTCCAACCAACCTAGGCTGCCAAGAATGCGGAAGCAAAGTTCCGATCAGCCCTTCATCGCATCGTGCGCTCGAAAGAATGTGCCGAAATCATTTAGGACTTCGCCAGATGTGCGGGTTTTTGATCCCTTGATCGATACGAACTGCTCAAGCCCGACCGAGTTCCAGTTCGGCGCAGGGCGGCGTAGCATGCTCGCGAGTCCGCTGGATCGCGCTTAAGGGTCTTGAGCCTGCATGCGAATTGTAGTCGGCATCGACGTCGGCGAAGTGTTACCCGAGCTGATCATGGCTCTCGTAGACAAGCGTTTGACGGAGGCGTCCTTGATCGTGCGGTACATCCTCTCGACCTGTCCATTGGTCCAATGATGCTTGGCCCCACTCGTACGGTGCTCGATGTCGTTCGTGGCGCAGGCATATTCGAAGGCGTGCGCCCCGTCACCTTTGCCGGTCAGCGGCTGGCGCGCCAGAAGGCGAGGCGGTCCTGCAACCGGTAGCCCTGGATAATCGCCGGCATGAACCAAGGATTGCCGCGATAAAGCGGGATGGCGGAAGGCGGTCGAAAGTCGAACGCCGTGCGCGACTGCTCCCCATGCCCCAACAATTTGTGGGCCGCACGCATTCCGATCCATGGCGCCCAGACCACGCCTGAACCGCAGAAGCCGGTGGCATAGACCACACCACCCTTCTCGAAGATGCGGGGCAGCATGTCGCGGTTCATCGCGACGTTGCCGAACCAGCAATGCGAGAGGCGCACGTTTTCCAACTCCGGGAAAAGGTTCACAAGGCCCTTGCGCAGGAGAAGTTTCGGGGCAATCGGATCGCCGACGCGAGAACTGTCACGGCCTCCCAGCAAAATGCGGTTTCCGTCAGGCGTGGGACGATAATAGAATCCGAGTTGCCGATTCTCCGTGATCGTCATCAGCTTCGGCATCAGTCGCGCCATGACATCGGGCGCTAGTTCCTCGGTGACTACGATGCGGCTGCGGACCGGAACCAGCCGGCGGCGCAGGAAGGGAGCGGCGCCGTCGGTGTAGCCGTTGGTGCAGACCAGAACCTGCCGCGCATCCACCGTCCCTGCCGAAGTCACGACGCGGAACCCCGAAACATTGCTCTCGATCGATTTGACCACCGTTTGCGAATGGACCGTCAACCCGGATGCCAGCGCGACCCGCAGAAGTTCAGCATGGAACTTTGCGGGGTGCAGGCCGCCAATGTCCATCCGAACGGTTCCGCCGCGGTAGAAATTGGTGCCGATATAGTTTCGCTGCTCGGCATGCGGAACGGCGTAGGACTCGACCCCCAGCTTTTTCGCCAGCCTCTCGGCGCCGCGCGCCATCGTCTCATACTGTTCATATCCGAAAGCGCCTTTGAACTGGCCGACCAGTCGGAAGTCGCAGTCTAGTCCTTCGGTCTTGATGAAGTCGTAGAGGAATTCGCGCGCGACCTTGCCCTCGGCCTCGATCGCCATGGCTTTCTCCTCACCGAAGCGCCGGGTGATCGTGGCATAGTCAGGCCGGATGCTGCCGCTCGTAATCCCGCCGTTACGCGTGGAAGCACCCTCGCCCGGATTCATCGCATCGAAAGCCGCGACCGAGCGTCCTTCGCGCGCCAGCACAAGCCCGGCGGAAAGCCCGGCATAGCCGGCGCCGATAATTGCCACGTCAAGCGTCTTTGGCAGCGGCTGCGGTGGCAGCGGCATGACGGGCGCCGCTTCCCACCAATAGGACGTGTTCTTCTCGATTCTGGGCTCGTGCACGTTGCTGACTTCTCTTGCTGTTCCAGGGAGTATGAAAGCGATCGCTTGCGGCGCTTCAAATATGGTCGTCCCGAACGTCCAGCGCGTCACGCAGTCCGTCACCAATAAAGTTGAAGCTGGTCACCGCGATGGTGATTGCTGCTCCGGGAATGATGGCCAGCCAAGGTGCGCTGCCCAGATATTGCTGGGCGCCATTGAGCATGTTGCCCCAGCTGGGCAGTGGCGGCTGGATGCCGTAGCCCAGGAAGCTGATGTAGGCTTCCATGAGAATGGCGCGCGCTACCGTCAAGGTGGAAGCAACGATAATTGGACCGATGGCGTTGGGAAGGATCTCGCGGAACATGATATGGGTACCGCTCAATCCCAGCATACGCCCGGCCAGGACGAATTCGCGCTCGCGAAGCGAGCGGACCTCGGCCTCCACAATTCGGGCTACTTCCATCCAGCTGGTCGCAGCGATGACGACGGTAATCATTGTCGGGCTGGGTTTCAGAGCTGCGGCAAGGGCCAGCACAAGGAAGATAGACGGGAAGGCCAGAAAGCCGTCTACCATGCGCATCAGCGACGCTCCTACCCAGCCGCCGCGGTATCCAGCAATTACCCCAACAAGCGTGCCGATCAGCGTCGACAACAGCATGGCGAAGAAGCCCACAAGTAACGAAATTCGTCCCGCCATTAAGAGCCTTGCCGCCAGGTCACGGCCGAGCGGATCTGTGCCCAGAAAGTGGTGCCCCGTAAGCGGGGGAGCAAAGCGGGCCCGCAGATCGATATATAGTGAGTCATAAGGCAGGAGATGCGGGCCGACGACGCAAGCGAGGCTGAGAAGGACGATCATCGCCAAGCCGAGCAGCGCCAGGCGATGCCGCATGAAACGAAGCGCCGCGCGATTGTTTGTCCATCGGCTTGGAGCTGCATTTGCGGTGAGAGCGGTCATATCGGCTGTCTCCTGTCAGGGAAGTTGCGCGCTCAAGCCAGACGAATGCGCGGATCGACAATAGCGACGACGACGTCGGCGACCAGGTTTCCAAGCAGTACGAGGATAGCGGAGAACATCAAAAGCCCCATCACAACCGGATAGTCGCTGTAACCAAGGCTATCCAGGAACAACCGTCCCATTCCTGGCCAGGTAAAGACGGTTTCGGTCACCAGCGCGCCGGTGAGAATGCTGGGGAGCTGCATCCCGGCCAAGGTGATCATCGGCAAGAGTGCGTTGCCGACCACATGCTTCATCAGAATCCGCCGTTCGCTCAATCCCTTGGCCCGAGCCGTCTTGACGAAGTCCTGGCTGATGGCGTCGAGGGTCGCCGTCCGCATGTAGCGGCTCCAGATCGCGACATGGACCAACGACAGCACGACACTTGGCAAGATCAGATGGTGGAGGTAGCCCAGGATCGAGGCATCTCCGATCTCGGACATATTGCCCGCGGGCAGCCAGCCCAACTTCAGGGAAAAGATGTAGATGCCGACGAGGCCGAACCAGAAGGTAGGAACCGACAACGCGACCATGGCGCCGACAGTTGCAAGATAATCGAAGAGCGAGTAGCGGCGCGTGGCGCCACGAATTCCGATCCAGGCGCCAATGGAGATCGCAATCGCGGTCGAGGATCCCATCAGCAGCAGCGTGGCGAACACATGGCTGCCAATGACCTGCAGTACTGGCGCTCCGTCCCGGAAGGAGTGACCCCAGTCGCCCCGCACCAGCCGCCATGCCCAGTCCAGATATTGGATCCATATAGGCCGATCAAGGCCCAACAGCCCCTTGAGACGCTCGATATCCTGCTGGGTCATTCCGGGGTCGAGCCCAAATTGCGCCAGCGGTCCGCCGGGAAGGAGGTTCAGAATCCCGAAGCCGATGATAGAAACGATCACAAGCAGCACCAGGCTCTGCGAGAGGCGATTGAGCAGGAAGCTGCGCATTCGAATCCTCCGTTGGGTTGACGATTTCAGTCTGTTGCCGCCGCCTCTGTGAAATCAGGCGGCGGCAACGGCATGGACTAGGCTTTCCAGCGCCAACCTGCGGCATGCCACGACGCGGTGCGCGTGTTGGCATTGGGCTCAAAGCCTTCCAGCCCTTTCTTGCGCCCGAGGACATTTGTGTAGGCGAACAGTGGCAGGAAGGGCAGGTCATGGCGCACCACTTCCTGCACGCGATTATAGATCCCGCGCCGCTCTTCAGGATCGAAGCTGCGAGCACCCTTTTCCAGCAAGGCATCGACTTCAGGGTTGGAATATTGCCCGGTGTTCGAACCGTGTCCGCCTTGGGCGGCAATCGCCTTCGTATGGAGCCGGTTTGTGGCGTCCGGGTCCGCGGCAATCAGATAGGTGACGCCCACCATGGCGGTATCGAACTGCGACTTCAGCCAGAATTCGCCCCACATGACGGCTGGGGGCAAGTTCGAGATCGTCATCTCGACGCCGATCTCGGCAAATGTCTGCTGCAAGAACTGCTGCGTCTGCTCGCGGAGGTTGTTGCCAGACGTTGTCGAGTTGGAGAAGGACAACCGCACTCCGTCCTTGGCGCGAATTCCATCCGGGCCCGGCTTCCAGCCGGCCTCATCCAGAATCTGACGCGCACGGTCCAGGTTGAACTCCTGCACGGGCAGGTTCGGGTCGTAGTAGTAGGACTCCTTCGGCATGAAACTCTCGGTGAGAGTGCCCACGCCGTAGTTGATCGTGTCGACAATCGCTTTCCTATCCAGAGCAGCATAGAGCGCCTGGCGCACCGCCAAGTCCTTGAACTGCGGGCGACCCAGATTCAGGTAAACCGATTCCAGGGATGCCCCGGTCTCCAGTGTCACCACGCGGTCTGGCAGTTCGTGGGCTTCGGCGTAGTGGTCGGGGGTGATGTACGACTGATCGACCAGATCGACGTCGCCACTCTTGAACTGCGTATAGAGCACCGTCATGTCGGGGATGTATTTGAAGATGAGCTGCTCGACATACGGGCCCTCGCCGGCATACTCCGGGTTGGCGACGAGCTCGATATGGTCGCCCGCTACCCGCTGGCTCCATTTGAAAGCGCCGGTGCCGACCGGCGCCTGGTTGAACGCCGCTGTATTTGGATCGACCTCTTTCCCCAGAATGTGCTTGGGCACGATGAAGGTCTCGGCCAAGAACGACAGATAGGGCGCAAAAGCCTCCTTCATCCGCCAGGTGATCTCGGTGGGTGAAACCACCGTGATGTCCTGTACGAGCGAATGGCCGCTTGTACGCCAAGCGCGAAACTTCGGGTTCGTGATGAGCTCAAGGGTGTACTTCACGTCCTCGGCCGTGAAGGGCTCACCGTCGTGCCAGCGGACATTGTCACGCAACCGGATGCGCCAGTTGAGGCCGTCCGCCGAAATGCCGCCGTTCTTCTGGCTTGGCACCTCGGCAGCAAGATTCGGCTGAAAGACCCCCTTGGCGTCCATCCGGACCAGCGCATCGAAGACCGAGAAATGGACCGCGTCATCGACTTCGATATGCGCCATCAACGGATTGAACACGGTCGGCTCTTGTGAAAGACCGACGACGACGCGACCGGTTGGACCTCCAGCAGGGGTCTTCGCGAAAGCGGGCTTGCCCAACAAATTGGGCGCGATCAAGCCTGCAGCTCCACCTAGCGCCATCAGTCGCAGCGCCTGGCGTCTCGAATAGTTGGATGCAGTCGTTGAATTTTTGGTCATGGTGGTTCCTCTCTTGTTATTTTTCATGCGTTTGCTGCAACGGGACGGGCATTGCCGGACCTCTCCCCTGGAATCGCCGCCACGAGTTGGCGCGTGTAGGCTGCTTGCGGGTTCAGGAATATCTGCGAGGGCGGTCCGCGCTCGACGATCCGGCCCTTCTGCATCACGGCGATTTCGTCACAGATCTGGCTGGCGACGCGCAGGTCGTGCGTGATGAAGACCATCGACACGCCGGTCTCACGCTGGATCTGGTCCAGAAGCTGCAGGATCTGCGCCTGGATCGACACGTCGAGCGCGGAGACCGCCTCGTCGGCGATCAACAGCTTCGGTTTGAACATCAGTGCACGGGCAATGCCGATGCGCTGGCGTTGCCCACCCGAGAACTCGTGCGGATAGCGGCCGAAGGCGCCGGCATCGAGACCGACATGGGCCAGAAGCGCTCTCGCTTCCTCGCGTGCTTGGGCATAGGGCATCCCGTGCGCCACCGGACCCACCGTCAGTATATTGCCGACCGTCGAGCGTGGGTTCAGAGAAGCGAAGGGATCCTGGAAGATCATCTGGATTCGCGGTCGAAGTGGGCGGAACTTCGCTTCGGAAAGCTTGGCTATGTCCGATCCCTCGAACAAAATCCCACCGCCGTCGCTGTCCAGCAGTTTGATCAACAGTCTGCCCAGCGACGATTTTCCCGAGCCGCTCTCGCCTACGACCCCCAGCGTTCGGCCGGGCTCCAGTTCGAACGAAACCTCGTTCACAGCTTTCACAATTCGCTGCGCGCCGAACAGCGCACCGCCGTCACGATAGGTCTTCACCAGACCCTCGACCTTCAGGATTGGCTCCTTGCTGGCAGGCTCCGCACGAGGGCGATCCTCGCCGATCAGATGCGGTACGGCCGCGATTAGGCGCTGGGTGTAAGGATGCTTGGGCGCCTTCAAAACCTGCTCCGCGCTGCCCTGCTCGACGATGTGACCCTTTTCCATCACCACGACGCTGTCGGCGATCTCGGCCACCACGCCGAAATCGTGGGTGATGAACATTACGCTCATGCCTTTGCGTCGCTGAATGTCGCGGATCAGCTCCAGAATTTGTGCCTGGGTGGTCACGTCGAGCGCGGTCGTCGGTTCATCCGCGATCAGAACCGTCGGCTCGAGCGCCAAGGCCATGGCGATCATGACGCGCTGCCGCTGCCCACCGGAAAGGCGGAAAGGGTACTGGTGGTACATGAGTTCGGGATCTGGCAACCCCACTTCGGTGAGCAACTCGATGGCGCGGTTGCGACAGGCTTTTGGCGTGCCGAAGCCATGCGCGGCCATGACCTCGTCGATCTGCGCGCCCACCGTCATCAGGGGGTTGAGCGCCGAGAGCGGATCCTGAAAGATCATCGACACGACCCGCCCACGCAGATTGCGCAGCTTCTCGGGCGACATCCCGACGATGTTCATCCCCTCCAGCTGGATGACACCCGAGGAGACGCGAATCACCTTTGGCAGAAGGCCCATGATCGCGTTTGCCGTCACCGACTTACCCGATCCGGACTCGCCAATGATGCACAGGATCTGGCCGCGCTTTAGATCGAAGGAAATGTTCTCGACCGCATAGGTTCGTTCCATGCCTTTCGGCAAATTCACCGTGAGGTCGCACACCGAAAGCGCCACATCGTGAGAGGCTACAGCCTGGATGCTTGCGACCATCTGGATCACCTCCCATTCCATCGAAGCGGATCCACCCTGTTGCGGACAGCATCATCGCCCCTTGAGCAGCAACGCCTCACCGTAGCAGCCGTAGCCTCGCCATTTCGGCGCTTCGCGCCCTGAGGCTGCGAGAGACGGATACTACTCATCCTGGCGGCTCCCTTATGAAGTCCGGTTCCCATACCGGACATTGTTCCCTTTCTTGGAGAACCCTCCAAACGGGCAAGCTCTGCCTATCGGAGGTCCTCTGGAGCTTGCCTGCCGTAAGGGTGCCCCGTTCTTCCAGTCAGTTTGACTGTTCTGTTTGCGCAGAGTCTTCGAAAGTTGGCCCTCGGGCGGCAGGAACTTCTGAAAAGAACGCCCCAATTGGCATTTCACTCTGTTTGGCCTGATGATGATAGCGTAAGCCCCACAATCTGCGCGGCATTGCCGAGAGCCTAAGAATGATTGCCGAATGAAGGACTCAAGACGCCAGCGGCCGTGCCGCCATGTCCAAGGCGAGCACGGCATTCATTACCCCAGGAAATTTGAAGGATCCGCCGCGGCGGAAGTTTCCGCATTTGAAGTAGACTGGTGCCCGCCCAGGCATTGAAGGTGCGTAGGTAATAGCCGGTGTCCGGTACACGAAGCTCATAGGATCCATACAAAAGCAGTGTGGAACCAAGCAGGCAAACTGGGTCGCTTGTCGAGGCCTCTACCCTGCCCATCAGTGCTGCTTTTCGACGCCGGGCCGGGCCCGTTCAGCCGGGCGAAGGTCGCAGGCCCTCTTTCAAAGGCGATTTGGGCCGAGGCGGCTGAACTGCGCTTGGAGCCACTTTGCGAGTTCAAACTCCACACCCTGGAGCTCACTCGACCCCAACCATACCAACCCATACTGACTGCCGTCAGGGTCAAAGCCAGCAGGCGCCGCTAGGCTTCCTCGTTCCACATCGTCAATCGCGAGTACGAGCGGACTGAGTGCTATACCCAGGCCTGCGGACGCAGCTTCGACGATCAGGGCGTGATTATCGTAGTACCGGATTTCTGTGGGCCGACGCGCCGACGGATGGGTCTTCAGCCATTGCGCCCACGCGTCAGGTCGGGTCTTCGACCCGAGAGCGAGATAGTCGCCATGCTCGAAAGCTGCCACTAGTTCCGGCCTCATGACAGGCCCAACCTTTTCGGGAAAAAGGGGCCGAACGTTCCACGTCTCAGGCAAAGCGAAGTCCAGCCGTCGAATAGCGAGATCGACCTGTTTCTTACGAAAGTCCACAAGCCCTCCACCTACGGAGAGGTGGAGGGCCATGTTCGGATGCGCCACTTGAAGCGCCCCCAGCCGCGGAATGAGCCAACGCATGGCAACGGAAGGCTCGCAGGAGAGCACCAGGGCACTCTTCCCGGCATTGGCAGCACGCAGGCTTTGAACGGTGGCGGCCAACTCACCGAAGAACCTGCTGAGGGTGAGGTTGAGGGTCTCGCCGGCGGGGGTGAGCCGCAGGCCTCGCCCATTCTTTTCAAACAAACGGATCCCGATGTCGTCGGCGAGCTTGGTGATACGGCGACTGACGGCGCCGTGCGTGAGCGCAAGCGAGTCCGCTGCAAGTCGAACCGAGCCCAGCCGCGCTGTTGCTTCGAACGCTCGCAGGTCGTCGAGCGAGGGGATGTCTGAACGATCCATCAGTGACAATATATCACCGATTACGTCAGAAACTATCGCTTTTCAGGACTAGTGAGGTTTTGTTAATTGATGCATGCGCACCAATCATCAAAACAATATAGCGATCCTCGCCGATGACCTCACCAGCGCGGCAGATGGTGCAGCACCTTTCGTCGCCCGCGGCTTGAGCGCGTCGATCGGCCGGGGCCAGCTTCCATGCCTAGCGGCAGCGGTCATCGCAGTCGATAGCGGTTCGCGGTCTGCTACTGCGTCGCGAGCGATCGAGCGGGTTGCTCGATTGACCGCACGACTTGCCAGCCGTGCCGTGCTCTACAAAACGGTGGACTCCACGCTACGCGGCCACGTAGCGGAGGAGCTTGAAGCATGCTTTGCGGCGAGCGGCCGCAAATCACTGCTTTTCGCGCCGGCGTTTCCCCAAGCCGGACGTACGACAGTGAGGGGCATTCAGTTCGTTAACGGCATCCCGGTCTCGGAAAGTGCGTATGGCCATGACCCTGTGCATCCCGTGCGGCATTCCGCGCTAGTCGACCTGGTCCCCAACTGCATCAAGAATGTCAGGCTGCTTGATGCAGAAACGCAGGAAGAACTCGATTCGCAGATTGCTTCCATCGAGGATCCAGAGTCGATCCTTTGGGTTGGTTCTCCCGGAATGGCTGCGGCCCTATCGCGGCGTTTTGTACACGCGAAGACCCTACCGCCGTTGATCGACGGCATCAGCAGCGATGTCTTAGTCGTCATTGGGAGCGCAAATCCGCGCAGTCATCGGCAGGCCGATCAACTCAAGGAGGTCAGCGGTGTCATGCTGCTGCGCGGACCAAAGGCGCGCGAGCGGGACTCGGCAACGGTGCTGCGGCGTCTGGCACAGGACGCAGCGCGAGAGCTTCAAAGCTCAGGCTTCGGCGCATTAATCGCCACCGGCGGCGACACGATGGACGCGATCCTGGATCTTCTCAACGTCCGTGAGTTCGAGATCCTGCAAGAGCTCGATCCCGGATTCCCACTTGGTCTCGCTACGCTTGGCGATGGACGCTCGCTGCTGCTCGCTATGAAGGCCGGCGGCTTTGGCAGTGACGACGCTGTGAAGCTCGCTGTCGCGCGGATACGTGGAGCAATCCAATGAAGAATATTCCCCCGCTTGCTCTCACGATGGGCGACGCATCCGGAATTGGTCCGGAAATCGTGGCGAAGGTGCTTGCTAAGGGCGGCGAACGGGTCGTCATGTTCGGCAGCTATGTTGTCATGCAGGATGTTGTGCGCCGGCTCGGGTTGAACATCGAAGTGCGACGCATCAACGCTGCCGATGCAGCTCAATTCGAGCCGCGGCGAATTGAAGTTATCGAAACTACCCGAATTACCGAGGCCCCACCAATCGGGCGTATCAGCGCGATCTCCGGGCAAGCGGCTTTCGACGCCATCGTGGCAGCGATCGCAGCAGCGAAGTCGGGAGAAGTGAGCGGCATCGTCACGGCGCCGATTAATAAAGAGGCGCTGGCCAGCGCCGGAATCCGCTACCCCGGCCATACTGAAATTCTGGCCGACTACGGCGGCGCCCAGCGCGTGGCGATGATGCTTGCGAACGATGACATCCGCACAGTCCTCGTCACGATCCACACGTCACTGAGCAAGGCGATCGAACAGGGCGATTTCGACGCTCAGATATCCGCCATCCGGCTTGCCCACGAGGGTGGAAAAGCTCTCGGCTTCGCGACCCCGCGTGTCGCCGTAGCAGGTCTCAATCCGCACGCAGGTGAAGGCGGCCTCTTCGGGGATGAGGAAATCCGGATCATACAACCTGCAATCGACGCGGCCCGAGCCGAGGGCATCGATGCCACTGGCCCTTATCCGGGCGACACTGTCTTCATGCAAGCACGTCAAGGTCGATTCGATGTTGTGGTGGCACAATACCACGATCAAGGGCTGATCCCCGTGAAGTATCTCGGCCTGGAAAAGGGCGTGAACATCACGCTTGGCCTGCCGTTCGTCCGCACCAGCCCAGATCACGGCACGGCCTTCGACATCGCGGGCCGTGGAATTGCAGACCACACAAGCTTGGAAACGGCGCTTGCCTACGCCAAGCGGCTGGTAGCGGCGCGAACCAACACGAACTAGATTCGAAAGGAACCTCCACCAATGGGGTTACGCTTCATCTTCATGCTTACGCGCAATGACCGCACGGTTCCGGACGCGTCGCAGCAACTTCAAACCGCGCTCAGCCTCGGCGTGCGGCACATCGGGTTCAAGGACATCGGCTTGCCGATCGAGCAGCTGAAAGGCCTCAATGCAGCCATCAAGACGGGCGGTGCAACCTCCTATCTGGAAGTGGTGTCACTGGACCCCGAAAGCGAAATTGCTTCGGCAAAGGCAGCTGCCGAAATCGGCGTCGACGTTCTTCTTGGTGGCACGCGGGTCGATGATGTGTTGCCGATCATCAAGGGCACGGGCATCCGGTACTTCCCGTTTCCGGGCCGGATTACCGGTCATCCGAGCGTGCTTGAAGGCGCAATTGACGAAATTGTCGAAAGTGCCAAGACGGTTGCAGGGCGCGATGGAGTGCATGGCCTGGACCTGCTGGCATACCGTTCGGCGGAGAACGTGCCCGAGTTGATGAAGGCTGTCTGCGCTGCGGTCACCAAGCCGGTCTACATTGCAGGTTCGATCGACACCCCTGAACGAATTACAGTCGTCCAAAGCGCAGGCGCAGCTGGTTTTACGATTGGGACTGCGGCTTTGGATGGCAAGTACCCGGCCAATGGGAATGACCTACCAAGCCAACTCACCGCGATCATTCGCGACGTCGCTGCCCTGAACAAGCACCTTTCGCCAATTCACAAGAAGAATTTGTCAATTGAGTTTGCCTGGTTGCACGCGCCTTCGGCGCCAAAAGTCGAGCTGCATGTCAACAGCATGCAAATCAAGGTGGCCATGTTCAGGGGCGCCTCGAGCTGGTCGTTTCGACAGCACGACGATCAGCTGTTCTTCGTTCACCGGGGACGCCTGCTCATGAAATTTCGTGACCGTGAAGAAATTATCGAACCCGGAGAGTTCATCGTCGTCCCATATGGCGTTGAGCACAGTGCGGTGGCCTTGAGCGAGGAAGGATGTGAAGTGTTGCTGACTACGTCAACCGCTCGACCTGCTGCCCAGCCGCGGGAAGTGACCTCGCTCACTCTGAGCGATCCCAGTTGACTGCTTAGCACGACGGTACCGACTCATGACGGAAAGCGCAGGAGCAATCATGACCGTGGCTATAGTGCTGCATCGCGCCGACGGCGCACCCGTTGCAAGCTCTTTCCGCAGGGCAGCGTTCGGCAAGGACGACCCCTCGGTGGGCATCGCGAAATCGCCTGGGAAGGACCGGACTTGATGATCGTGGGCCGAACCAGCTTTATTGGTGAGCTCGAAGTCGCAAGCGTCCCCCACATCGAAACCATCGTCGTGGTGGAAGGAGAGCTGATCCTCACGGCGACTGGGACGGCCCCGCTGGTGCTCGGGCCGCAAGCGGGCGTTGTCATCGGATGTGGCACCGCGCTTCGGATCCAGAGCGGATCAGGCGTGCGGTTTTCGTTCTGCGCGGCCGCTTGCGACAAACCGAGGAAGCCCGGCCTTGTCCGCTGCGCGCCGACGCCGACTTCAAGCCGTCTGCTTCGCTACCGGCCGAGGCTTTGCTTGGCCCGGCCCCGCAATGCCGCAGCGACAACGTCTTCTCCAGCGACGGCGCGGATTACCGTGCGGGCACCTGGGATTCAACCCCATACCACCGGGTTGTTCGCCCGCATCGCCAGAACGAGTTCATGCATCTGCTGGCCGGGAGTGTACGATTCGCCGCGCCCGATGGCAGCGTGCTGTCGGCAAGCACCGGCGATGCGCTTTTCGTGCCCCAGGCGCATCGATCGGATGGGAAAGCAACGATCGCGTGGCGAAGTTTTTCGTGGTCCAAAGCGTCCAGGCCTGACGTTGAGCGAGATCCATCATGTCCCCTGGCAAGGTCGCTGAGTTTTAGGCCGCACACGCAACGCGACGCCCCTATCAGATGGCTTTGAAGCTTCAGCCTACCTTCCCTCAGTGAGGTGGGAGGCCAGCGAGCTTTTCACGCAACAATTGCACGTCCTAAGCGCCGCTAACCGCAGGATATTCCGTCCCGGCACACAACTCCGCAGCCTGTCTATTCTCGGCGCGGGTTAGAATGCTTCAAAGTTACCGGAGTTCCGCAGATGCCCGCACCGCTCATGCACATCGAGTGCAGCCCTTCCCTGCCCCGCGAGGCGGATGCCGTCGTGATCGGCGGCGGCGTGGTAGGCGTGTTCACGGCGTATTATCTCGCACGCCGCGGCGTCAGCGTCGCCGTGGTCGAGAAAGGGCGCGTGGCGGCCGAGCAGTCCAGCCGAAACTGGGGCTGGTGCCGCCAGCAGAACCGCGATGCGCGCGAGTTGCCGATGGCAACCAAGAGCCTCGATCTCTGGGAGAAGGTGGCACAGGAGACTGGCGGGGATACTGGATTTCGCCGTTGCGGGCTCCTCTATCTCTCACAGGACGAGAATGAGCTGGCGGGCTGGGCGAAATGGCGTGACTTCGCCAGGACGGCGGGTGTTACGACGCACGTGCTGAGCGCAGAGGAAGCCACCGAGAGGGGCAAGACGACCGGACGCAAATGGAAGGGCGGCGTTTTCTCACCAACTGACGGAACGGCGGATCCCTCCAAGGCAGTGCCGGTTGCCGCGCGCGGTATCATGGCGGCCGGCGGTACCGTCCATCAGCATTGCGCGGCGCGCGGACTGGAGTTGAGCGCCGGCCGGGTGAGCGCGGTGGTAACCGAAGCGGGCACCATCCGCACGAAGACCGTGGTCATGGCCGGAGGCGCTTGGGCTTCCTCCTTCTGCAACCAGCTTGGTATGCGCTTCCCGCAAGCTGCCGTGCGTCAATCCATTCTAGCCGTGGCGCCAGGCGCAAATGGCCTGCCCGATGCCCTGCATACAGCGAGCGTGTCGCTGACGCGGCGCAGCAATGGTGGATACACGCTGGCGATCAGCGGACGAGCTCGCGTCGACCCAACGCCGCAGCAGTTCAGGTTCAGCCGCGAGTTTGTACCGATGTTTGCGCGCCGCTGGCGCAATCTCGCCCCGGGCGCCTTCGAGGGCTGGCGCCAAGGCCATGAAAGCCTGCGCAAATGGGGCCTTGACGAAATTACGCCAATGGAACGCAACCGAATTCTCGACCCGAAGCCTGACATGGGACAGACTCGGCTGACATATCGAAGAGCCTGCGAATTGATCCCCGAACTCCAGCGCGTCGCGATTTCTGATGCCTGGGCGGGTTACATCGACAGTACACCCGACGGCATTCCCGCGATCGGTGAAGTGGAGGGGATTCCGGGGTTCATCCTGGCGGCGGGATTCAGTGGTCACGGCTTCGGGATTGGCCCCGGCGCGGGGCATATGATTGCCGACATCATCACAGGCAGCGAGCCTATTGTCGATCCGCGTCCTTATAGGCCCGAACGCCTGAAGACCGCTGCGTGGGGCAAGGTTGCTGAATTCTGAGAAGATCAGCTTGCCAAGGTACCATCGGCGCACACGAGATTGAGGCCGCGAGTGCTCAAAACAAGGAAGTGACGATGCGCAAATATGAGATTGCCGCCATTCCTGCCGACGGAATCGGCCCAGAGGTGATCGCCGCCGGTCTCCAGGCGCTTGAGGCGCTGCAGCAGCGCTGCGGCGACTTCGAGCTGCACGTCCAGCACTTCGACTGGGGTTCGGACTACTACAAGGCCAATGGCCGGATGATGCCCGAAGATGGAGTGGCGCAACTGAAGCGCTTCGATGCCATCCTCTTCGGCGCGGTCGGCGCTCCCGATCTGCCCGACGACATCACGCTTTGGGGTCTCCGGCTGCCGATCTGCCAAGGCTTTGATCAGTACGCGAACGTGCGGCCGACCAGGATATTGCCCGGTATTATTTCGCCGCTGGCGGACCTTGGCCCTGGCGACCTGGATTGGGTGATCGTGAGGGAGAATTCGGAGGGCGAATATTCCGGCCATGGCGGGCGCGCGCATCGCGGTCTCCCCGAGGAGGTCGGAACCGAAGTCGCGATCTTCACGCGCGTCGGCGTCACCCGCATCATGCGCTATGCATTCCGGCTGGCGCGGTCACGGCCGCGAAAGCTCCTGACTGTTGTTACGAAATCCAACGCGCAGCGTCACGGTATGGTAATGTGGGATGAAATCGCAGCCGAGGTGGCACAAGAGTTCCCTGACGTCGCGTGGGACAAGATGCTGGTTGATGCTATGACGGAGCGTATGACGCTCAAACCTCGCAGCCTCGATACGATCGTCGCCACCAATCTTCACGCCGACATTTTGTCGGACCTTGCAGGCGCGCTCGCGGGCAGTCTCGGCGTTGCACCGACCGCCAACATTGATCCCGAGCGGCGCTATCCCTCGATGTTCGAGCCAATCCACGGATCGGCTTTCGACATCGCCGGCAAGGGCATTGCCAACCCCGTCGCCACCTTCTGGACCGCTGCCCAGATGCTCGAACATCTGGGCGAAGGCGCAGCCTCCGTCCGGTTGATGAGCGCAGTGGAAACAGTGACCAGTGAGGGCGTGCTGACGCCGGACGTGGGTGGCACAGCGACCACGCAGGAGGTGACGGACGCCGTCTGCCGGACGATCCGCGGTTCGAACGTGTGACAGGTTTGCGATGAAGCTCGACAAGATCGACATCAAGATCTTATCCCAACTGCAAAAAAACGGGCGGATCACCAACGTCGAGCTTGCCGACCTGGTCAACCTCTCGCCGAGCCCTTGCCTGATGCGGGTGAAAAAGCTTCAGGCGGAAGGCTTCATTACCGGCTATTCCGCCCAGATCGACGTGTCCAAGCTCGGACAGACTCTAACGATCTTCACCGAGGTCACGCTCAAGCACCATCAACAAAACGACTTCGCGAGGTTTCTCACAGCCGTTCAGAAAGTGGATTCCGTCATCGAATGCCATCTGATTTCGGGCGGGTATGATTATCTTGTGAAGTTCGTCACAGCGGACATAAACGAGTATCAGACGATCATGGAGCGCATGCTCGAACTGGATATCGGGATCGACAAATATTTCAGCTTCGTCGTGCTGAAGTCACCGATCGTAAAATCCCATTTGCCTCTCGATGTCATTTTCGACAAATGAAAAGCCGCTCCGCGGTCTGAACACCTGGAGCACGCGCCGGTGTTTTCTTCTGCTGAGGTCCCATAGCTGCAACTTGCTTGGCACCTGGCGGAATGCGGTACCACCCTGAGGGTTTGTCCCCGCTCGGCGTCTGCCGCCTGGACGGGGGAGCTCCGGCGATGGCGAGGATCAGCCCTTCATCGCCGCTCGCACATCCTTGTCTTCGAGGGTTTGATCCAGCGTCATCCGGGTGCGTTCGAGGATACCATCGATTTCGTCGTCCGTGCAGCAGAGCGGTGGTGCAAAACCGAGAATGCCGCTATTGAAGGCGCGAATGACAAGGCCATTCTCCCAAGCGCGGTCGAAGATGCGGCGTCCCGGATCTGCCGCCGCCGGCAGCGGCGTTTTGCGCGCCTTGTCGGTCACCAGTTCGACCGCCGCCAGCATGCCGCGACCGCGAATATCGCCAACCAGCGGGTGATCGGCGAGCGAGCGGAGGCCCTTCATCAGGCGCCTCCCGGCCTTCCGGCCGTTCTCGAGCAAGCCATCTTCATAGAGACGCAGGCATTCCAGCCCGACCGCCGCGCTCACCGGATGGGCTGAGTAGGTATAGCCGTGGCCGACAGCCGTTTTGCCGGCCCCGTCCGCGATCGTATTGTAAACATGGTCGGTCATGAAGACGGCGCCCATCGGCACGTAGCCCGACGTCAGTCCTTTTGCCGTGGTCATCAAATCCGGCACGACCTCGTCTTCCTCACATGCGAACAGGGGCCCGGTGCGGCCGAAGGCGGTGATGACTTCGTCGGCAACGAACAAGATGTCGTGTTCTTTGCACACGGCGTGCAGTGCCTTCAGCCAGCCTGCCGGTGGAACGAGGACACCGCCCGAACCCTGGATGGGTTCGGCGTAGAAGGCCGCGACGCGATCAGCACCCAGTTCGGCGATCTTGGCCCGCAGCGCCGCGACCGATGCGTTGATGATCGCCTGCGGTTCGGAACCGACCGGATTGCGATAGGCGTAGTGCGAGGGAATTTTGTGCTGCCAGTCGTAAGGCACACCGAAACCGGCATGGAAGGCCGGGAGCGCGGTCAGACCTGACCCTGCCGTCGAGGATCCATGGTAGCCATACTCGATCGAGATAAACTGGTCTTTTCCCGGCGTCCCCTTGGCATGGTAGTAATAGCGAACGAAACGGATCGTGCTGTCAATCGCGTCGGAACCGCCCAGCGTGAAATAGACATGGTTCAGATCGCCAGGCGCCAGTTCGGCAAGGCGCGCTGCGAGACGAATGGCGGGCTCAGATCCGAGCCCGAAATATCCTGTCGCATAAGGAAGCTCTCTTAGCTGCTTGGCCGCTGCTTCGACGACGCTTTCTTGCCCGTATCCGATGTTGACACACCACAGACCCGCGAACCCGTCCAGCAAGGTTTTCCCGCTTGCCTCGGTCACCGTTGCGCTCTTGGCGGATTTGAGCACCCGCACGCCCGTCTCTTCATGGCTCCGATAGCTTGAAAACGGGTGAACCAGATGTGCACGATCAAGTTCGATCAATGAGTTGGCCAGCATTTTTTCCTCCGATTCAGCCTAGCGCCTGACTAACGAGCGCGTAAGTTTGGTGTGACCTGATTTCGACCTTCGGCTCGTCTGCGGTTCGTCGCATCGTGATGCCACCGCCGACGTGGGCCAGCCCGCGACGGGTGAGCCACTCGCCGAGAGCCGTGGATTCGTTTGTGTCGATACGGACAAACTCGCCCGCGCTGTCGGCCAGCAGGAAGTCGATCAGGCATCTCGCTTCGTGAAGCTTCCTCCCCACCACCGGCCCAATCACCAACCCTCGGCCAAACCGACGAATTGCGGCAAACGCCTGAACATTGCCTTCATCGCGAACGACGGCGAACTTCGCGCGCTCGCGCAACGAGCGCATGAGCGCCGACCGGTCATGACCAAACGCCGCGCGATCCAGAGCAACAAGGCGCGCGTGGTCGCCGTCCTTGCCCCATGACACATGTGCCGGTGCGTCTACAGACGGCGCCAGGCCCTGGTATTGCACGATCTTGCCGGTCGCGACGAATCCCAGCTTCTCGTAGAGCGCGAGCCCTTCCTGCGTCGCCACCAAATAGCAGGTGCGCCCGCCTGCCTTGGCAAGCGCCTCCTCCATCAGCTTGCGACCGAGCCCGCGACCACGCATTGCGGCATCGACAATGACCATGTTGACGCTGGCGGCATCGTCGCCATAGGGCGTCATCAAGATGGTCCCCACCACGCGTCCTTCTTCCTGGACAACGACGCCTTGGCTGAGCGATTGCATCAGTTCCCAGTCTTCACGACGGTGCGGCCATCCAACATGACGTGACAATTCGAGAGCATCCCTCAGATGCGCGAATGTCATCGTTTCCAGCGTAATTTGCTGCGTGGTCATGGTTCAGTCCGGGCCTGAATTCTCTGAGCTCAAGGTAGGCTGCCGCACACAGCAGTTCCTTCCGACCAGGAGCTGAGCGATAGGCGTTTTGACTTTCCTTTGCCGCCGGCGCCGCATGTTATGCGGACGGACAGCGGGCCGATCGCGCTCCCCTCGCAGACCGCAACGGTCTCGGGCGCAACTCTCTGCCAAGGCTCTACCGCGATACGAAACAATCTGCTTCGGGGCGCATCGAATGCGGCGACTCGTCTTGTTCGGCTCTCATTATGATCCTCGCTGTTAAAGGCACGCGGTGCCGAAAGATTGGAAGGATCGACGCCCATGACCCAGTTCAGACCGAAATACATCACTTTCGACTGCTATGGCACGCTGACCAACTTCGACATGGCCGGCGCGGCGCGACGCGTTTATGGCGCGCGACTATCCGCAACCGTGATGGCGCAGTTCATCAAGGACTTCTCGGCCTATCGCCTCGATGAGGTTCTTGGCGCCTGGAAGCCCTACAGCGAGGTCGTGCACAATTCCGTGGAGCGCGCCTGCAAGCGCAACAATGTGACGTTCCGCCCCGAAGATGCCCAGCGCATCTATGCAGAAATACCGACATGGGGTCCGCACCCGGATGTCCCGGCGGGGCTGGCCAGGGTCGCCAAGCAGATTCCGCTGGTGATCCTGTCGAACTCCATGAAGAGCCTGATCATGTCGAACGTGGAGAAACTCGGCGCACCTTTCCACATGGTCATCACGGCCGAGGAGACCGGCGCCTACAAGCCGCATATGAAGGGCTTCGAGTATATGTTCGACAAGCTCGGCTGCGGCCCGGAAGACATTACGCATGTGTCGTCCTCGTTCCGCTACGATCTCATGACCGCCTATGATCTTGGCATCAAGAGCAAGGTCTGGGTGAATCGCGGCCACGAGCCCGCGAACCCCTTCTACGAATACACCGAGATCAAGGACATCGGCGGTCTGGCCGGCGCCGTCGGGCTGGAGCCCGTTCGTGAATTCGCCTGACGTCTGTTGTTAGTGCAGTCACGCCAGGCTGATACCTCTCACCGCGTTAATGATCACTGGTCGCAATACGGAGAAAGGGGCGGTTTTCACCGCCCCTTTCTTGTTGTTCCAACACTTTGGAAGCTGCAGGTGTCTCCACCTGCTTGCAAGACAACTAGTTAAGCCCGCCAACATGAAGCGTCTTGACCTCGAGATATTCCTCGATGCCGAGCTGCGATCCTTCGCGCCCCACCCCTGACTGCTTGACACCGCCGAAAGGCGCAACCTCGGTCGAGATGAGGCCGGTGTTGAGCCCGACCATGCCGAACTCCAGCGCCTCGGCCACACGCCACGACCGCTTGAGGTTCTCCGTATAGAAATAGGCAGCAAGGCCAAATGGCGTACCGTTCGCGATCGCGATAGCCTCTTCCTCCGTCTCGAAGCGAAAAAGCGGCGCCACCGGACCGAACGTCTCTTCCGATGCCAGCAGCATCTCGGTCGTAGCCTCTCCCAGCACGATGGGCCGTGCATATTGCTTGCCGTCCGGCACCGTCTCGCTCTGGGCGATGATCCGCGCGCCTTTCGCCTGTGCATCCGCGATGTGACGCTCGATCTTGTCGATCGCGGCCGTGTTGATCATCGGGCCGATCTCGGTGCCGTCATCGGTCCCTGCGCCAACCTTCATCCCCGCTACGCGCTGGCTCAGCTTTTCGGCAAAAGCGGCGTAAACGCCCGCTTGCACCAGAATCCGGTTCGCGCAAACGCAGGTTTGACCCCCATTGCGGAACTTGGATGCGATCACCCCCTCGACTGCATTGCCCAGATCGGCGTCGTCAAACACGATAAAGGGTGCGTTGCCGCCAAGCTCCAGGCTAAGCCGCTTGATGCTATCGGCCGCGCCACGCATGAGTAGGGCTCCGACGCGGGTCGAGCCGGTGAACGAGATCTTGCGCACCGTCTCGTTGGCCATCAGTTCGTTACCGATCTCGGTGGGCATGCCGGTGACGATGTTGATGACACCGGCCGGAATACCTGCCCGTTCCGCCAGAACGCCGAGCGCCAGTGCCGAGAATGGCGTGAATTCCGAAGGCTTGATGACAACGGTACAACCCGCGGCCAGCGCCGGTGCCACCTTGCGCGTAATCATCGCGTTGGGGAAATTCCACGGCGTGATGATGGCGCAGACGCCGACGGCCTCCTTCAGCACCAGAATGCGGCGATCGGGCGTGGGCGACGGAATGGTCGAGCCGCCGATCCGGCGTGCTTCTTCGGCGAACCATTTCACGAAGGAGGCGCCATAGCGGATTTCACCGCGTGCTTCCGCCAGAGGCTTGCCCTGTTCCAGCGTCAGCAGCAGCGCCAGGTCCTCTTCATTTTCCAGTATCAGGCTGTGCCAGCGTTCCAGAAACGCTCCGCGTTCGGCATGCGTCCTGGCCTTCCAGTCCTTAAACGCCGACTGGGCGGCGTCTACTGCAGCCCTCGTCTCATCCCGGCCCATGTCGGGCACGGTTCCAAGCACCTCCAGACTGGCGGGATCGGTCACATCGACAGTCGCGTTGCTGTGTGCCTGCTGCCAGACATCGCCAATAAGTCCCCGCTGGCGAAACAGGTCCGCATCCTTCAGGAAACCAATCTTCGTTATTGCGTCCATGGTCTTTTCCTCTGCTCTTTCAGCTTAATCCTGCCAGCACGGCCTGCGTGATTGCTTCAGTGCTATCCTTGCCTGCGACCGTGCCTATCCCGCGTGCGGTTGCGGATTCGATTGCCGACATCACTTCGGCCGCGGCCTGCCTCTCGCCCAGATGCCCGAGCATCATGGCACCGGACCAGATCGCGGCGATCGGATTGGCGACGCCGAGATGCGCGATATCGGGTGCCGAACCATGGACAGGCTCGAACATGGAGGGCGCGCTGCGATCGGGATTGATATTGGCGGAGGCGGCGTAACCCAGTCCACCCTGAATGGCAGCTCCAATATCCGTGAGGATGTCGCCAAAAAGGTTCGAGGCAACGATCACGTCGAGGCTTTCAGGCGCCAGCACCATGCGGGCGGCCATGGCATCGATGTGGTAGTGCGAGACCTCCACATCAGGATAATCTTTCGCTACCTCGCGCGTGACCTCATCCCAGAAAACCATGGAATGTTTCTGCGCGTTGGATTTGGTGACGGATGCGAGTTGCTTGCGGCGCGTCCGCGCCTGTTCGAAACCGAAACGAAGGATTCGTTCGACACCCGCACGCGTGAAGATTGCCGTCTCGATCGCGACCTCATTGGCCGTACCGGAATGAATGCGCCCGCCGGCGCCGGAATATTCGCCTTCCGTATTCTCGCGAATGCACAGGATGTCGAAACCATCGGAGCGGAGCGGCCCTTGAACGCCCGGCAACAGCCGGTGCGGCCGTATGTTGGCATACTGCGCGAACCCTTTGCGAATAGGCAGGAGCAGTCCGTGAAGGGATATGGAGTCGGCCACCTTCGCTGGCCACCCCACAGCGCCGAGGTAGACCGCATCGAACTTCCGCAGTATTTCGATGCCGTCTGGCGGCATCATCGCACCGGTTTCCAGATAGTAGGCGCACGACCATGGGAACCTTGTATCCTCAAGGGCGAAACCGCCTCGCTTTGCCGCCGCCTGCAGGACCTGCCATCCCGCCTCGGTCACATTCTTGCCGATGCCGTCGCCGGGAATGAGCGCTATCGTGTAAGGCTTCATTGAGATCCTCCTGGAGACCGATGGGCACCGAAGGTCGCAGCTTGCTCAACACGGCAGCGACATTCGGCATTTCGTACCTGGTTTCATCAGAACAATAGTCGACAGCGCGCCGCATTTTTCGCCGAGAATGAGCCGCCCGACCGCGTCGAATCGCGTCGGGCGGAACCTCGGAAGTCGATTGTTCTGGAACCGCCGCGCGCGCTATTCGGCCGGACCGTGAGCGTTGAGCTCAGTCGTAAACGCTAACGTAGATCTTGCGCACGGTTTCGATCGTGCGCCAGACGCCGACAAAGCCGGGCTTCATCACGAAACTGTCGCCGGTGCGGTAAGTCTTGGTCTCACCGCCCTTCTCCTCGATCTCGACGAGACCCGAAACGATGTGGCAGAACTCGCAGGTAGTGCCCTTGATCGAATGCGTCTCGCCGGGCGTCGCCTCCCAGACACCGGTCAGGACCTTTTCGCCTTTCGAGGCATCCTGCGCCCACGTCTTGAAGGATGGATTGCCCGAAATGAGCCGCTCTGGAGTTGGCAATGCCTCCTTCGGCGCGAAGGCTGGATCTGTGTCGATCGTGATCAGAAGTGACATGTCATGTTTCCCTGTTAGTAGCCGCGTGTCCGATCGACGAGGCCGATCAGTTCTTCCCCGGCGCGGTGGCGCCGGATATTGTCCACGACGGATTGCGCCGCGGAATCTGCTTGCGTTATGGAAGCGATGTGCGGCGTGATCATCACCTTCGGGTGCCGCCAGAGTGGATGGCCGTCCGGCAGCGGCTCGGGATCGGTGACATCGAGCATTGCCGCATCAAGGTGTCCGCTATCGAGAGCCTGAATCAGGGCGGTTTGATCTAACTGCGGCCCGCGGCCGACATGCAGCAGCCTCGCCCCGGCCGGCAGCAGGGAAAAGAGTTCCGCATCGAGAATGCCGCGGGTTTCCTCCGTCAGCGGCAGCAGGCAAACGAGAATATCCGTCCTTGCGAGGAAACCGGCAAGCTGATCCGCCCCATAAAAGCAGGTGACGCCGTCGATCTCCTTCCTGCTTCGGCTCCAGGCAGCGAGGGGAAAGCGAAACGGCAGCAATCGCTCGATAGCCGCCTGCGCCAGCATGCCAAGGCCCAGAAAACCCACGCGGCGCTCGGCGGCTTGCGGAGCGGCAAGACCGAGCCACGATTGGCGCTTCTGCTGTTCACGATACGCCACCATGTCCCGGTGGAGACTCAGCACGCCGAGAACGACATATTCCTGCATCATGCGAATGATGCCGTCCTCGACCATGCGCACCAGCTTCACCTGCTGAGGCAGGCTTTCACGCTTGAACTGGTCGACGCCGGCGCCAAGCGAAAACAGCACTTCGAGATTGCGATAGCGCGCGATGTCATCTGGTGCCGTCCAAGTCAGGAGGTACCGCACCTTCTCCGGGTCCAGACATTCGCTGCTGTGGAACAATTCGACGTCCGGGAGCTCGCGTGCGAAAACCTTGCGGAAGACTGCTGCGCGCACCGGGTCGGAATTGAAAAGAAAAGCCATGAAACCGCCCTCTCCCGCTATGCGGCAAGGCGCGTGCCGAGACGCTCGATCATGCTCTGGCAGGCAACAAGTTCGCCGAACTCAATATATTCGTTGGCACGATGAGCCCGGCTGATATCGCCGGGACCGCAGATGATCGCGTCGATGCCGGCCTGCTGATAGAGACCAGCCTCCGTGCCGTAGCTCACCGCAGACAGAGGCTCCCGCCCCGTCAACTCGGTCAGAAGGGCTGCCAAACCACTCTCCTGCGGGAGCGAAAGCCCCGGATACGCGCTCAGCTCATGCCACGCCACGTCAAAGCCGCTGTCACGGAGCGCGATTAGCTGGGCCTTTACCGGCTCAAGCAATGATGATGGGGAAACACCCGGCACGGCACGGACCTCGATATCGGCGGTGCAGCGATCAGGGATGATGTTGACGGCTTGGCCGCCAGCGATGACACCAACCTGCAATGACGAGTATGGAGGCGCGAAATCCGTGTCGAACGGCCCCTCCGCAAGGGTCTGACCATAGGCCACGAGCTGCGTGACGAGACCTGACATTGCATGCACGGCATTCAGTCCCAGCTCGGGCCGTGAGGAATGGCCGGACCGTCCGATCACCTCGAGCCGCGCGGCCGCCTTGCCTTTGTGCCCCCGCACGGCTTCCATCCGGCTCGGCTCACCGATAATCGCGCCAAGCGGCTTCTCGCACAGGCTTGGCAGGGCGGCGATGAGATGCGGCACACCACGGGCACCCGCCTCCTCGTCATAGGAGAATGCGAGATGAATGGGCCGCTGCAAGTTCGTCGCCGCAAGCCGCGGCAGCGCGGCCAGCACGCAGGCAAGAAAGCCCTTCATGTCGGAGGTGCCCCGGCCATGAAGCCTGGCGCCATCTTGGCGCAGAACAAAGGGATCCGAGTTCCATTCCCGCTCACCGGCCGGCACGACATCCAGGTGGCCCGACAAGATGTAGCCGCAGGCCCGCCGCGGCCCGATCGTGACAAACAGGTTGGACCGGTCGCCTTCGGGGCCGCAAAGGACGGTTGTTTCTGCTCCGGCCGCCTCGCAATATTCACGCACCCAGTCGACGATCGCGCCGTTGGGCGAGCCCACGACCGAGGGGAACGCGATCAGCGTCGCTAGAATTTCTTCGACATTCACCGGGCGCCGCTCCACTCGCAGTTCGCTGGATGCGACAAGTGTGGCAGCAGGCGAGAGCATTCCGTGCCGAATGAAGCTATGCTTTGGCCGAAGATTTCGAATATTGGCCCGGAACCAGCGAAACCTGCTGGCTTTCGGGTGTAATCATAAGGCAAAAGACGGCTGCGGCACCGTCAGCGACGACACGACGTGCTCGCGAGTTGGATATAAGGAGCAGGTCGACTGAAATGCAGAGATCAGTGCGCCTGAAGTCTTTCGAACTGGTCGCGCGGGACATCGATGATGTTGACGTCGAGTTGCTGCACGCGCTGTCGATCTCAGTCCGCTGGCCGCATCGGCCAAAGGACTGGGATATCCTGCGCCGTGCCGGCCGCGGCATTGTTGCCGTAGACGGCATTGGTCGGGTTTTCGGCAGCGCGATGTGGTTTCCGCAAGGAGACGATTTCGCCACCATCGGCGTGGTGATCACAACGCCCCGCACACAAGCGCAAGGCGGCGGCCGATGGCTCATGGACCAGGTGCTTGAGCAGTGTGGCGATCGCAATTTGGCGCTCAACGCCACCCATGTCGCCTATCCTCTCTACGTCTCACTTGGCTTCACGAGCGAGGCGATCGTATATATGCATCAGGGGGAGGTTCCTCTTGCACCCCCGGCCATGCCGGCCCTGGACGGTGAATTGCAGGCGCTGTCGAGCGACAGGCTGAAGGAGATCATCGAGCTGGATACGCGCGCGTTTGGGACAAACCGCGAGAGGCTGCTCGAACTGCTTTCGGCGAATGCCTCAATCCAAACTTTGAGCCGTGGCGGCGAGATCGTCGGCTATTCAATGTGTCGCGAATTCGGGCGTGGTTATGTGATCGGCCCGATGGTCGCGCGCAGCGATCTGGACGCGGTACATCTCACAGCCGTTCATCTGAGAAATCTTGCAGGACGCTTCGTCCGAGTCGATACCCGGGAGAAGGATGGCGTGTTTGCCACGTTTCTCGAGCAGTGTGGCCTTGGCATTGCCGAGACCGTTACGACCATGTCCAAAGGGCGCCGATTCCTGAACCGGGAGGAAAACGGACCGTGGGTTTATGGACTGGCCGGCCACGCATTGAGCTGAGCCAGTATTTTCAGGGTCTTCTTCATCACATGAGGAGTAAATGCCTGCTCGAAAGCGAGGGCCAAGCATAGGCGCTACGTTTCGCTTGTTTCTGGCGCGAGCGCCCGGCCTCCAGCATCCGACTGAAATAGCTTGGCGCCGATCGAGCGGCTGTCGCCGAACTCTTGAGGCTCGACTTGGCGAAGGCCTCGCCGAAGACGGTGTAGCGGTCCCCGTTCCAGCTCAGTGGTCCACCGACACCAAGCCGCCCCATAGCGGCTGGTCGTGCTCGTGCGCGATGCGCACCATTGTAGTCGCCGCCACACTGGTAGGCTTGTTGGGTGCTCCCGCAATTGCGGCGACGCACTATTGGGTCGCCAAGGACACGAGCACCAAGACATGCACGGAAGTCTCTATGAAGCCCGACCGAGTTAAGATGACGGCTGTCGGCAAGAAAACGTACTCGAGCTATTCCAGTGCAGACAAAGCTCCGAGGGCATCGACCGCCTGCAAGAGCTGACAAGCATATGTTCGCCCGTTGGTAGCGGCGACCGCTATCCCGGTGGTTCCGCGCTCCGACGACAGCTAATTTCGAATGTCACACCAGTCTGCCTTTTCATGCGGTTTGGACGAAGACACGGCGACCAGACCTCAACAGCTACGGTATACTCCCTCGTACGCGGTCCTGATCAACGTGGGTCTTCCTCAATCCAGGCGATAAGGGGGGCTTTCGGGTCTCGCCCTTTTTGCTGCTACGACTTCACGGCTGAGTTGAAACCGTCCAGCTCCTCGCCGATCTCGACCAGGGCCTTTCTGACTGTCTCCTCAATTTCCTGTCGTTTCTTCGGCGGCATCAGGCCCAGCCCCTTCAGCATCGCCTCGCGCCAGTGCAGCCCCCTGCCCCACGCTTCCGAGAACGCCGTTGCAAGGTCGTCCTTGCGACGGGTGGCCTCCAGTGCCTCGATAAGGAGGCTGGCCTGATGGACGTCCTTTTCGCGCTTGGCGACGCCGTTTGCGTCTGATTGCCTGCGAGAAGCGACGATGAGCTTGTGAACTGCATAGCGTTCCGGCGACGGCACGGTTACAGGCACCCCTGACCGATGCAGCATCACGGTCCGGATGGGCTCGTGGATCAGGAAATCAAGGAAACGTAAGGGCTGCGCCGAAGCTCCGCCCAGTGCTGGCATCGGAGTGGCGTGGTCGGTGTGGTCATCGGATCCCCGGTTCGGCGTAAGGAATTCGACCTTGTACCTCTTTGCATTCTCGAATTGGGTCGCGTGTCCGGGATCCGACCTGTGAGGGATCTCCCTGAAGGTTGGGTCAACCTCTCTCAAGATTTCCAGGATCGGCGGCAGGCTGTCTTCGACTGACGACGAGATCGAGTAGTGCTGCGCGAAATCGGCATCGCCGGTTTGCAATGAGGAACCGGGCAATCTTACGCCGAGATGTCCCGCATACGTCTGGAAGGCAACCGTACCGACGAGCACGCCTCTTAGGCGGAAGATTCCTGCTGCTTCCATGGCTCCAACGACATCGCCAGTGAACCGGTCAGGTGCAGTCAGCCCTGCTTCGCGAGTCAGTGTGGAGACGAGTTTCCGACGGCTGCGGAGGTCTTCCTTGATCTCTTGGAAAGCTTCAACCCGTTTCGCGATCTCAGGATCGTCGGACGGGCCGACATACTTCCGCGTTTTCTTGGGTTGGGTTTCCTCAAAATACCAATAATCCCGCCCCTTCACCGGAACCCGGACGAAATTTCCCGCCGTTGAGAAGTCGGTTTCGAACGATGCATCAAGGCAGCGCTGAACGAGTTCCGCATACATCGTGCGATAAACGAGATCGACCGTCTTCATGCGCCGGCTCCGTTATAAGAAAAATGAGTTTGTCTTATAACTGGATGAGCTCAAGCGACGCAAGCGGTGGTTATAAGAAAATTGCAGAGGTCTTATAACGCCACCGCATCATCCAGGGTTCACGCAGACCCGTCATGCCACACATGGCGATCGATGCGCCCGCCTCTGGCCAATGCTACCGCCAACGATGCTGGAGCCGCGCCGATCAATCAGGCACCGCGTGACCGCCGCTCATCATCTGGACCATTTTGATGCCGTTTAGGATGATCGCGGCTGATGCCGGTGATTTGAAGCCGAGCATTGACCCGATGCGGCGCTTGATGCGCCGATGGTCCTGTTCGATCCGGTTACTCAGGTATTTCCTCTTGCGGGTCCGGATCGGCTTCAGCCGACGCCGGGAACGATCCTGCAAGCGATTTGAGTTGTCACAGGAACGACAGCCTCCAGGGTGGGCCGGTGCTGCCAGCACCAGGTCGGCAAGCCACCAGGCCAAAAGCTCGGAGTCGGGCCGAATCCCGGCGACGCGGGCGGCGATTGCCGTTGCAGCGAACGGCCGGCCGCTGCGATCCCGCCAGTTTTTCGATCTCCGTGCAAAGGTCGGCGAGCGCCGCGCGGTCGCAATGGAGCCTGAGCTGGTCGACGATCCTTTCGAGTCGGTCGGCGCTGCCAGCGGGCGGCTGCACGGACAGCTGCCGCCAGGCGCCAAGAACCGCGCCGGCGGGGCCGGGATCGGCGCCGGCCGGGCGCAGGTACCAGGGGTCGCGCAAGGCGTCCTCGGCGCGGCCGGCGAGCCGCACGCTGCCGGCGGCGCTTCCTATCGCGGTGAGCTCGGCTCCGGCCTGTCTGACAAGTCCGTCAAGCCCGGCTCCGCCGTTAAGTCTAAGGCGGGGCGGCGTGAACGAACACGACCTCAAAGCGCCTGTTGCGCTTTGTGAACGATGCCCTTTTCGAACCGGGAAAGAGCAAAGGCGGAAAGATTGATCGAGGGGCTGCCCTGTGTGACCCATTCGCCGAGTTGTTTGCCGATGGATGGTCCAAGCGCAAAGCCGTGGCCGCTGAAGCCGGCCGCCACGAAGAGTTCGAGCTCTGGCTTGGGCCGATCGATGATTGGAATGACGTCGGGCGTGATATCCAGCCTGCCGGCCCAGGCGTTCTGCAGTTCGATCGTATTCAGATGCGGAAAGATCTGCCGGAAGCCAGCAAGGTTGGCTATCACCTTGCGCATATTGGGCTTCGGCTCCGGCAGCGCCTGCACGGCATTGCGGCGGCTGAAGCGCGCCGCCAATTGATGACGGAAATCGGCTCCGATGCTGAGGTGCAGTTGACGCCAGTTGTTGCGATAGGCGGGTATGAAATGGCGCATGCTGCGAAATGAGTCGACGGTGATTTCGTAGTCGACTCCCATGCCGCGATAGCCGTTACCGATAATGAAATCGCCGCCCATAGAGGGGCGGAATGCAACGCGGGGACCCCACATCGCGATGCGGGTAAAGGGTGCTGCCTTCCGGGTGCGGCCGACCGAGGATTTGACGATCTGGATAGGCGGGTGCAGGCCGGCCGAGGCGGCCAGCACCGGTGCGCCGATGCCGTTTGCCAAAACGACGGTTTTTGCTTCGAAGATCCCGTTAGACGCCAGGAGCCTCGGTCTGTCCTGCCTGTCGAGGTCGAGTCGGAAAACCGGTGTATCTTCCAGGATAGTGACTCCGGCTTCGCGTGCAGCAGCCGCGATGGTCCGGGTCGAAAGAGCCGGATCGGCATGGGCGTCGTCGGCGGTGAAAAGTCCGCCGCGCCATTGCCCAGCCAGTTCGGGGATTGTCTTACGAACGTCCGCGGCATCCAGCAGGCGCGTCGAAAGGCCGAAGCTGCGCGCAATGTCGTGCCCGCTGCGGATCCGGTCCTCGTCTGCTTCGGTTTCCGCAGGGACCAGAATTCCGCTGCGGGTGAACTGCGTCGCCTGTGTGCCGTATCTCGAGGTCAAGTCCGCCCACAGTTCCAGGGCTTCGACTGCGAGCGGCAGCTCGGCTTCATGCCGTCCTTGCCGGCGGATGAAACCCCAGGCACGGCTGGATTGTTCGGAAGCGATCTTGCCGCGCTCGAAGATTGTTACCGACCTCCCTTTGCGGGCTAGGGAAAGAGCGGTCGAACAGCCGACAATTCCTCCACCGACAATGGCCACGTCCGTTTGAAAGGTGCCCATCTATGTTCCTTGCCCGATCCTTCGCCGCGACAATAACAGGAGAAGGCAGCAGCGCGTGGCATAGGGCTATGCCGCATCGGCATAGGTGCGCGCCCGGCTTCAATTGCGGTGGAAAATATCGTCGATCTGACGCAGGACATCGCGGCGCGATGCCTTGAGGCTGGAAATGAATTCGCGCGCAACGCGCGAGGGGGAACGGTGTGTCGGATAAAGCATGCCGAGACGCAGGCTGACCGCGGGCTCGAAGGGAATGGAGCGCACTCCCGGATGCTCGCGAAAATCGAACGCCGTGAAGGGGTCGATCAATCCGATTCCCAGCCCCTTGCCCACCATGTTGGCGATGGTGCTAAAAAGCTGGGCTTCAAGGACAATGCGGCGCTTAACGCCGTAGCGGTCGAAAATCTGGTCGGCGAGTTGCCTCCCCAGATGATTGTGGGTGATGGAGATATAGCGTTCGTCGCGTAAATCTTCCGGCGTCAGCCGTGCCTTCTGCGCCAGCCGATGATGGCTTGGAACCGCCATCAGATAATGCGCGGAGCAGAATTCCTCGATTTCGATGCCGGAGCGGTCGAAGGGATATTCGGCGATGCCGACATCCACAAGCTGGCTGGCGACGAGTTCTTCTATGCGCGGCGACATCTGGATACGCAGCGAAATGCGGCTCTCCGGCCGGCTTGCCGTGAAGCGGGCGATTGCGGAAGGCATGAAGTCCATTGCCAGCATCGGCAGCGACGCCGCCGAGACCATCCCGGAATTGGCGACCTGCATTTCGCGGGCGATCTCGCGGATCTTGTCGATCGACACGAAGGCACGAAGAACCTCCTCATGCAGCAGGAGGGCTTCCGGCGTGGGATTGAGGTGCCCGCCTGACCGGTCGAACAGGGTCACTGACAAAGATGTTTCCAATTGGCCCAGAAGCCGGCTTACGGCCGGCTGGGAAACGCCGAGAAGCTCCGCGGCCCCGATGGTGGTCTTTGCAGTCATCGTTGCCTTGAAGGCTTCGAGTTGCCTGATGTTCAACCCGCCTCTCCTTTGCAGCCTATAACAGAACTGCATAGCGTCCATAATTCCCCTTATTTGACAATGGGATCGGCGCGAAGTCCGATTGATGAGGCGGTGACCAATCGCCGGACCGCGACATTTGTCGCCAATAATTGCAATGGGAGGATTGGGCAATGGATTTATGGGTGAAATTCACGTCGATCGCAGTCGTGGCTGGCGCAATCCTTGCGGGAGTTGCCGCAAAGGCGGACGCGGCCAATGATCGCTTCAAGGAAGTCCTTGAACGCGGCACGCTGCGGGTCGGGGTGCAGGGTGCCTATCCGCCCTGGTCTTATCGTGACCCCGATGGCAGGCTCGTCGGGATCGAGCCTGATCTCGCTGCGGATGTCGCCGAAAAGCTGGGCGTCAAGCTGGAACTGGTTCAGATCGAATCCGCCAACCGGATGCAACTCCTGCAGCAGGGAAGGATCGACCTCATCCTCGGGGCGATGTCCGACCTGCCGGAGCGACGCAAGGTCGTCGGAATGGTGCAGCCTGCCTATTGGGTATCGGGCGCCAATGTCATGGCCAAGGCCGGACTGATCAAGAGTTGGGAGGATCTCAGCGGCAAGCCGCTTTGCGCCAAGCAAGGGCTTTTCTACAATACCGTGATCGCTCAGGCCTATGACGCCAAGATCATTTCTTTTTCCGGCAATACGGAAACCAAACAGGCCCTGCGCAGCGGCAAATGCGCAGCGTGGCTGTCGGACGATACGGCGATCCAGCAGTCGTTGAGAACCGAAGGCTGGGATGGTTACGAAATGCCCCTGAAATCCCGTTATCACAGCTATTGGGCGGCGGGCGTTCCACTGGACGAGCGCGACGGCATCTGGGGAAAATTCATGACCGGCATGACCCATGGCTGGCATGCCTCCGGCAAGCTCACCGAACTTGCCGAGAAGTGGAAAGTGGTCGCGGATCCGTGGTTCGAAGCCGAACACGAAAAGCTGCTTGAGGCTGACAACACGAAAATGGACAGCCAGTAGTCTCAACGCGACAGGCGCGCCGCCAGGCCGGTTCGCGGTCGACAGGCAGCCTTTGTCGAGCCGACGGCCGGAGACGGAAAATCCCCATCTTGAGACCGGTGGACGCGGTTCTCAGGTCGATTTTTTTCAACTCTTGGTTCGATCGGCCCGGCGCGGGCGCCTGCGCCAAGCGGATCCATAGTTGCAAATGAGCAGGGATATCATGCGTCTTTCACTCGATGAACTTTCCGGATCAGTCTTCGACGTCGCCATCGTTGGTGCCGGCATCAACGGCGCCGAAACAGCGCGTTGCCTCAGTGCTGCCGGTTATTCGGTGCTGCTCGTCGACAAGAGTGATTTCGCCGCCGGCGCCAGCGGACGGTCTTCGCGGCTCCTTCATTGTGGTCTGCGTTATCTCGCGCCCGGAAAATCCGTCTGGGAATTCGTGCGCCAGCCGCAGCGCTTCCTGACCGCGTGCCGGATGGCCCGGGCGGCGATGCAGTCACGGGCGCAATTCGTCCGCGACACGCCCGACCGCATACGCTCCATGAGGTTCTGCTTTCCCGTTTACCGTGGAGGCCCTTATAGCGGCTGGCAGATCGATGCGGCGTTCCGCATCCTGAAATCCTTGGGCGGCCGCGAGGTGCCGCTCAATTACCGCCGGCTATCGGGCGCAGAAGTCGCGCAGATGCCGCTTCTCCAACATCTGCGCGACAAACAGGCGCTTCAGTCGGTCGCCATGTTCGACGAATACCAGTTCGACTGGCCCGAACGGGTGGTGGTGGATGCGGTGCTGGAAGCGCAGCGTCTGGGTGCGTCGGTGCGCAACTATACCGAAGTCACCCATGCGGCGCAGCAGGGCGATCTGTGGCAGCTGGAGCTTGGCGACACGCTGGATGCTGCCGCCCGGCCCGTTCACGTCGTCGCGCGCAGCGTTTTCAACATGGGCGGGATATGGATCGATCGCATTAATGCGCGGGTCGAGGCCGGGCGGATCGGTCGTCGCATCACCGGCACCAAGGGCGTGCATATCGTGGTCCGCCTGCCGCCCGAATGCAGTCGGTTCGGCATCGCAACGCTCAACCGGCTGAATGAGGGGCTGTACTGTATCCCGTGGCGTGGCCTGCATTATTTCGGACCGACCGAAACGTTGTATCACGGCGATCCCGACGACATCCATCCGACCGAGGAGGATTTCGAGTTCCTGCTCGGCGAAGCCAATCATCTCCTGCCGACCCTCGACATAAAGCGGTCCGACATTCTCTATGGCTGGGCGGGCGTGCGGCCGCTCACTTACGATCCGGCGCAGCCCATGGGCGCACGTTCGCGGCAACTGCACGACTTCGGTCCTGAAGGAGCGCCCAACCTGTTCGCCATGACGGCAGGGCCGATCATGAGCCATCGCTCGGCAGGGCAGCTCGCATTGACGGCACTGGGCAAGGGACTGGCACCGTCACGGCCGAGCCAGCAGCCGGATTTCGCTTCCAGGAGCGTTCCGCGCGAAACCGGGAACAGCTCACGCGAGGACAAGCTTTCGATCATGCAACGGGGCGTGGAGAGCGAGCATGCCGAGACCATCGACGATCTGCTGGTACGCCGCAGCGGCCTCGTCTGGAATGACGACCCGCTTGGCGAAGACGTGGACCTGGCAGTCGAGGTGCTTGCCAAAGCGCGTTCATGGTCGGCGCAGAGGAAGCGGCAGGAAGCTGCTTCCGCCCGGGAGGCTATCGCCCATCGGCTGCACATTGATCCGCCCGCTTGACCCAATATCGGGCCCACCTGCCACCAGAGGCAGTGTTTCATGCCCTCTTTGCAGGACAGTCCGCGCCTTGAAGCCGTCAAAGATAATGACAGCCTGCTGATGGATAGATGCTACACAGCCGGTACGCGATCGCGGGAATCGCGGTTGCGGGATGATTGGCTTTGCAGGGAGTCCGGCGAAGACCGGTGCGCCATGACAAGTACGTTGAACCTTCTGCACTACTCGGCATTTCGCGCCGTCATGCTCACCGGCACCGTCAGCGGCGCGGCCGAATTGCTGGGGCGCAGCCAGCCGGCCGTCAGCCGGCTTCTCGACAAGCTGGAATACGAGCTTGGCGTTTCGCTTTTCGAGCGCCGCAGGGGCCTGATCACGCCGACCTCCGTGGCGCACCTGTTGCTCGACGAGATCGAGCGGGCCTATGTCTCGCTGGATGCGTTGAGCAGCTTCGCAGCACGGCTGGCAAGCGGGGAAGGCGGCGAGATCAGCCTTGCGGTCATGCCAGCGCTGGGCATCAATTTCGTGCCGCATCTGCTGGCCGATTTCAGGAAGGACTGGCCGAAGACCAAGGTCACGCTGAACGTGCGCATGTCCGTCAAGATCGAGGAATGGGCGGCCGCGCAGCAGATCGATTTCGGACTGGCGGAAACACCGTTCAAGCGCTCGGGGTTCCGGACCGAAGTCTTCAGCGACGCGCCCTACATCGCGGCCGTTCCGCGCGATCATCCGCTCGCCGGGCGCAGCCGGCTCGGCCCCGCCGACCTGCGCCAGGGGCCATTCATTTCCTGGACTTCCTTCGTCTCGGCACGGCATCTCCTCGATCAGGCGCTGCTGTCCAGCAGCGTCAAGGTGGATGCCGCCTATGAGACGACCTTTTCGGTGTCGGCCTATGAAATGGTCAAGCACGGGATCGGTATTGCGATCATCGATCCCTACACCGCAGTCGAGCAGTTGGACGACCGGGTCAGGCTGATCCCCTTCGCGCCGAAGATCCCGTTTAACGTTGCCCTGCTGCGCCCGGAGTCGCGCGGGCCCAACCCCGCCGCCGATGCCCTGCTGGAGCTGATGGCGCAAAAGCGCGATCGGATCCTGAGACAATTGCCGGACCAGGACGATATGCACACTACGCATATCAATCGCCGATAATTCTATTTTGAACATTTCGGTATCAGCGCTTTATTGGCGTGATCGACCGTCCAGGAAAACAGGCCGCCAATGTCGCCTAGAATTACCGAGATGCAGGGCCGGGACTACGATGTCGTCGTGGTCGGCGCCGGCATCAACGGTTCGAGCGCGGCGCGGGAACTGGCCGCAGCGGGTTACAGCGTCCTCCTGGTCGACAGGAGCGATTTCGCCGCAGGCGCCTCCAGCCGATCCTCGCGCATCCTGCATTGCGGCCTTCGATATTTCGAAACGCCCAACCCGATCCGCACCTTTGCGTTTCATCCGCAGCGCTTCGCCGCGGCCTTGCGCATGGCGCGGGCGGGGATGGAAGCGCGAACCGAACTTGTCGGGCGGAGCCCGCAACGGTGCAAGCCCTTCACCATGTGCTTTCCGATTTATCCGGAGAGCCCCGTCCGCGGCTGGCATTTGGATCTCGGTTTCCGCATCCTGCGCCGTCTCGGGCCACCGGAACCGGCGCTCGCCTATCGTCGGCTGAAGAGTGATTTCGAAACCCACCTGCCATTCGCAAACGACCTGCGGGACCCCGAAAGTCTGCGGTCGATTGCCACCTACCGTGAATACATCATGGACTGGCCGGACAGGCTGTGCGTGGATGCCGCCCTCGACGCCGAGCGAAACGGCGCCGAAATACGCCTGTTCTGCGAAGCTTCCGTTATACGTAGGAAGCCGGAAGGCTGGCTCGTCGAACTGCGCGACGGTAAGGGGGAAGCGGCCGAGGTTCGCGCGTCCGTCGTGCTGAACATGGCCGGCACCTGGGTGGACGCGGTGAACGCCAATCCCGTCGCCGGCAAGCCAGCGCCCTGCCTTGTTCGCGGCACCAAGGGCGCTCATATCGCGGTCAGGCTGCCGGATTCCTATCGCGGCTACGGCATCGCCACGATCAACCGCAGCGGCATGCCGTTCTATTGTCTGCCTTCGCATGACGACTGCTTTTATTTCGGGCCGACGGAGACGCCTTTCGACGGCGACGCCGCCGGTGCCGCAGCCACCAACGAAGACATCGATTTCCTGCTTGCGGAAGCCAATCACATGCTTCCCGGCCTACGGCTCGGCCGCCGCCACGTCGAATTCACCTGGGCCGGCGTGCGGCCGCTCACCTTCGATGCAGCCGAGCCGATGGGGCGGCGCACGCGTCAGATCCACGATCTCGCATCTGCCGGCAGGCCGGGTATCTTCGCGATGACGGCAGGGCCGGTCATGAGCCATCTGAGCGCAGGGCGCGAGATGCTGCGGGTGGTCGAGAAGCAACTGAAGCCGACGCGCAGGCTCGTGGCGAAGCGGACCTTCGAGACACGCGACACCGGTGCGGAATCCGCAATTTCGAGGCCGCTTGCCCAAGGCAGGCGCGCCGCTTTCCGCACAGCGGTTTCGGTCGAGCATGCCCGCGACCTGAAAGGTATTCTCTATACGAGGACAGGCCTCGCCTGGCGCCGCCATCTCGACCGCGCCGAGGTCGAGGAGGCTGCCGACGCCATTAGCGATCTGGTCGGCTGGGCGCCGGAGCGGACCGTCAGTGAAATCGACGGGTTCATCCGATACCAGAAGACGGCGTTCCGCGCCGCATCGGACCATCCAAGTCAGCCGACAACACACAAAATGGGAGATGTAGAAGCATGAAAATCGAATCAGCACTGAAAACCATTGCCGCCCTTGCAGTCACGCTGGCCGCGAGCGCGATCCTTCCCGCTAGCAGCGCGCAGGCGGCCGAATCGCATCTGCAGCAGATTCTGGAACGAGGCGCCGTGCGTGTCGGCGTTCTCGGCGCGTTCAAGCCCTGGTCCTTCCCATCGCCGGACGGTTCGATGCAAGGCATCGAGGTGGACCTCGCCCAGTCGGTGGCCGATGCGCTCGGCGTCAAGCTCGAGCCGGTCGTGGTCACCTCCGCCAACCGCATGCAGTTCCTGCAGCAGGGCAAGATCGATGTCATCATCGGCGGCATGTACGACACCGCCGAGCGACGTAAGGCGGTCGGCATCATCGAGCCCGCCTATTGGACGTCCGGTCCGACCCTGCTAGCCAAGGAGGGTGTCGTCAAGGACTGGAAGGACATCGCCGGCAAGCCGGTCTGCGCCAAGCAGGGCGTCTACTACAACAAGCTGGTGGAGACGGAATATCACGCCAAGGTCATCGCCTTCACCGGAAATACCGAAGGCAAGGAAGCCTTGCGCTCTGGCAAGTGCATCGCCTGGGTCTATGACGATGCGAGCATCATGGCCGATCTCGCTTCGGGCGAGTGGAAGGGCTATGAAATGCCTGTTTCCGTTCTCTTCGACAATCCCTGGGCGGCCGCGGTGCCCGTGGCGGAAGTGGACAAGGCCTGGGGCGTGTTCATGGCAGGCATGGCCTATCGCTGGCAAGCGTCCGGAAAGCTGGTCGAGCTTGAAAAGAAATGGAAGGTGAAGCCGTCGCAGTGGATCGCCGAGCAGCACAAGAAGGCTGAGTGGGACACGAGCTACCTGAAGGGCGGCAACTGAGCCGATGCTCTGCGAAACGCTGATCGATGACCGGCTGCCGGAGCTAAAATGTTCCAGTTGATCGCGCCCTTCTTCCAGGATCTCTACGACCGCACGGGCCTCAATTTCATTGTCTTCTACGACAGCTATGAATATGGGCGCTTCCTGTCCGGCATCAGCATATCGCTACAGCTGATCTTCTGGTCGATCGTCGTGTCGCTGGTGATCGGCGTCTTGGGGGCCTGGGCGCAAAGCGCCCGGTCTCCCGTCCTGCGGGTGCTGATGGATGCCTATATCCAGGCATTCCGCAACACGCCGCCGATGATCCAGCTCCTGTTCTTCTATTTCGCTCTCGGCGCCTTCACGCCGCAGGTCGATGTTGGCGGCTATTACCAGCCGCTGATCTCGTCCTTCGCCTGGGCGATCATCTCGCTCGGCATTTTCGGCGGCGCCTTCAATGTCGAGATCTTCCGCGCCGGCTTAGAGGCGGTGCCGGGATCGACGAAGGAAGCAGCCGAGAGCCTGTGCATGAGCAAGTGGCAGATATACCTGTATGTCACCCTACCGCTGGCCTTCCGCATCAGCCTGCCGGCCCTCACCAACAATCTCGTCAGTCTCGCCAAGACGACATCGCTCGCCTACGTCATTTCCGTCCCGGAGATGACCTATACGCTGAACCAGGTGTGGTCGGACAATGTGAACGTGCCGGAGATGATGCTGCTCCTGTTCCTGTTCTATGTGCTCGTCGTCTCGCTCCTGGCCGCCGGGCTCCATTTCATCGAGCACAGGCTGACCCTGCCGGGATACGGCCAATGAGCGGCGCGGCTTTCCGTATCGACAGGCGCCGCTTCGCAGAAGGCAGCTTCTGCTCGCGCATCCACTGGCGGCACGGGCTGTGGCTCGTCCTCGCCTTCTTCGGCTCGCTTGCCTTCGCCTATGCCCAATCGGACCCCCAGCAGCAGGCCCCGTCGGCCATTTCCACGCTGATCCTGTGGCTGCCTTTCATTCTCAAGGGTTTCGCTCTCAATCTCCTGATGAGCTTCATCGCCATGGCGGTCGCGACCCTGCTGGGAATCGGGCTGGGATTGCTGCGGGTCAGCCGCTCGAAGCTGTTGCGGACGCCCGCATGGTTCGTGACGCATCTGTTCCGCAATTCGCCGTGGCTGGTGATCCTGTTCACGGTCATGCTGCTGGTGCCGTTCGAGATGCGCCTGCCCGGCCTCGGAACGGTGGCGATACCGGACTGGGTCAAGGCCACCTTTGCCTTTTCGCTGCCGGTGATGGCCAACATCAGCGAGGTCCTGCGCGGCGCCATCAACTCCATCCCGAAGGGTCAGTGGGAATCGGCTGAAAGCCTTGCCTTCACGCGTGGCCAGACCTTGCGCTGGATCATCCTGCCGCAATGCGTCAGGCGCGCCATTCCGCCATGGATGAACTGGTACGCATTGCTGGCGCTGGCGACGCCGATGGCCTCGATCCTCGGTGTGCACGAGGCGGTCGGCAATGCCCAGGCCGCCATGGAAGCGGCGGGCGCGCGGCCGGAATTCCTCATTCCGTTCTATCTTTTTCTTTTGTGCCTGTTCTTCGCCTACATCTATCCGATCGCAATCTGGACGCGGAAGCTCGAGCGAAAATATGTCGTTGCAAGTTAAATCGAATACCGACGAAGCAAAGCTGAAATCAGGCTGGTCGCCGGACATGCCGATCATATCGCTGCGCGACGTGCACAAATCCTTCGGCGCCCTGGAGGTGCTGAAGGGGATCAGCTTCGATGTCCGCAAAGGCGAGGTGATCTGCGTCATCGGCCCGTCCGGCTCGGGTAAATCGACGCTGATCCGCTGCATCAACGGGCTCAGTCCTGTCCAGAAGGGCTCGATCAAGGTCGAAGGGCAGGAGGTGAACGACACCAAGCTCGATCTTCTCGCGCTGCGCAAGAAAGTCGGCATCGTGTTCCAGCAATATAATCTCTTCCCGCACAAGACGGCCCTGCAGAACGTCATGATGGCGCCGGTCCTGGTGCTGAAGGAGCCGAAGAGGGAAGTCGAGGAGCGCGCCCGCGCGCTGATCGCCAAAGTCCGCCTGCAGGGCAAGGAAAACGCCTATCCGGGAGAACTGTCGGGTGGCCAGCAGCAGCGCGTCGCCATTGCGCGCAGCCTGGCCATGCGCCCCGACATCATGCTGTTCGACGAAGTCACGGCGGCGCTCGATCCCGAGACGGTGAAGGAGGTGCTGCTCACGATCCGGGAACTGGCGGCAGAGGGCATGACCTGCATTCTCGTGACCCACGAGATGGGGTTCGCCCGTGAGGTGGCGGACCACATCTATTTCACCGACCGGGGCGTGATCGTGGAGCACGGCCCACCGGACGAGTTTTTCACCAAGGCGAAGGATCCCAGGACGAGGCAGTTCTTGAGTCAGGTTCTTTAGGGCCGCAGGCCCTCGGACTAGGAGTTTAGGCCCAAGACCCTTGGGCCTCGGAAATTGAACCAACAGGCCGGCAACGGCGGCGTGCGGACCGATCCGTCTGCGCGATCGATCGTGCTCGGCCGGAATTCGGCAGGAGAATGAAATGAACGGGCCGGTCAAGACCATTACCAGGGATCCGCTGCTGCAGCCGCTGACCATCAAGAAACTGACATTGCGCAACCGTATTATAAGCACCAGCCATGCCTGCGGGCTGGAAGTCGGCGGCATGCCCGAGGAAGCTTATCAGCGCTATCATGAGGAGAAGGCGCGCGGCGGATTGGCGCTGTCGATGTTCGGCGGCTCGTCCAACGTCGACCTGGACTCCCCCAACATCTTCCGGCAGCTCAATGTCGGCACCGATGCGATCATCCCGCACTTGCAGCGCTTCAGCGCGCGCATGCATGATCTCGGTGCTGCGCTGATGTGCCAGATCACCCATCTGGGTCGCCGCGGCGATCCCTATGCCGGCGACCGGCTTTCCACGATCGGACCGTCGCCAGTGCGCGAGACGCTCCACCGCAGCATCCCCAAGGAGATGGACGAGCACGACATCGACCGTGTCGTGAAGGCTTACGCCCAGGCTGCCCTGCGCTGCAAGGAAGGCGGCCTTGACGGGATCGAGACCCTGGCGGCCGGGCACCTGATCGGGCAATTCCTGTCGCCATTGACCAATCGCCGCACGGATCGCTTCGGCGGCGCGCTTGAGAACCGCCTGCGTTTCGGCCTGATGGTGCACGAAGCGATCCGCAAGGCCGTGGGGGATGATTTCCTCGTCGGCATGCGTTTTGTCGTCGACGAAGGCCCCGATGGCGGCCTGAACTTCGAGGAATGCGTCAAGGCGGCCCTGATGCTCAAGGCGGCGGGGGGCGTTGACTTCTTCAACGCCATTTACGGCACGATGGATACGACACGCGCGCTTGCGGAGGAGAACATGCCCGGCATGGGCTCGCCGCTGGCTCCATGGGTCGAACCGGTCGGCGCCTTCCGCCACGAGGTCGGGTTGCCCGTGTTCCACGCCGCGCGCATTGCCGATGTCGCTTCGGCTCGTTTCGCGGTGGCGGAAGGCAGGCTGGATATGGCGGGCATGACGCGCGCCCAGATCGCCGACCCCCATCTGGTGGAGAAGCTCGCCGGCGGCCGCGAGACCGAGATACGCCCTTGCGTTGGCGCCACCCATTGCCAGTCGCCGTATCGCCCCTCGTGCCTGCACAATGCCGCGACGGGCCGCGAACTGACGCTGCGCCATGTCATCGAGAAGACTGACGGCCCTGCCCGCAAGGTGGTCGTCGTCGGCGGCGGCCCGGCCGGCCTGGAGGCGGCGCGTATCAGCGCCGAGCGCGGCCATGCCGTTTCGCTCTACGAGGCGGGTGGCGATCTCGGCGGGCAGATCCGGATCGGCGCGACCGGCTCCTGGCGTCGCGACCTCATGGGCATTGTCGAGTGGCGCGAAGCGGAATTGCAGCGTCTCGGCGTTGCCGTCCATACCAACGTTTATATGGAGAGCGCCGATATCACCGCGCTTGAACCGGATGTCGTCATCCTCGCCACGGGCGGCCTGCCGCAGATCGATCTGCAGGAAGGCGCGCTACTCTGTCTCAACACATGGGACGTCCTGACCGGACAGGTGCCGCTGCATGGCGAAGTGCTGATTTACGACGGAACCGGACGGCATCCAGGGCCGCTTTCCGCCGAGCAGGCCAGAGAGGCAGGTGCGGAGGTCGCCTATGTCTCAATCGACGCGCAGCTTTCGGAGGAACTGACCTATGCCGAGCGGCTGCGCTGGAAGAAGCGCTTCCTGCAGCTTGGCGTGAGACCTGTCTTCGAGAGCCGGCTTTTCGCGGTTCAGCGCAAGGACAACCGGCTGGAAGCCAGCTTCGTCAATGAAATCTCGCGGGAGGTGACGAGCGTCCTTGTCGACCAGGTCATCGTCGAGCAGGGCAGCATTCCCATGGACGAAGCCTATTTTGCACTGCGCACCCAGTCGGCGAATGATGGCGTCACCGATCTCGACGCCATGGTGAAGGCGGCGCCGCAACCGCGCCTGCGGGAAAGCGGCTTCGAACTGCACCGTATCGGCGACGCGGTTTCGAGCCGCAACATCCATGCCGCGGTGTTGGACGCCTTGCGCATATGCAGCGCGCTGTGACGGTGCGCGCGCCGGCGGTATCAGCGGCCGATGCGGTCGAGAAACTGATACCAGCCCGCGACTGTGCGGACCGCCGGCTCGCGCAGGAAATAGAAGGGGATGGACTGCGGCCCGTTGCGTTGCATCAGGCCGAGTTCCGGCCTGTCTCCCAGCATCAGGTCGACGGCACGGCGGCCAATAAGGCTCGACATGGCGATGCCGGTCCCGTTGTAGCCGAGCGCGAAACCGGTCCGCTCGTCGAGCATGCCGACCTGCGGCAGGCTATCCATGGTCATGGCCACGAGCCCCGACCATCGGTGGGTGATCGCGGTGCCGGCAAGCTGGGGCAGCATCTCCTTCAGCGCCCTTTCGAGCGCCTGGAAGGCGGAGGCGGAATCTTCGCGCCCGAAAGCCCCGCGGCCGCCGAACAGCATCCGGTCGGCGGCGGGTCGAAACCAGCGCATCATGCGCCGCGTCTCGCTGTAGCTGCGGCAGTGCCGCATCAGCGTGGCCTTGAGGTCGGCGCCAAGCGGCTCGGTCGTGATCATGGCGCTGCGGAAGGGGATCACGGTTCCGCGCGCCGGCGCCGTGGCGGCAGTGATGTCGGAATAGCCGTTGGTGGCGATCAAGACATGCCCGGCTGCGACCTGGCCTCGCGCCGTCGTCAAAACGGTGCGGTCACCCTCCTTCCGGCGCGCCAATACGGCCGAATTCTCGAAGATCTCGCCGCCACCGCTGCGCACTGCGCCGGCAAGCCCCCGCGCATAGTTCAGGGGATGGATGATGCCGGCATGGGTGGAAAGCACGCCGCCGACGAAATCGGCCGAACCGGTTTCCTCGCGCACCGCGTCGGCGTCGAGTATGGTCAGGCTGGCATCGCCGAACATGCCCCGCGCCGTCTCCGCTTCCGCCACGAGCCTTTTCTGGGCAAGTTCGTTGTGGGCGCAACGCAAATTGCCGGTCTGGATGAAGCCGGCATCGGCAATACCCAGTTCTTCGATATTCCGTTCGACGCGATCCATCGCATCATGGCCGATGCGGTGCATGCGCCGCGCCGTTTCAAGCCCATGGTGCGCCGCGATGTCGCTTAGCGAGGCGCGAAACTTGGTGGAAACGACCCCGCCATTGCGGCCAGAAGCGCCCCAGCCGATTTCGACCGCTTCCAGAACGACGGGATGCAGGCCGCGCTCGATGGCGCGCAAGGCGGCGTTGAGACCGGTATATCCGCCGCCGATGATGGCGATGTCGGCCTTGACCGCGCTGCCAAGCGCGACCGGGGGCGGCGCGGGCGAGGCCGTTTCCAGCCACAGCGATCGTGGATGTGCCAGGTCCGGCATCGGCATCGTCCTCCCTTGGGCGCCGGCGGAGCTATTCTCGCTCGACGGCGTCGGCGAGGTCGCGCAGCGTGGCGAAATGGAAATCCGGCTTCGTCACTTCGCCCGGATGCGGTGTGCCGCCATAGCCTTCCTGGTGCATCCGCCGCTCGATCCAACAGACCTTGTAACCGAGCGAGCGGGCAACCCCGATATCATGATACTGGCTCTGTGCAACGTGCAGCATGTCCTCCTGGCGATAGCCGAAGGCGGACTGCCGTCCGAGATTGTGCGAGAAGAAGCGCGGGTCAGGCTTGGCGCATTTGGCGTCGTCCATCGTGACCGCGTCATGGAAGGGATTGCCAAGCGTGTGCGAGTAGGCGCTGAAGGCGACGCGGTCGGCATTCGTCATCGCGACGAGACGGAAATGCCGGCGCAGCCGCTTGAGTGCCTCGGCGGAATCCTCGAATGCCCGCCAGCGCAGCACGGCAATCTGGAAAGCGTCGGCCGAGCCTTGGTCGGCGGGCAGGCCGAGCTTGCGCGCCACATGGAGGTAGACGTCCGCCATGACCTGGCTGGAGCGGCCAGGATGATCGACGCGCCCTTCAAGATAGGGGGCAAAGAGATCGTCGTCGCTCAGCCCCTCGGCAGCCTTTCCGCCGATCGAGCGGAACGCGTCGAGAATGCCTTTCTCGAAATCGATGAGCGTCCCCACGACGTCGAATGTCAAAACCTTGAATTGCTTGAAGGACATCAGACCTGCCTCTCTTCCTCGCTGAAACCGGCTTCCGACCGGCGGAAGCTTGCGTTCAATGAACAGAAGAGGATGCGTCGCCGCAATTCCACAAATGCTGATCGGGGAGTTTACATTTTGTAATGTCCCGCCTTAGACACCTGCTTCCTTCGCTCAATGCGCTCGTGACCTTCGAGGCGGCGGTACGCTGCGGGACCTTTGCCCGTGCCGCGCAGGAACTTTGCGTCACCGGCCCGGCTGTCAGTCGCACGATCGGGCGGCTGGAGGCCCATCTGGGCGTCGCGCTTTTCCACCGGACCGCTTCCGGCGCCGTCCTGACGGAGCAGGGCAGCGTGCTTTTTTCGGGAATTTCGGGCAGCTTCGACGAAATCGAGCGAACAGTCCTGCGGGTGCAGCAGTCAAGGCAGTCGGGAATGCGGACAGTGGTTCTTTCGGTGTCGTCTGCCTTCGCCACGCACTGGTTCATGCCCAGGCTGGCGCTGTTCCAGTCGAGATTCCCGAAAATCGATATCCGCTTCCAGCTGATCAGCGGACCGCTTGGCGGAGCCGTGGACGGTGTCGATATTGCGATGCGCTTCGATCATGGCAGCAACGCCCGGCACGTCGCGCGCAAGCTGATGCCGGAATTGCTGGTGCCGATCCGCGCTCCTCACCTGCCGGAAAAACAGGCGCCCACCGGCACGTTCATGCCGGCGCTCGACAGGATCATCAATCTCAGCACGGCAGAACCGGACTGGTCGGGCCTGTTTTCGGAGAACACGGCAAATGGCACGGCGGGCGGGCTGCAGTTTTCAGACTATACAGTCGTGGTCCAGGCCGCCCTGCTCGGGCAGGGCGTGGCTCTCGGCTGGCTCAACGTCGTGTCGCATCACCTGGCGCGCGGGGTCCTGGTGCCGGTAGGCCCGGTCATGAAGACCGGCCGGACGTGCGAACTGGTCATCGCCCGCAAGCAGGAGACCCCTGTAGTTTCCGAGATCTGCGATTGGATGGATGCCGAATTCACCACCGATATGAAGCGCGTCGACGCGCAGTATCCTGGGCTCGAACTCGGTGACTATCCAGCGCGCCAGGAAAATGGCCGTAATCCGATCAGGAGTTCATCACATCCAGCGTCGTGCGGCGGATCCTGATAAGGTGCTTCTCCATTGCACCAACGGCTGCGGCGGCATCGCGCTTTTCAAAGCCGTCGAGTATTCGGGTGATCGTGGACGCTCAGTGACACGGCGCCGTCCGCCAAAAGCACCCGGCGGCGGAATTCCAGGCCGAACGAATACAATCTCGTGCAGAAATCGGCCAGAAGCGGATTGCCGTCGGCCCGATAGATGGCGTGGTGGAATTCGGCGTCGGAAATCTGCAACCGGACGGGATCATGCGTCATCTGGCGCTGCGCCTCGAGCGTCTCAGGCGCTGGATGCCGGCATCGTCCATGCGCTCGACGGCGAGACGAACTGTCGGCAATTCGACGAGGCGCCGTGCCTCGTAGATTTCATGCGCCGACGAGCTGGGATCATTCGTCGACCTCCGGCGTGCTACGCACGACCACACGCCAACGGTCGCCGTGCTCCTGCGGCGCAGGCGTGAAATCGGGATCGCGCGTTTCATCGCGGTCGAGCTCCGTCCAGGGCGTGGCACCGCGCACCGTCAGCGCAGCATGCATCGGATTGGCGCGATCCGCATGATCGAGTCTCACCCATGACCGAAAATGCCTACATATTTCGGATCAGCATGGCTCTGGCTAACTTGCTACCTTCGAGATCACTCGCGGGGCGCTTCAGTGGCTTGCAGAGCGAGTCTCCGACCTGATCGGTCGTATCGAAATGATCTGCCTGTCACGGCTTGAGAAGTTGAGGAGCGAGGCAAATACGGCTGATCAGGAAGCAGGCTAACTTCGCCATCGCACCAATTCCACACTGCCATTTTATGCGACTTTCGAAGTACGAACCGTGAACAGGCCTCAGTGACCATGATCCCTGTGGCAGCTTCGCGCCGCAATCAGCCATAGAGGGCCGGTGGTTCTTTATCCTGAAAGCTGACTCACTGCTTAACCCGCAGAATTCAGTCCGGCTTGGATCTTACCTCGGACGGCTGATTTGAAGAAGCAGAAGCGCTGAGGCTGCGGGCCGATGGCGTCATATGTTACGAACCGCCATCAAGCTTGACTACGCCTTCAGTGCCCCTAGCATTCAAGGGCCTGCAGCCAGTTCAGTAATCTTTATGTTCTATGTGTAGATATAGCCTGATTCAATAATATCGAGCAGTACTGAACATGCACACGGCTAACCCGCCACAGGAGTTGCTCGACGAGTGGTTGGAACCATTTGATTCCGTTCAGGGACAATACGGTCACCTCCTTCTCGAACAGCTGATCCCTTCCGATGACCGCGTCCGCGCGGGCCTTACACCGTATTTTGAATCAGCCCACCTGGATGCACGCACGCGGTTCCATGATTTTGCGAGAATAAGCCTACACCCCGATGACGGTGAACCGGGATGTAACGCGCAGTATCCAAACGCGCTCCCACCCATTTCGAGACGCGGGCTTTTTGGCGAAGTCGTCTCTGGTCTGTTCACCCAGGCGTACAAATATGTCGGTGAACATGAATGGCTCGTGCCGGTCTTTTTGTTTCGTAATCATGAAGATGCGCGTAACTACCTGTTCCAGCTCGTTCGGATTCCCGAACGTGAGCGCGAGGTACAGGGCCGCAGAGGTGACGACTTTATCGCCATTTGCGCTGACGCCCACGGGAAGGTGACAAGGTTCATCGCTGGCGAAGCGAAGTGGCGTGCCAATTGGACGCCTTCTGAGCGTGATAAAGTGATGTTGGGTGAACCTGTCATCGACCCGGCTACCAAAAAAAGCCTTCGCGATGCTGACGGCAAACTCGTTCGCGACGGACGTGGTGTCTGGTTTGAAATCAACCGCGCTCTCCCAGTGCCAGCCGGTGTACGGCAGCTTCAGGAGATACTCGAGGAATGTGCCAAAGAGGAGTTCGAGAACGTAATTGAATCGCTGGACCGCATTCTCCTCCCCGCCGACCCCGATCCGTCTGAGCGGACCGACCTTATTCTTCTCGCAGGTGGCACGGGCCCATGGAGGCAGCGGAATTTTACACTCCTGCAATGGGAGCAAACCCCGCCTGAGTACACGGCTGGTCGTGACCTGCAGGTTGTAGAACTGATGCTCAGTGATGGCGATAAGCTGATCGATGCCATCTATGACCAGCTCTGGGCAGGCGGTGATGACGATGAGTGACGTTGCGCGTATCGAACTGGCCCAGACCGTACGCGCATCCCTCGCTGAGGATCAGGTCCTGACGCCGGCGCAAGCGCGTTCATTTGTGCGCGCAATTCAGACCAGTTGGCAGGTCAATACGTTGGAATGGGGAGTGCGGGAGTCTGACGACACACTTTCTCAGGCCATCCGGCTGATCCACGCCGCCAGGATTCTGGATAGGCTCGACGGCGGAAGCCATGTTGAGGCGACGTTAGCCTACCGACGTGCAGGAGAATTGTTTGAGTGGCTTTCTCGGTCAAACGATGAGCTCAGAAAAACACTGCCGCTGGCTCTTTTTGCTGCTGGATCTTATCAGCTCGGCGGCCTGCCTGCGATGGCAACGGGACTGCTCCGCCAGACTGCCTATGCTGACACCGGACTCCAGCTGTTTGCAGCCTTTCTTGGCGCCAGCTTCGACGAAGTGCTTGAGAAGTGCACCGCATTTTGGACTTCCAACCCGCAACTGACAGCCCGTAATGCGGGCGCCACGTATTTCGGCAGTGCCGCGTTTGAGGATATGTCGTGGTTGGCAACTGTTGAGCTCGTCAGATGCCTCGGTCTTGCATCTCACTCGCTTCGCAAGGGAAATGATGAACGCTTCGAGGCCGCGCTGGAGCACATTCGACGCGTGGAGAAATTTCTCGTTCGGGCGGCACCTGACGACATCGCAATTCTGGCATTCTTCCTGCGATCGGCCTTTGAGCGTTTCGGCAAGGCATCGGTTTACACCTCGATGCGGCGGCTTGGGGCCCTGCAACCAGCCAATAGTAGTTACCTGGAGAGGTTTGCGCGGAAACAATTCGAACGTGGACGAGGCCTTCTGTGGTCCTCGCAGCAGCAGGGCTTAGACCGACTTCTCCATGAGTCATCCTTCGCTCTATGCACTCCCACAGGCTCAGGGAAGACGATGATCGCCAACATGGCTATCGTCAAAGAGCTGCTCTTGCTGGCCCAGAATGCTGCACTCGCTCCGCTAGCACTCTACCTCGTTCCGTCCCGCGCGCTCGCTGGCGAAGTGGAAGCCAAGCTCACATCAGAGCTTGGACGTGAGTTCGTGGTCACCGGGCTCTATGGCGGCGCCGACTGGGGTATCACCGACGCTTGGCTTACAACGGACTTGCCCACCGTGCTGATCGCGACAGTTGAAAAAGCCGACGCACTGCTCCGCTATGTTGGGCCGATGCTGCTTGCACGGCTTCGCCTGCTAATTGTGGACGAAGCTCATCAGGTCGTCGTCGAGGGCAGCCCGCGTGATCGGGAAAGCCTTGCACAGCATAGCAGCCGGGCACTACGGCTCGAAAACCTCGTGTCAAAAATCATCGCCCGGAAGCCGGATATTGTTCGGATTGCTCTGACGGCAGTAGCGGGCGGAGCAGCAAATCCTGTGGCTCGGTGGATTCAGTCCACCGACGATGCCGAGCCCGTTGGCAGTTACTATCGCAGCACACGGCAGGCCATTGGCGTTTTTGAGGTGCGTTCTAACAATCGTAGCCCCCGCATCACGCTTGACCTTCTGAACGACAGGCTACTTGCCGTTCGCGGGCGTGACGAAAGTGTTTTCATTTCGCTGCGCATCCCCCCAATGCCGCAAGCTCCGCCGCGCATCCGCAACAGCCTCAATCACAACACGCAGAATGCACTTCTTTGGAACGCACTTCATCTGACTGATCGACGGATCCTGATTTCCATCCCTCAGAAGCCCGAAGATACAATCCGTTGGTTCGCAGATGCGCTATCGCTTGAGGAATGGGCGGATGCGCCACGATTTGTTCCGCCGCAGGACGGCGAACACGCGTCGCTGTTTGCCGAAGCTCGCGTGGTGTGTATGGATTATTGCGGCGCAAACTCTCATGAAGTGATGCTCCTCGACCACGGGATCGCAACAAACCATGGTCAGATGCCTCAGCGCCTCCGCCGCATGATGGTCGCCCTTGTCGAACGCTCAATCTGCCGGATTACCGTTGCAACAGCCACGCTCACGGAAGGCGTGAACCTGCCATTCGATATCATCTTTCTCCCCCTGCTGAAGCGTACCCGCTTCATAGGACGACCGCGCCCACGCCAGGAGGAGATTCCTCTGTCCACTTCCGAGTTTCGCAACCTTGCAGGCAGAGCTGGACGCCCCGGAGCCGCCAACAGCATGGAGGGGATGACACTGGTAGCCATCCCAGTTGGTATATCCACAACCGCGGCTGGGCAGAGGCGCACCCAGAATAGTCAGATGAATGATCGCCGTCGCGAGTACGACACCTTAGTTGACAGGCTTACAGAAGAGGCTGCGGGTGGTGGCGAACACAATAGTTCGCTCGCGCTGCTCCTTCGCACTCTGTACGACGAAGCTTCACGGCTGGAAGGTATCGGCGACGAGGATGATTTCCTTAGATGGATGGAGCAGACCGCGCCAATTGACATATCCGAGGATGCCGGCACTGCACACGAGTCAGGACATGCCCGCCTCGCCGATACACTCGATGAACTCGATGGGGTCATCGTTTCTGCCATCGAAGAAGTGCGCGCCGTTGACGATGCTGCCGATCCTGGTGGCGATCAGGCTGAAGCTATACTTGCCGAAATATGGCAGCGGACCTTCGCACGCGTATCCAGCGACTTGGAAGCGTGGATGGAAAGGGCCTTCATAAAGCGCGGCCGCGGAGTCGTTGAAAATGTATATCCTGATGCTGTCGAGCGGAGAAAACTCTACAGCTACGGCTTCACACCACAGATTGGCCGCCGGTTTGATATGGTGGCGGGCACATTGCTAGAACTGCTTGAAGATGCGGATGCCTACGGCAACCTTCCGGACAACGAGCGCATCGCAATATTCATGGGTCTTGGCCGGGAAGTTGCTGGAGATGCCGGCTATGGCTATCTGGTGCGCGACACCGATACCTCCCGCAATCTGTTCGACAACTGGCCGAACGTCCTCGGCTGGTGGATGAACGCCGCCGGCGCCGCCGCACCTGAACCTGACGATCTACGTGCCTGGCAGACCTTTGTAGCCGACAACTTTGAGTTTCGCCTCGGCATAGCCGTTGGCGCAGTCGTTGCACGTCGCTGGACTGAGCGATCAACGGACCCGTTTGCGCCACCAACCCTCGCCACGTGGAAGGACGTGACGGAACTTCCGTGGTTCGCCTTCTGGGCAAAGGAGCTACTCCGCTGGGGCACGCTTGAGCCACTTGTTGCTTTCGTGCTTTCCCAAGGGATGGCCAGATCGCGAGCTGAAGCCAAGCTGCTAAGGCCGGCCTTCGTCGAATGGCTATATCAGCAGCAGGACCTAGCACAGGCCGATGACGAGGATCTCATCGATCCAAACCACTTCATGGCATGGGCTCGAAGCCGTCGATCCTCGCCTGCCGCAAATGGCCCTCCAGCTCGGGTTGACGTTAATCTAACTGGCACCTCGGGCAATCGCGGTTCTTATGCTGTCTTGCCCGTTTTGCGCGAGGACCGCGTATTGTGGCTTGATGCCTCCGGATATGAAATTGCGCAGAGTGACAATCCCGATGGCTTCGTCGAGGCCAATCCGCACCGCAACGACTACGAACTCACCACCGACGGCGTGACCTCACGGGTGCGCAGAGCGTTCTGAATCAAATTGCCGTTTGACCGCGGGCCACCTGTTATTTGATCTAGCAACAGGTTCTGCCCATTGACGAATCGTTAGCGCTGGCGGCCTTCTCTACATTTCCTCGATAGTGCCTTTACATGGCAGCACTCAACGATGAGCTTTTCGCCACAAAGTCAAACGAAAACTGGTGCTTCCGGCTTAGACACCTTCGGGAACGAGGAGAGAACATGGTATTGAAGATCGAGGGACTAGACAGGTTGAACAGGACCTTTTCGGAGGCGCAAAAGGCCCTCGTCGAGATTGACGGAGAGATTGGAATCGTCACCTTCAACCCTGAGGACCCCGCCAGCATCGAGGCTGCGATTCAGGACGTCGAGAGAATGATCGACGAGAGGCTCGGCCCCTATGCCTCTAATCTCATTGTAGGCCCACTGATAGATGGCATGAAGGGAGAGTATCGAAAGGGAATCCTCGACAAAGCGGCAGCTGCTCGGCTGGAAGGCGACACAGATGGCGAATGACCTTTTCTCGCAGATTAATAACGCGATTCTCGATCTCCAGGCATCCGAATACCAGACCTATGACCGCCCCCTGAAAACTCTGGCGCGACTGTTGCAGCATCCGGATTTGGCAGCAGCCAACAAATCGCTAACAGACGGCCTCGATCTCGATGCCTTTCTCGAAAGCCAGGAACGCGGCGGCGGGATCGTTGGAAGTGACAGGTTGGAATGGCCCGACGATCCCAATCGGGCGCTGGGGCTGACTTTCCTGCTGATCCTCAGGTTTGCTGAAAATCCCGATTTTATAGTCGAGCTCGGCCATACCTATTTCGATTCCGGCAGCAAGTTGATGGCTGGAGTCAACGCCATCACGCGCCAACTCGTCATTCCGTTCGCTCGCGATTATAAAAGCTACGTGATCAGCTGCGGGGACAATTCTCCTAGGCTTGTCACCACGGAATCGAACAAGGTCTTCATCGTTCATGGGCACGATGAAGGCGCCCTTCACGGGCTTGCCCGTTTCTTGGAGAAACTTGGCCTGGAAGCGATTGTCCTCAAAGAACAGCCTAACCAAGGCCGGACAATCATCGAGAAATACGAGGACTACGCCAAGGAGGTGGGTTTCGCCGTCGTTCTTCTAACACCTGATGATCTGGCTTCCTCAGCCTCCGAGACAGACCAGAACAAAAGGGCGCGCCAGAATGTCATTTTCGAACTCGGTTATTTTGCAGGCCGGCTTGGCCGGGGACGGGTATGCCTTCTCCGCAAAGGCGATGTCGAAATGCCGTCGGATCTCTTCGGCGTCATCTATACTGAGATGGACTCCACGGAAGGCTGGAAGACTAAGCTCGTCCTTGAATTGAAGGCCGCCAAGCTCACTTTTGATGCAAACCGCATGTGGGCAGCGTAGCCGTCAAATATCGGCAATCATCTTAGCGATCGGGTCATAGCCACGGTATCCGTCGATCGAATTCCAGCCCGCAAAGATCTCGTACACGAATCCACACAGAGGCTTCGATTCATCGTACCCGGGGGCTGACCGGCGGAGAGATAGCAGTATCAAATCGAGCCGCTTGAAGAAGTCGAATAGGTCTTGATCGTCCATGGTGTAGTTGTGCAGCACGAATTCGATCTGTTTTGCCAGCATTTCCAGGGATAGAAGAATCCGCTGAAATTCCGGTGTATTGTCGCTCATCTGATTCTCGAATGCGTAGAAGCCTTCATCGGCCTCCAATCCTCCATCGAAAGCCTCTCGGAATCCCTTTGGCGTCATCAATCGCTCGAAAGTCTCCATATCCGGTTGAAGGTCGCATCTTCCGCCCTTTCTGCTGGCGAAGACCACCGCATAGAGCATGTCCTTTTTGATGCTGCGGTACATCTGGGAGAGGTTGTCCTTGATGATACGGCGTTTGCGCTGATCCGGAACATAGACCACCAGCCAATAAAAGAAGAATGAGACGAGACCGCCAGTGAGGACACTTACCGTTAGACCATATGTGTCACCCCACCACTGCGGTGCCGGCATCCAGAAGAACCGAAGGACAAGAACGGCGGCAAGCAGAGCCACGTTGAGCACCAGCCACGACGTCGTCCTGGTCGCCGCCCTTCCAAATTTCGCACGTAATTCTTCGCTCTTGGCCATCATCCCAGTGCTTATCTGTTGTGGGGCGATCTCCGCCGTGGCCCAGCTAAGTTGCTGTATCACGCAGGCATTCAAGCTTCGCTCGGAGCAACCATCTAAAGAGGGCAGCGCCCAACCATCTATTACCTTCCTGTCGGTTTCGCATCTGCCCCACACGGCTCCCGGCCCTGGATCCTACAGAGTGGCCCCTGCCGCGTGTGGGGAGCTAGCGCGCTTCAATCCTCAGCGCAGTCAGCGTCTCCGGCGTGATCGTCCCGGTGACCTTCAGCGAGTAGTCCGCCTGCATGCGTAGCAGCCCAGCCCTCAATTCAGGATTCATCTCGCCGTCTATCTCCCCACTGTAGTAGCCGAACGCGAGCAAGGCGAACTGGACCTCCTGAACGATTTCCTTGAATTTGTAGGCGTTGCCAGGAAGCGTTTTCAGAGGCGCCGGCGTTGGAGCGATCGCGGGCGCCTGGTAGGTCGGTGCGGGTGTTGAAGGGGCGCTATACAACGGGGCTGGGTCGCTCGACGTGGGCGGGATGTAGGAATAGCCGCCCGTCGACGACCGATGGCTCGAGTGCGAGCTATGGCTGCTGTGACTGCTATGTCCGGCCAGCGTATACACGTGATCGAGCTTAAATATATCGAAGAGAGATTTCGTCTTTCCGACATCTCCGTCCAAGGTTGACTTGGTCGGCAGCGCCTGCGCATTGGCTGGCAAGAATCCCGCGGCAAGCAGCGACGGTATGGCGAAAAGCCGCTTCTTCATTGGATAGCCCCCAAATTGCCGTATCCGTGGTTAGCCGGATGCCACTCGAAAAATCCCCCGCACTCAGCCTTCAACTTGCATCCACCGCATTCGCCGCGGTAGGCGCGTTTCCAGTCGGAGATCGTGGCGGGCGCCAGATGGCGGTATCCTTCCGGCACAGTGCAGAGAGGGAAATTATAGAGCCAGGCATCTATCCCGCGGCTCCTCACGAGATCGAGGGAACGGCCGACGACGTCGAAGCCCTCCGAACTGTCATAGAAGAGCGTCTTCCAGTTCATACGGCCGAAGCCGATGTTCTCCATCTGCATGATTGCCCATGTCCGGATGAATGGCAGAGTAGAGGCAATGAACCTTGCCAGTTGAGGCAGCCCACAAGCATTCGGACGCATTAGCACGGTGCGGAGCTCTACCTGGGCACCCAGGCGGCACATGAGCGCGAGGTTCTCCAACAGCCGCTCGTGCGCGCCGGCCTTCCCGACGATCTCGTCGTGAACAGCGGCATCGCGGGAATAGAGCGGGATACCCCAGACCACCCTTCCTCGATCGATACGTCTTATCGCCTCGCAATCATCCAGATCGAAATTCTGGCCGTTGGTCAGGACGTGGAAGGATAGGTCAGCGCGATTGTCCAGAATCCTCCCTAGGAACTCGAAGAGCTGTGTTTTGAAAAGCGTCGGTTCGCCGCCGGAAATACCGATCGTCGTGCCTTCTGGAGCCAGCAATGCCGCCGTCTCGAAATAGGGGAACAGGTCGATATGATGCTTTTTGGGCGGCTGCGAGCACATCAGGCAAACCTGGTCGCATCGCTCCGTCACCAGTAAGGTGTTGTGGTGCGACGAACTGCGGATAAGGCGGTCCGCGGTTCCGCGCCGCGGGTTCACGAGCAGCACATCTCCATCGACCTTGGAAGGATCGATGCCAAGGATTCGTATCGGACCGCGCTCGCCGACATAGTGGGCGCCTTCCGGGCCGACGCGCTCCAGCGCTACGTCGAAAGGATTCAGGTGTTCGCGGGCCTCGGCCTCAAACGAGCGAAGCCGGACCACGAAAGGCTGGTCAGCGTTTGCCTCCACCTTGATGCGCAGGGGTATCATCGGTGTATCGGCGCCATGCTGTCGTCCCAGCCGCCCAAGCCGAGCCAAGCTGCCAGCGAGGCACGGGCAGGCTCGTCCTTGCGGTAGAGGACCTCGAACACCTTGTCGAACAGCGACAAATGCCGGCCGCAAAACCATGTGTCCGGCCGCGGGACATCGATTCGGCCATACCGGGAAATGTCGTCGATCAGGTCAGTGCCGCAGAACGGCTGGTAGGCGCAGTGGATGCAATCCGGATCGAAGTGGTTGAATGCACCGGAATTGAGAATGTCGACCTTTGCCCGGTCGATTCCTGTCCCGACATCGCCAATGCTGAGATCGATATCGCCGATCCTGGACAGCATCCGGGCTTCATCGGTCGGATAGAAGCGGCCGTCGTGATCTATGACGATATAGTCGGAGGCGAAGAAGGTCGGGTTCCGAATGTCGACGTGGCTGTCGGCACCGAAGCGGAGCGCACGCTTCAGGCACTGGCTGAAATAGTACTCTTCCATGAAGCGCCCGGTCCGATGGTTGCGGGCGATGAGACGGTCGATGAATTCGGCATGGAGACGATTCCACCGTGCGAGGACATTGTCGCCCTGCTGGATCTTTCTGGCGAATCCTTGGTGGTTTATCGGGCGTAGGTAGACGGACCTGATTCCATAGCGCTCGTAGTTGTCCAACAGCGCGTCGAAATCCGGCGGGTTGGCGACATCCACTGTGGGCAGGGCCGAGATCTTCCCTTCCGGATAGCGGGAAACGGCTGCCTCGAGATTTCGAAAGAAGACATCGGTGAATGCACTGCCGTGGGTCCGCTGACGCTCATGAGTTGCCCGGTCTCCGTCAAGCGACGTACTGATGAGTGTGTCATCGGCGTTCAGGAAGGCCCATGCACGCTCGTCCAGTGCCTGCAGGTTCGTGCAGACGACGAATTGAGACCGGAGAAACTTTCCGCGGCAGAAGTCCCGAACGGCCTCCAGGAGATCGACCCGAAGCAAGGGCTCGCCACCCTGGAACTCGATCTTAATATCCGGACCGTCCAAGCGGTCGAGGAACGAAAGGGTATAGGCCAGGGTCTCGTGCGACCAGTCGAACCCGCGAGCTTTCTCGGCAACCCGGGAGACCTGGCAATAACCGCAAGCAAGATTGCACCTAAGCGTCGGCACGAGGATGACGTAGTTCATTCTCGTCGGCCTCGCCTGCCGCCGCGCCCACCTGTAGGCGAACGATGTCCACCGAAGGTCGAACTCCCGACCGAAGCCGTGATTTCCCTCCCTGAGGAACGTTCCGTCGACGGGAGTCAGGCTATCGGCGGCGTACCGATCCAGGAAGCCGTGGCTCGACTTGAAGAATCCGCCTGCATCATCGGCGAACAATACCGATCCGTCCGACATCTCGCGGAATTTCAGCGGCCAGACGTTCATCGGCTTGTGACCGCGGCGACGAGCGCCTGGCGCATGGGCAGAGTTTCGGCGTAGATCTTCTCACGGTAGACAGCGTGCAAAACATATTTGCGAAACCGCTCTTCGGTGAGGTCGCTCGAACCGCGTATTGATATCCCGCCGTCGCGCCAGGCGAACCGGCACGCAGGGTAAAGTGCCTGAAGGCGAAGCATCGCCGAATCGACGTGCTTTTCAAATTGTGGCGAAACATCCACCACGAAATCTAGTTCAACAGCGTTAGGCAATTTTTGTCGTATCCCGCCCTACCTGATAATGCGCGGGTCGGAATAAACAATCAACGCCATATTTGACAAAGCGCTTTCAGAATCGGGTCCTGCTTGTGACGTATTTCTCACTGTCGGCTCGAGGCCATACTTGCAAGGTCCGCTAAATACTTCACGCGGTAGCGTTCCAAAGGAGGACGCCATAATGAGCTACCTGATGCTCCGCATCTCGATCGCGCTCGCCCTGTTTCTGATGGCTGATGGCGTTGCGTTCGCCAGCAAGATCATCGGCAACGGTTAATAGCATGAGGCGCAGGCGCGGCATGCCAGCCGCGTTTCCTGCGCCTTAAGTCCATCTACCCTGTCCACGATAGTATTTTGGCGGCGATCGAACCTATCCGGCATTTTAGCCGGGGGAGCTTCGCCGACGCTCGAGAAGAACAGGAAGATGGGCAGCACCATCGTGATGCCGGCGGCGGCGATGGTGCCGACGATGTCGGTTATCATGATCAGCACGACCAGCTTGATGCCGCCGGTGCTGTTGGTCGCGGCGGTGCCGCCGGTCTGACTGGACGATCATCATCGTGATGGGGAGGATCGACGCGTGGCGTCGCTGCGGCTATTCATCCCCTCGGACCTCAACGCGAGACCGACCTCCACCTTTAGCGCCCGATACTTGCCATCACCCGGTAAGCATAAAAGCTCAAAGCGCTGCCGCCTTCTTGCTTAGCCCCTAGGATTGGTGAATATGGCTGCTGGGGTTGTGTAGGGGATTACCATGCGTCGCGTGTGCAGTGTGGGCGTTGCTGCGTTGTTGGCCGCTGTTTCTTTGCCAGCTATGGGCTCGGCATCATCGCTTTCCGATTTTATCCAGATAATCCAGAACGGGCAGCAAATGACGCGGCCGATGGCTTTCAGGCCTCCGCAGTCGAACGCATTTTGGCTCATTGTATCGAGCAGGCCGACCGAAGGAGAGGCCATCGCTCTTGCGCAATCCTACGCGCCGACACTGGGGCCGACACTTGTCATTCACAGCCGGAACGGCGTGTTTGCTGTCGCGGCGGGGACGCTTTACCAAGACAAGGCAAAGGCGAACCTGACCGCGCTCAAGGGCCTTCATATCATCCCTCAAGATTCGTTTCTCTCGCGAGGGGACGGTTTGGATGGATTGGTCTGGATGTCTTACCAGAGCGGAGCCTCTTTCGACTTCGCGACCCAGCCCAACTATCTGAGGGTCGTCCAAAGGCTCCAGGCGGCGATGTCCAAGCTTGGCTTGTATTCCGGCCCTGTGGACGGCCTGATCGGACCGACGACCGTTAAGGCCTTTAGGGCATATATCGCGCGTTTCGACCTGCAGCCGGGCGAACTTCTCACGGACTACAGCCTGGCCGAGATCGAACGTAACGCCGGCGACGGGTTCCGCAGCGACCAGGAGCGAAACGCAGCCCGGGCTCTCGGCTATTCGGACGCGCAGAGCTTCAACGATGGAAGGGCCGGCGGCTTCACCTCGGCTAGCGCATTCGCGGAGGCGAAGAGTATGGGCTTCATGACGCAGCGCGACTACGATGCCGCCGCGTCAGGTGGCTTTCGCAACCGCGATGAATACCAAAGTGCCCAGACAGGCGGATTCACGGCAGCCAATGACTATCGGGCGGCCCTCCAGCTTGGCATTCAAACCGGGGCGGAGTTGGTCGCTTATCGCTCGTCGGGGTTTTCCGATCCCGCCGCGTATCGCGACGCCAAGCAGAAGGGCTTTCCCGACAAGGCCTCCTACGACAAGTCGGAGGCCCGGAAGCTGAAAGCCGCGAGAGCCGCCGCAACGGCGCTGCTCTCGGATGCCGAAACCTTCCTGAAGTTAAACCCTGAGACTTCGAACCTCGTTGAGATCGCTGGCCAGGCAGCCGCGCTGAACGCGCAAGTTCGAACAGATTCCACCGATTCCCTGAACAGTTCGGCGCTCCGGCTGAGCAATCTCCTCATGGCATTGCCGGGATATTCCGAGTTTTCGGCGTCGATGGACAAGGAGCGTGCCGAGGCAATCCAAAAGCAGAAGGCTGAAATCTTCGCCGAGCTTCAGGCCGACCGTCGGGCGCTCAAAAATTGGATGAGCAGCCATCTGACGTCGGCCAAGCTTCCCGAAATCGTTCAGGAGGTGAAGGAGCTCGACGAGATTTCCGACACGAACGACCTGGACACGCTGGCCGACGCACGAGAAGGGGTGCGGGCGATGATCGCCCGGCAGGCCCTGGCGGGTGAACTAGATACAGGCAGGGCCGCCGACGGCCAGTCGGGAAACAGCGCCGGCCAGCAGAGCAACAGCGCGACTTATGCAGTCACCGAACTGAACAAGGCGCTCCTCCGCGGCCCGCTAGAAGACGTAGTCGTCCTCTACAACGCAGGTCCGAAGGCGCCCTCCCTTCTGCGCACGATATCCGGCCAGTTCTCCCTGACGAAGAACCAGGCGTGGATCTGCCTGTTCGGCCCAGAGAGGACATCTGCCTTGGACAAGGCCCTTCTCGGGGCCATCGACCCGCTGGGAGGCAAGGCAATAAACGTCAGGTCGGACTGCGAGGCGAACGATCTTGAAGGCGCCGATCTCTTCCTCGTCCAGCGGAAGGCATTCCTGGAAGCCCCGCCAACGCTTCAGGCGGCCTACCTCGAAGCGATGGAAGCCAAGACGATCCGCGTGTTCGATCCTGTCCGCTTTGAAGACATCAAGGCCCGAATGGATTCAGACCAGACGCTGGCCTTGAAGATCGCTCAGGAGGTCTCGTCAGGACTGCTCGAGGGATATGGTGGCATCCTGCTGACGAGCTCGTCCGACCGGGTCTGCAGCGTCGTCGACGGCAATGCTGCAGTGCACGAAGCGACCATTGGCAAGATAGCTGATTTCGCAGGCATGTCGGGAAGCACCGTCTCATATCCGTCGACCGACAAAGCCTACGAGGACGTACGGCACGAAAAGTGCCGAGTGCTCTACACGTCGGCCGCCAACCTGAAGGCCACCTCTGAAGCGCTCGCACGCGACGGCGTACAGTTTGCCTTCGCCCCGGTGTGGCTCGACAAAAGCGAAGCCGCCAGTGGCGCGGCTAAACTGGATGCCGCCAAGCAGGAAGCAATCAAAGCTGCGGAGGCCAAGCGCGTGGCCGTCGACGAGGAGAAGAAGATCGCTGCCCAGCGCGAGGCGGATGAGAAGAATTCCAAATCGGCCCGCCAATTGGATCTGCGCCAGAAAAACGGACCAGCCGCGACCGCACTGCTCAACCTGTTCTCGGATGGCCTGAAGAGGACCGTTCTGGGTACGACAGACAAGCCCAACACCTCCTCCGGGATCAATATGGAAACACTGTTCCCTGATTTCGCAAAGTGGAACGCAGGCCTTTCACAAGACAACTGGAAGGCTACGGACGTGATCTCCGAGGTGCAGGACTACGGCGCCGTCAACTGGAAAGGTCGCAACCTGGACGGCATCGTTGTCAAGGCGACGGTGAAGATGGCGAGCGCAGAGCGTGGTCAGTACAAGGACGAGTGCTTTCTGTTCGGCGCAGTGGTCGACAAGGAATTCCAGATGGTTCGCGACCCGTATGAATCCAAATGCAATGAAACCCAGACTTCCGCCCAGTGGGCTGCCGGTCACGAGCTCAAGAGCCTTTGGGTTGCCAATTGACTGCCGGCGACGAGGCAACAAAACGAGTTCGGAAACCTGCAAATCTCACTCAGACCGTCGAGGACTGGCTCCCCTCTATAGCGCGCTGAAATAGCTCCGAGGCGTCAGCGCCCCTGGAGGTCCTCACCGCCCTTCTTGCCCAACCTGTCCCTCATCCCCATCGGAAAAGTCGGGCATGATGTCGCCGGCCAGCAGCTTCTCCTTCGACAGCAGCCCGGCGTCCTCGAGCGCCTCGAAATCCGGCAGCTGGCGCAGCGTGTCGAGCCCGAACTGCGACAGGAAAGTCTTCGTCGTCACATAGGTGTAGGGCGCCCCCGGCTGCGGGCTGCGCGGCCCCGAGGCGATCAGCTCCTGCGCGCGCAGCACGCCGATCAGGTCGCGCGACACCTCCTTGCCGAAAAAACTCGACAGCTCGCCACGTGTGATCGGCTGGAAATAGGCAATGCACATCAAAACCAGCGCCTCCGCCTGCGACAGTTCTTTTGCCCCCTCGCCCGCCGCCGTGCCGAAGGCGGCGCGGATGGCGTCGCCAAAAATTTTCCTGGTCCGGTGCTGCCAGCCGCCGGCGACCGCGACCAGCTCGTAGGGGCGGCCGGCGAGCTCGGCGCGGATGTCGTCGATGATCAGCTCGACATTGCAATTCCTTCCCACCACCCGCGCGAGGACTGTGCGTGGCACGGGTTCATTTGCCGCGAAGATCACCGCTTCGACGCGGCCCATCCATTCGCGCCAGCGCAGCTCCGGCGGCAGGTGCTCCAGCTCGGTATCCAGCAAAGCCGGCTGAACGTTTGGCTTGCGGCGGGCAGATGCTTCGCTCATCTCTAAAGCCCGAACAGCCGAAAAGTGGTGCGGCCAGAAAGCTCGCGCACGGCATCCAGCTGTTGCAGCCGCTCGAACAGGCGTCGCGCCGCAAAGCGCGACAGGCTTTTGGTCGTTAGCGATCCGGAGACGGCGTCGTCGTCGAGCAGTCTTTGGATCATCTCGCCGGCGCCCTTGGCGCGCAATTTTGGTGCGACGGCCAGGAGTCTTTCAGCACGACGCGACAACTCGGCGGCCAGCCGGCAGGCATCGGCAGCCGCTCGAACCAGCGCAATGCAGACCGCACGCTCGAAATTTTTTTCGCCCGGCCGGATCCGCTTGCCGCCGGCCTCGCCGCGAAAAGCCGGACCAAAGGTCTGGGCCATCAGCAGCGGCAGCGGCCGCGGCCAGCGCAGGCTTTGCGCCAGCACCAGGTCGGCCAGCCACCAGGCCAAAAGCTCGCAGTCAGGGCGCATGGCGACGACGTTTGCGGCGATCGCCGCGGCGGCGAACGGCGCCGGCCGCTGGGATTCTGCTAGGGTATCGACCTCCACGCAAAGCGTGGCCAGCGCCGCGCCATCCCAGTGGAGTCCGAGCATCTCGACGATCTTGGCCAAACGATCGGCGGTGGCAACGGGCGGCTGCACGGAAAACTGCCGCCAGGCGCCAAAGATAGCGCCGGCGGGACCGGGGTCGGCGCCGGGCGGGCGCAGGTGCCAGGCATCGCGCAGGGCGGCCTCGTCCTCGGCGCGGCCGGCGAGCCGCATGCTGGCGGCGGCGCATTTGAGCGCCAGCCGCTGCCGCCAGGCGCCGGCCCAGCTCGGTTGCGCGCGGGCCAGACCGTCGAGCGCGGCCAGGGCGGCGCCGGCCTGGAAGGCGGCGTCGGCGTCGCTCGGCGCGCTGGCGCTTGTGATCGCCCACGCCGGGACGGAGGGCGGCGCAGAGGAGCTGGCGGTCGCGGGATCGAGGCGAATCATGGTTTTCGAGGGTAAAGTGCCCGTGCGCTTTGCGCCATCATTCTCGCCCCAAAACGCACAGCCTGTCGGCATATCAAAACGAGCGATAATGTTGCATTATCGTTCATTCATGCGCCAGGAGGACAAATGGCCGTTTTCGTCGAGCAGAAGCCCAAATTCACGCCCAGCGACCCTCCGGACCGTCCCACAGCGCGACGGTCTTTCCTGGAACGGCAACGATAGCGCTGGTGCATCCCACTGACGCTTTTAAGCCTGCGGGCGCAAACCTGGCGCTGCCCGGTAGAAGATCACCCGCACCGACGGAACAAGCTGGCTGAGGTAATCGAAATCGCCAACATTGCCGGTCAGGACCGTCGCCCCGAGCATACCGGCCTGGTCAAAGATCAGCGCATCGTTGAGGAAGCGGCGTTCATGCCCCTCCCCTTTTGGTAGATGGCTCAGCCGGAATAACAGGCCGGCCAGCATGCCGGCGCGTCCCCAAGCGGCGGCGTCGGGTGCATGCAGCTGGTGCGCCGGAACATCCTCGATCGTATCCGCAACGGCTCCCAGGACCGACTTTGTCGTCGGGTGCGCCGGATCGAGCCGGCCGAACACATGGCTGAGCTCGGCAAGGCAGACGGCCGAGTGGTGACAGAGCCGATAGGTCAGGAGGTTATCGACCGCTTCGGGCGTGCGTCCCTGCAGGACATCCAGATAGACGCTGGTGTCGAGGAGCAATACTCCGCCGACAGGCGGCTGGTCACCTGCCCAGGACAGGGCGGAATCCGGTCGCCGTTCCAGCCCAGCGCTGCGCCGCTGCGGTTTTAGGGACCGCAGTGCGCTCCCTAGATCAAACGCCAAGATCGATGTCAGCGGAGATGCTGCCCTTGCGGCCGACGAGCCGGGCGCCAAAATCATCCTCGAGGGCCAGCCGCGACAAGGCGAGCTCAAGCAGTTCGGTGTCGGAGGTCACATGGGCGCGCTTCTTTGCCGCCTCGATCAGTTCCGACGGCACCCTGCCGGAAAGGCGTGTGTTCTTGGCCGCGCCAAGCAGGCCGACCGCCCTCGCCTGCTCAAGCACCAGACGGTTGCGGGTATGGGCGATCCGCTCCTCGCTTGCGGCTGTCGCTGCGCCACGTATGGTCATCTTGGGATCTCCATCTGTTGAACGGAATATAAAGGATGTTGAACATGAAAACAAGGAGAGACCACCCTTGAGAGGCCATCCCTGGATCGGACAGGCCCGTTGCGCTCCCGCTGATGCGATACCAAGACCGGAACGGACGCAATTCCCGCAGCTATTCCGTCACACAGCTCCCGGTGGACAATTCCGGACTTTGGCCGCACCTTGGCTCGCAAGAATCGCATTGCTGCGACATTAGAATGGACGAGGCTGGATGGGCAAAGCCCGTAATTTGATGGTGTCAACAGACGCAATCGACGCCGATGACCTGCCGGACATTGTCGACGTCGTCATGGAGATGGGGCGGCCGGATGAAGGCCCCTCCCTTCCCCCGTCGGTCCCTGACCCGCGACAGACATCGTTGCCTACTCATCTCGAAAAGCTCGCCGACCGTGCGCGCGATTATGTCGAGGCAGCAAGTTCGGCGAACACCCGTCGCGCCTACGCAGCCGACTGGAAGCATTTTTGCGCCTGGTGCCGGCGCCAGTCTTTCGATCCATCGCGGCCGGACCCGCAGACCGTCGGCCTCTACATCACCGCCCAGGCTTCGGGATCGGAGCGGGACAAAAAGTCGGTGTCAACGATCGAACGCCGCCTGTCGTCCCTGACCTGGAACTATGCGCAACGCGGCCAACCGCTCGACCGGAAGGACCGGCATATCGCCACGGTGCTCGCCGGCATCCGCAACAAACACGCCTCCCCTCCCCGACAAAAGGAGGCCGTCCTGCGCGACGATCTTGTCGCCATGCTGGAAACGCTCGATCGTGGCACGCTGCGCGGCCTGCGCGACCGCGCCATGCTGCTCTTGGGTTTCGCCGGCGGCCTGCGGCGCTCCGAGATCGTGGCTTTGGACGTCGGCCGCGACCAGACTGAGGACGGCCGCGGCTGGATCGAGATCCTCGACAAGGGCATGCTGGTTTCGCTTCGCGGCAAGACCGGCTGGCGGGAGGTGGAAGTCGGGCGCGGGTCGTCCGATGCCACCTGCCCGGTTGTCGCGGTGCAGACCTGGCTCAAGCTCGCCCGTATCGCGCACGGTCCCCTCTTCAGGCGCGTCACCGGGCAGGGCAAGGCGGTCGGCGCCGATCGGCTCAACGATCAGGAGGTCGCGCGCCTGGTCAAGCGCACTGCGCTGGCGGCCGGCGTGCGCAGCGATCTGTCGGAAGGTGAACGAGCAAAGCTCTTTGCCGGACATTCGCTACGCGCTGGCCTCGCCTCCTCGGCCGAAGTCGATGAGCGCTATGTGCAAAAGCAGCTCGGCCATGCCTCGGCTGAAATGACTCGCCGCTATCAGCGCCGACGCGATCGCTTCCGTGTCAACCTCACCAAGGCGAGCGGACTGTAGGCCGGGCTCGCCCCCTCCCCTGCCCTTCGGATGCGGAAAAGTGCGTTATCGCCAGGATAGCTGGTCCTTCGGCAACCGGCCGCTTGGGTCGAATACGGTTACCTTGTGCGGCAGACCCGGACCCCAGTCCCAAAGGACCAGGTTACGATCCTCCATCTCGGCGCTCGGCGCGAAACTTGGGACCACAATGCCGGCAATACTCCGAGACCGCAGCCGGTCGTAGATGGACCAGGACGTTGGGCGCTCTCCGTCGCTAAGCGCCGTCGCCCAGGCGCAGGCCATGTCCTTGAGCGCGATAGAAAATTCTCCCCTCGCCTCGTCCGTTGTCAAATCCACGATGTCTTCGCAGTCGATCTCATAGGAACACAGCACGCAAGGATCGATCCGGTGCGCGAACCCCTGGTTGGCTTCCTTGACCGCTGTCATGATGGTCAGCGCCAAATAGAGCGTCGGCACGCCTTTGGGATTAAATCGCGCACCTCTGATCGCCGCCCCTTCGCCGGAAGTCGGCTTGAATGCCCAACGTGGATCGTGTGCCAGGTAGCAGGTTCCAACGAACCTCAAGCGAAACCACCGACGGCCATGTGATCGAGATAATCACGGACCGCTGCGGCCTTGCCATCCTTCACCAGCGCCTCAGCGGTGCGTCCGCCAAATGCTGGAAGCGGCTGAGCTCGATACCAAGCCATCGCCTGCTCCTTGCCGCCCGCCCAGTCCGTCACGCGACTGATGATCTCAAGCATTTCCCGCAGACGCCCCTGTGTCTTTGCCGCAGCGCTGCGCTCTGAGCGATAAAGGGTCTCGCGCGCAAGACCGGCGGTCTGGGCCAACTGCCCCTTGGACATGCCAAAACCGTCCGCAACCTGCTCGATCGCAATCTTCCCGTTCCGGTCCATAAAGGACAAGATGAGAGGTCCAGTCTGCTCGAGGATCTTGAGTACATGGGCCACAGAATTCGTCCTACCATATTGAGAGTCATATTTCTTGTGCAAAAGATATGGCAGTTCTCGGCAGCTTTCAAGCCCGGGCTGCTGCCACCGCCCTAGTACACACGCGGATAGAGCCGACCGCGATTATGTCGAGGTCGTGAGTTCGGCAAACACCCGTCGCGCCTATGCCGCCAGCTGGAAGCATTTTTGAGCCCGGTGGCTTCAGGATCGTAACGTTTGTCTGGTCGTGCGATGACATGCAGGGGGCAAGGTCTCACACGACAAAGTCGGCTAAGCATCTACAGGCAGAGCGGTCGTTTGGTCGAGCGCCCGCACAAATTGTGGCGCCCGTCATCATCCGGTCATTCTTGCTGCTGCCCCATTGGCCTTCAGAGCTGCCATGAGCATCGGTCCTACCGAAAACTCTCCCGCCCTCGCCTTGTCGGTCAGCACACGCAGGTAGCCGCCGGCCGAGTTGATATGCTGCGCCCTTTGCAGAATACAGGCGATCACGATCGCGGCAACCTCCTGGCCCATCACATGGCAAGCCTCCTCATAAGCTGAGGGCGAAACGCCAAGGTATCCCCGCACCTGGGCGGCGGTCATCATCAAGTCGCGCCAGTTTTCGATCCCGTTGACGGCATAGTCCGCAATTTCGGGACAAGCCCGCAGGACCAGTCCAATCGGGTAGCCTCTCGGCTTCTCAGCCGGAGGAGATGCTGGCTCGGCCGCCGCCCTGCTTTTTTCGAAAGCCGGTTCAAATACAAAAGTAGAGTCTGTGTTTGAATCAGATTGCTGCCGCTCATTATGGGATTCATTGGCGCTAGGATTCGTGGAATTCATAAAGCTTTCCAACATCCTATCCACTTCATCGTGGAGCTCGGCCAGATCTACAACGATCCTCTCCAGATCGGACAGGCCGGCCCGGCGCGGAATTGACTCCACGATAGCCCTAAACCGTCTCCAGACCGCTCCCCAGTCGCCAGCGGCGCCCTCCTCGATCGCGGCCTCGACAAGCTTTTGAATATCGCGGCGATGGAGCGTGATCCGCTCGCGCATCAACTTGAGAGCCAGAGCGTCGGACCGGACCTGCTCCGCCGCTCGCTGGAATTCCGCTGCCCGTGTCAGCAGCGGCGCCAGCGAGAACCCGAATGCCTCCGCAATGGTCCCGCCATGCCCTTTGCGAGCAAACCTTTTGCCGTTCGGACTGTCGCGGCGCACAATCAGCCCGCAACTCACCAGCTCAGCCAGATTCCTCCGAAGCGTGGACTCGGCCATGCCGTGTGCGCGCAGCGACAACTGTGCGTTCGACGGAAAAACCATCAAGCCGTTTTCTTCACTGACCTGGTCATCCGGGTAGAAGGACAACAGCCCGTTCAGCACTGCCAGGGCGCGGTCACCCACGCCGATGATGGACTTACCTTCACAAAGCCAACGGTAGACTTGCCATTTTTCGACAGCAGATCCTTGCGGGATCTCCCGTGATGCCGCATTCGCCTGCACCAGCGCAAGCGTCATCGGCCGCCGCCCAAAGGGCGTCGTCGCGTACCCACTCTCCATTTCCCTCACCTTTCAATCAGGCAAAAGAAATCTGCTCGCCGAAACGGCGCCACGACTCTTGACAGTGATTCGGGGAAATGCGATTCTCAGCTTGCTACAGACGTGAGAAGGGCTTCCGCGACGGTGACGTTCGGGGGCCTTTTTCTTTTGCGGTCCTAGTCTCCTGTTTTCTTCGCCATTTCCGACTCCCGAAACGCCTCGAAAAGCTCATCGAGTTTGCCGGCAATGAATGCGCCGAAGGGCGATGCTTCCTTAGACTTAAAAGCAAGCGTGAACGCTTTTCCCGTGTCGGTGATCTTGGCTTGAACGGATTTGTCCTGGGGCATCCAGGCCCGCTCCTTGGGCTTCGCTGCTGCGCGCGGGCGCTTTTCCGAGGCGCTCATAAGGTCGAACAGACGGGCAAAGCGGGCGTCACTGCCTTGCTGCGCGAAATCGGCGAGGCTCACGCACTCCATGGCCTTCGCCGCGGCACCAGGATGTTCCATAAGCTTGGCTAGCTGCCACCAACGGTCTCGGCCAACGCCCTTGGCAGCCCCTACCGCCAAAATGACCTGCTCTGGAATGGTGCTGGTCACGGAGCGCATCTTGGAGAAGGTCGTATCGTCGAGCGCAAGGGCCGACTTCACCGTATCAGGCGAATGGCCCCGCTTGAGGATGCGGTCCGCAAAAAGCGTCCGCTCGATGAAGGACAGATCAGCTCTGGCGGCGTTCTCCTGGCCTTGGGCGATGACATGGTCCCTATCGTCCATCTTCTTGACGACGGCGCGCACAGGCCTTTCCAACTGCCGGGCAACCCTGACGCGCCTGTGGCCAAAGACCGTTTGAAAGCGTCCCGAAATCTCAGGGTGGGGCCTGACCAGCACAGGAGAATCCTGCCCTCGTTCCCGAATTGCCGCCAGCAGCTCCTGAAACGCTTCATCGTCATCGTCGATACGGTCCGAGACGAATGAGGTGTCGACCAAATCCGGATCGAGATCGACGACTGAGCCCTTCGAGAGCTCCTGGAACGACTGTATGATCGAGCGCGATGCACCACGAACGGCGTAGCTTGAGACGTCCTGGGCATCGGCGATTGCCGCTGCGGGACCCATGACACTTCCGAAAATGTCCTTGCGTGCCATTCAATCGCTCCGATTCGCGGTTAATGGTCTGATTTTACGGCAAAAATTGCCACTATTTACTGCCGTAAACCGCGTCGTCATGTCCGTCCCCAAGCGCGGTGAATAAGTGTCGTGATCTCCGCATTCACGGCGTCCAGCGATTCAAGGGCCCGGTCATACGTTGAGCGGGTAAAAGACGACTTCTCCACTTCGTAGAGCGTCTGTTTCGTCAGCCCCGCATCCGAGATTGCTGTCGACTTGAGCATCGGATTTTCGAGGATCTGGCCAGCAAGCATGGACTGCATGAAGCCGACCATCTGGGCTTGCGGAATGTCTGTCGGTTCGTACCGCGTGATCAGATAGCGGAACCAATCGAGCTCGATCGCCGCGCCGGCGGCTTTGATGGTCTTCAAGATGCCGCCGAGCATCAAAAGGAACTGGCTCATCGACATGAGGTCGAGCATTTGGGGATGAACGGTGATCAGAACAGACGTCGCCGCCGACATGGCCGTTAGAGTCAGATAGCCAAGTTGCGGAGGACAATCGACGACGACCACGTCATAGCGGTCGTCCACCTCGGACAAGGCGTTTGCAATTCTGACGAAGAACTGCCGGCCGGCAGCGGACGATTTGTCCTGCATAGCGAGCGGCGTGTCATACTCGTACTCTTGCAGCTCGAGATTGGCCGGAATGATATCCAGGCCAGGAAAATTCGTCGGCACGATCACATCGGAGATCGGCCGGCGCTCGTCATCGTAACGGATCGCCTCATAGAGCGAGAGGTTGCGGTCGAGCTCCGGTTGAAATCCATGCAGAGCGGACAGCGAGGCTTGCGGGTCGAGATCGATCGCAAGGACCCGGTGACCTGTCAGAGCCAAGTGCTGGGCGAGGTGGGCGGCAGTCGTTGTCTTGCCGCTGCCACCTTTGAAATTGACGACCGCAACGACCTGGAGCTTGTCGCCGGGCTTGCGGTGCGGGACATACTTCTTGACTTCGGTCCTGCCATGCTGGTCCAGAAAATGGCGAAGTTCGAGTATCTGCGCGGCCGTGTAGGAGCGGCGCCCGGAAGGCATCTGTTCCGGCAAAGGGCCCTTGCGCTCAAGGTGAAGCCGCTTCAGATTGTTTTGCGATACACCGAGATAGTGGGCGACTTCTGCCATGGAAAATGAACGCAGCGTCTTGGTCGCGTTGGGTGGAAATTTCTCCATGCGCAGCTGATTGAGGCGTCGCGATATCTCAGCACCCTGCTCGAGAATTTTGTCATCGAACTCGAAGCGTGGTAGCCGCATGGCGATATTCATTCTTGTCGAAACCTGAATTGGCGCTTTTTGCGAAGAAACTATTCAACAAGCGCCATTAAGCTCCGATTCGGACAGGCCGGCAAGAAGTTTTAGGTTAACAGAAGGTTAACGTCACCGGCAGGCCTCCTTACTGCCGAATAGCGAAATCGTCGCCATGGCGGCTGCTTGTCGTTCGACCCCAGAACTCTGCCGGTCAGCGGCTAACTGCATGTTTTCTCTGCCACAAAGAGCAACTTTTACGGCAGTAAAGACCGCGCCGGTCAACCGGCTAGGGTGGCAAAAGCGGACCGGTCCCGGTTGGGCGGCTCCAACCCGCCCAGCGCTAATGGGTGCCATCCGCCAAGCGCTGCTCAAACCGCACAACGGCGCTTCTTGCTGGCATAGACGCGCCTGCGGCCCAAATGCGATCGATCCACCGGGAATCCACTTTGACGTGTCGTAAAGCGCTTCTGTCGGAAATCGACCCACCTGAGATCATTGGCAGCTCACATTGCAGCGATGCTGGCGGGGCAGGGCGGCTGCCCCTTGCGAAGCGTTCCGGCGTGCGGCGAGCATGCAAGTGCAATACCCGGGCAGATGCAGGCACAACTGGCTGTGCGTATACACCGTTAAGTTTGGATCGCCGCAAGCAGCCGCGGACGCGGTTTGGCGCTCGCCCGCGAGAACAGCTGATGTCGGAAAGGGCAGGGGGCAGAACGCTATCTTCTGGCCGACGCCGACAAAATCGCCGGCAACAAGTCCGCATTGGCGTTTCTCGTTGCTGGCACGGGACCTCGCTTTGACAGCTGACCCATAACGGTTTCGAGTGGCTGTGGAAGCCTGCTCACCAGCCAGGCAATCCGCCGCTCATTCGCGAGACGATCCAAGGCAAATTGCCACCGTTCATCGAGTCGCTCTTGCCGGAGGGCGGCTCGCTCACATTGCGTCAGCGAAACCGCGACGTCCTCACAAAGCGCTGTATGTCCAAAAACTCAAGGATCGTGCGGAGCTTGCCGGGCTTCGCGCCGACATACGGTAGGGCGAGCTCGTGGCCTTCTCGAGCGACGCTGTTCACCGGCCGCTATGCAGGGCCGGCGAGGAGGTCTCGCTGGTCAGTACGGCCCCACAAGGTCGGATTATCATGTCGCACAGTTCACGTTCGAATGCGAATAGCGCGCCGACGCCCTTGCCGTGAACCGATGAAGCGCCAATTTCAGGCTTTGGCCAACGATGTTTGCCAGTGGCTTGAGGCGCGTCGTACGGCGCCTTGCCCAAGGCAAAACACGATGGGAGGAGCTTATAAAATGTTCAATCGAACTCTCTACATGGCTGGCATGCTGCTGGCTGGGACGGCTTTCGCGCTGTCGTCGGCCGTGGCATCGGCGGACGATATCGTGCTGGGCGCCTCCATACAGTTGACCGGCCCCTCCGCGAATACCGGCCGCTACTACAAGGATGCCTACCAATTCGCGATCGACAAGATCAATGCGGCGGGGGGCGTGAATGTGGGCGGTGAAAAGCGCAAGTTGGCGCTGAAGATATACGACAACCAGTCGGATGTGAATCTGAGCGTACGGCAGTACACGCAGCTGGTCTCGCAAGACAAGGTCGCCCTGCTGCTTGGACCGTTCGCATCGAATTTCGCCCTGGCCGATTCGGCTATTTCGGAGAAGTACCAGATACCGATGGTTCAGGGCGGCGGTGCGTCCGATCAGATTTTCTCGCGTAAATTCAAATACATCTTTGGTACCTTGGCACCAGCGAGCAACTATTTCGGCTCAACGGTGAAGATGTTGAAAGAGCTTGACCCAATGCCGAACTCCGTAGCACTTCTCTATGCGGATGATTCGTTCGACGTTTCTGTTGCCAAGGGCACACGGTCGTTGTTGAAGGATTCGGGCCTAACCATCGTCATGGACGAGAAGTACAGTTCCAACGCCAGCGACTTCAACTCGCTGCTCTCGCAAATCAAGAGCAAGGGCGCAGAGGCGGTGCTGGTCGCCGGTCACGAGACCGAAATTCTCAATTTCGTTCGTCAGGCAAAAAGCCTTGCCGTGGCACCAAAACTCTATTCCTTCACTGTCGGTGTGCCGAGCGAGGATTTCCGCAAGGCGCTCGGTGCCGACGCTGAATATGCATTTGGAATGACCGCGTGGCTGCCGTCGGCCGAGCTCAAGGACAAATGGTTCGGCGATGCGGCCAGTTTCGCCAAGGAATACAAGGCGAAATATAATTATGATCCCGACTACCACGCCGCCTCCGGGGCAGCCGACGTCGAAGCATTAGCCCAGGCGATCGAGGATGCGGGCGGCACCGATCCGGCCAAGGTTCGAGACGCGATCGCCAAGCTCAACCTGGACAGCCTCTACGGCAAGATCGCGTTCGCCGATAACGGCCAGATCGACCTGCCGCAAACCGTAATCCAGGTCCAGGGCGGAGCGGTCGCGGCAATCTACGGCGCAAGCGGATTCATCACCAAGCCGAAATACCCGATGCCGGCCTGGGACAAACGCTGATCGCCAAAGGGTTTGAAAGGCGAGGGCAGCGGCGTGGATCTGCTTGCGCAAATCTTAATCAATGGCAGCCTGCTGGGCGGGCTGTACGCCGTCATGGCGCTTGGGCTCGCCCTCGTCTGGGGCGTGCTCAACATCGTCAACCTGGCGCATGGCGCGTTCATCATGCTGGGCGCCTACCTATCATGGCACCTCTACACATATTTCGGGATCGACCCGTTTCTCGGACTCCCTCTTACTGCCTTGATCATGTTTGCCTTCGGCTATGTCGTGCAACGCGGACTGCTCAACCTCGTGGTACGGGCGCCGATGTTCAACACCTTGCTGATCACCTTCGGGTTGGAGGTGGTTCTGACCTATCTGGCACAATTGGCCTTTTCAGCCGACTTCCGCACCATCAACCCTCCCTACGCCGGCAACAGCATCGCGATCGGTCCCATTGTACTGCCGCAGGCAAGGCTAATGGCGTTCGGTGTCGCCATCCTCCTGACACTAGCAATGTGGGTTTTCCTCTTGCGAACCAGGCTTGGCCGCGCCATCCGGGCGACTGCGCAGAATTTGGTGGCGGCGCGGCTCTATGGTGTCGAGCCGCGTCATCTCTATGCGGTCACGTTCGGTATCGGAATCGGACTGGCTGGTGCTGCGGGTGGCCTCTACGGCACGGTGTCGCAGATAAATCCCTACATTGGCGCGACGCTGACCGCCAAATGTTTCGCCATCGCCATCATCGGGGGGCTGGACAATCCATTCGGCGTGCTCGTCGGGGGTCTCTTCCTTGGCATCATCGAATCGCTAGCCGTGCTTTACGTCGGCGCGACCTTTGCCGACGTGGCGAGCTTCGGCGTCCTGGTCGCGGTGTTGGTCGTGCGGCCGAGCGGGCTGCTAGGTAGGACCGCATGATACGGTCGCGCATCATCGCGGCGGTGGCGGGAGTAGCCGTGCTCGCCGCGCTGCCTTGGTTCGGCTCGGACGTGCTCGTCCAGTTCGGCATCAATGCCCTTCTGCTGGCCATTCTCGCCCAAGGCTGGAACATCATCGGCGGGTATGCCGGCTATGCCTCGTTCGGCAATTCCGTGTTCTATGGCCTTGGCAGCTATGGTGTCGCCATTGCGATGGTCCAGTGGGAACTTCCTTTCGTGGCCGGGCTGGTTTTCGGCGTGGCGATGGCAGTCGCATTCGCCTTTCTACTTGGCCTGCCGGTGTTGCGACTCAAGGGGCATTATTTCGCGATTGCCACCCTGGCGCTGGCGCAGGTCATGATTGCCATTGTCTCCAACGTCGAAGTGGCCGGCCAGAATATCGGCCTCGTGCTGCCGCCGCTTAACAACGATCCTCTTTTTTACGAACTTGCGCTGGGACTGCTGGTGCTGGCGACGCTAACCGTTTTGTGGCTGACGCGCAGCCGTTTCGGTTTCGGGCTGATCGCCATCCGTGAAAACGAGGAGGCGGCCGCGGTGATGGGCGTCAATACAACGCTCTACAAGGTGCTCGCTTTCGCCCTCTGCGGCGTCTTCAGCGCGCTCGCAGGCGGCATCCACGCCTATTGGATCACCTTCCTCGACCCCGAAAGCGCGTTCGATATCAGCCTGAACGTCAAGATGATCATCATGGCCGTGTTCGGCGGTCCAGGCACAGTGCTGGGGCCCGTCGTCGGGGCTTTGACGCTTTCGGCCGTCTCTGAATTCCTGTCGAGTGAGGCAACCAGCGTGGCCGGCCTATTCTTCGGCGTCGTGGTAGTTGCCGCCGTGGTGCTGATGCCGCGGGGCCTGGCCGATATAGCACGCCGCTTCCGCAAGTCGGGATGGCATTATTTCGTCGAGAATATCCGGGCGCACCGCATATGAGCTCGGTCCTGGACGTTAAGCATGTTACCCGCCGCTTTGCCGGTCTGGTCGCCGTCAACGATGTTTCCTTCGTTCTTGATGAAAGCGAAATTCTTGGTGTCATTGGCCCCAACGGCGCCGGCAAGACGACGCTGGTCAGCTTGATCAGCGGCACGCTGGCGCCGACTTCCGGCGACATCGTCTTTCAGGAAAAATCCATCACCAAACTGCCGGCATTTCGGCGCGCGCGTCTCGGCATCGGTCGTACCTTCCAGATCATGCGCCCTTTCCCTGGCCTGTCGGTTCTGGACAATGTCGCCGTCGGCGCCTTGTTTGGACGCGGCGGCGAAGCCGATCTCGCCCACGCGCGCGAGAAGGCGCGTGCTCATCTCGATTTTGTCGGGCTTGGGCGCTTTATCGACCAGCGCGCGGACGAGCTTGGCGGACCGGCCAGAAAGCGGTTGGAACTTGCCAAAGCACTCGCCATGGAACCCAAATTGCTGTTGTGCGACGAGGTCATGGCGGGCCTGAACCATGTCGAAATTGACGAAGTGATCGACGTCATCCGCAAGGTGCGTCGCGAGGGCATAGCGATCATTGTTATCGAGCACGTCATCAAGGCGATCAAAAGCCTGTCAGATCGACTGCTCGTTCTGCATCATGGTGTGAAGATCGCCGATGGTGCGCCAGATACCGTGCTTTCCGACGCAGTGGTGATCGAGGCCTATCTTGGAAGGAGGCGTGCATGAACATGCGAGCGGGAACGCCCGGCGCCTTGCTCAAGGTTTCGGGTCTTGGCGCGGGGTATGGCGCCATGCCGGTTCTGCACGACCTCTCTCTTGAAGTGCACAAGGCAGAGATCGTAGCGCTTGTCGGCGGCAACGGCGCCGGCAAGACGACGCTGCTTCGCGCGCTATCGCGTGTGATCGGCTGCACCGGTGCGATCGAGTTCGCCGGTCACGACCTCGTGCCGATGACGTCAGACCAGGCGTTCGGGTCGGGGTTGGTGCAAGTTCCAGAAGGCCGGCAGCTGTTCGACCGCATGTCCGTCGAGGACAATCTGCTTATGGGTGCCTATCAGCGCCACGACAAGGCGGCCATCGCGCGAGACCTCGATCGCATTTACGGATTGTTTGCCCGGCTTGGGGAGCGCAAGCGGCAGCTTGCCGGTTCGATGTCGGGTGGCGAGCAGCAAATGTGCGCGCTGGCGCGAGGGCTAATGGCCGCGCCGACCCTTTTGATGATCGATGAGATGAGCCTGGGGCTCGCTCCGGTGGTGGTCGAGCAGTTGATGGGCGTGCTGGCGACCATCCGTGAAGAAGGAGTGACGATCCTCCTGGTCGAACAAGACGTGCATCTGGCGCTTTCGGCGGCCGACCGCGGCTACGTCATGGAAGGCGGCCGGATTGTCCACCAGGGAGCCGCCAAGGATCTGGTCGATGATCCCGAGGTCCGCCGTGCCTATCTCGGCCTCTGAGTGCGCCCGCTTCCAATTCCGCGGGGGCCAGTCGCTGGTAGGCACAAGCCCAGCAGGCGCGCATGGCCCCGATCGGTGCCACACCTCCCGCGCCCAGGCGCCAATAAAAACGCGCGACGCGGTGTCAGAGGCAATGCAAAGCGCCTCGAGATGGCCTCCAAGCTTTGTATGCGGACAAGATCGGGGATGCATCGACAGTGCTTTGTATGACCGCATTTCGACGCAATGACGAGCGGAAGGGCGCGTAAACGGGCACCTTGCCTTAGGCAGGCCGGGGAGGGCGGGGCGCACGATCGAAGGTGGAGAGAACTGCGAGCGTGTTTGCAACGGGCCTTTCAATTCAGTCGCGACGCAAGCGGGTTCGTTGGAGCTTAAATGGGAAACGGCCGGAAATCGCGGCGCCGACGACAATGCCCAGCAACGTGACCGCGATCCCCGCCCTTAGCCGGACTGGATCGATCGTCAACACCCTGTTCCTGGCTTGCCTGCCGAAGCGCCCTCTGGTGCCATGATCGCCCGCTACTGGTTCGAACAAATTGTCCGGGCGGGCGGTTCGCGCCGGCTGCGCAGTCATCTGCCCAGCGTAGCCCTGCCTTGCTAGAATCCGGTCCCCGACCCGCGGTAGCAAGATGGTTCCAACAATGGCTTTCAGGGCCGAAAGACCAATCCATAGCTCGCGCGGAGGTTTTAGTGCAGCTTGCACGATCTCATCGGCAACGGCTTCCGGCTGATAGATTGGCGGGAGCGGTTGCAAACGCTTCGGCAAACGGCTGCGCGCCCAGTCGAATTGAGGCGTATTGACCGCCGGCAACTGCACCATGGTTATCTTGATGCGGCTGTTTTCGTGCAGGAGTTCGCTTCGAAGCGCGTCGGTAAATCCTCGGATAGCGAACTTTGCGCCGCAATAGGCAGACTGCAACGGAATGGCTCGGTAGCTCAACGCGGACCCGATCTGCACGATCGTCCCGGTACCTCGCTGGCGCATGTGTTTCAACGCGGCCATGGTCCCGAAGACTTGACCGAGATAGGTTACTTCGGTGACGCGACGAAACTCCTCGGGCTCGATTTCGGCGAAAGGCGCGAAGACGGTCGCCATCGCGTCGTTAACCCATACGTCGATGTGGCCCCACTCGCTTGCGATCCTTTCAGCTGCGCTGAACACGGCGGTCGCATCGGCAATGTCGAGCGGCAGGACCAAGGCGCGTTGGCCGGTTGCCTCAACCTCCCGGCGCGCGCCATCCAGGCCGTCCCGGCCGCGTGCGATCAGCCCGACATCGTAGCCACGGCGCGCAAAGGCGACCGCCGTGGCGCGGCCAACGCCAGCCGACGCCCCCGTCACGACCACAGTTTTTCTCGCATTGCCATCTTGCAGGGACATTGGGGTCCAGCCAAAGGCTATCAGGGTCCGCGATCAACGGCTGGACCTTTCGGTAGTTCCCTGCCACTCGCATCCACCGCCATAGGCAACAAGAACCCGCGCACTATCAGGGCCGAGTACCCACGACCAGACGCCGATCACGACTCCGTGTGTCGCGGACGACGCTTGTCGCAAATGCCCTTTGTGGAGGTCGCAGTTCTCCAATCTAGACCATGATCTCATTCACTGTCAGCGCAACACAGCGTCTCTTGTCGCAGTGCTTTAAGTCGAATTTCTCCAGTGCCTCGAATAGAATCTGACCAGTGAGAGCCTTATTCTTCTCTACGACGACGGTTTCTTTTTAATGGATCCCCGGGGCTAGGGCCGACGATCTGGTGAGGTTGCCTCTTAATTGACTACCGCGAGACATTCACTCAAGAGCTCCCGACGCGCAGCACCCGGGACACCGCCAAATCTGGCTGGAACACACGCGGGACACGGTCGTTGGAATGTCCTTCACAGTTGAATCGGGTGTCGTGTCTCGCGAGGTAATCTCATGGCTTCTCTCACCGCAGCCGACGTACTGGTCGAAACCCTTATCGCCTGGGGCGTGGACACAGTTTTCGGCCTGCCCGGTGACGGCATCAACGGCATCGTTGAAGCGCTGAGGACGCATCAGGACAAGGTGCGCTTCATCCAGGTCCGCCACGAAGAAGCCGCAGCTTTCGCTGCCTGCGCCTACGCCAAGTGGACAGGACGGCTGGGTGTTTGCCTTGCGACTTCCGGACCGGGCGGGATCCACCTTCTCAACGGCCTCTATGACGCCAAGCTCGACGGACAGCCCGTGCTTGCCATCACCGGCCTGCAGTTCCACGACCTTTTGCATACTTTCACCCAACAGGATGTCGAGCTCGACAAGCTGTTCATGGATGTGTGCGTCTATAACACCCGCGTGATGGGTCCCGCTCATGTCGAAAATGTTGTTGAACTGGCCTGCCGCACTGCACTTGCATATCGGGGCGTGGCACATGTGACGATCCCGGCCGACATGCAATCGCAACCGCTAAAATCGGCACGTCGCTCAGAACGCAACGTTCCTGAACATGTCTCGGACTTGATGGCGCACTCGGCTCAGATGGCGAGCGAAGACCAACTTGCGCGCGCCGCCGATATCCTGAATTCCGGAAAGAGACCTGCAATCTTGGCCGGCCGTGGCGCGCTTGGCGCACGCTCCGAGATTCTCGATGCGGCCAAATTGCTCGGTGCCCCGGTCATCAAGCCTTTGCTCGGAAAGGGCGTCATTCCCGACGACAGCCCCTTTTGTACCGGCGGCATCGGTCTGCTCGGCACCAAGCCTTCACAAGAAGCGCTGGAGAGTTGCGACCGGCTCCTGATTTGCGGGTCGAGCTTCCCTTATATCGAATTTTATCCCGAACCGGGGAAGGCCAAGGCGGTTCAGATCGAGATCGATCCCAAGCGCGTGGGTCTGCGCTACCCGGTTGAGGCCGGACTGGTCGGCGATGTCAAGACAACGCTCAAAGCGCTACTGCCGCTGCTGAAATTCCGCGAGGACCGCTCGTTTCTGGAAGAAGCCCAGGCAGGCGTGAAGGACTGGAACGATGTCATGCTGGAGCGCGGCACGCGTGACGACAAGCCCATGAAACCGGAAGTGGTGGCGCACGAGTTGAACAAGCTTGTCCATGATGATGCGATCGTGGCGACGGACTCTGGCACGATCACCACCTGGATTGCCCGCCACCTAGCGATGCGCGGCGACATGATGTTTTCCTGCTCGGGCAACCTCGCAACAATGGCCTGCGGCCTGCCCTATGCAATTGCGGCCGCGATCGCATACCCCGACCGGCAAATCATCGCCTTTGTCGGGGATGGCGGGCTCACCATGCTGATCGGCGAATTGGCAACGTGCGTGAAGTACAATCTGAACGTAAAGATCGTGGTCATCAAAAACAACGTGCTGGGACAGATCAAATGGGAACAGATGGTGTTCCTGGGCAACCCGGAATATGCCTGCGAGCTACAGCCAATCGATTTTGCGGCCGTTGCTCGCGGCTTCGGCCTCCAGGCATTCAGCGTCGATGATCCTGCCCGATGCGGCGAGGTGTTGGAGACAGCTTTGTCGAATGCCGGCCCGACGCTGGTGGAGGCGGTGGTCGATCCGCACGAGCCGCCAATGCCGCCAAAGGCGACATTGAAGCAGGTCGGTCACCTGGCCGAGTCGCTGGCACGCGGAACGCCGGCGCGGGGCAAGATCGCGCTGACAATCGCCTCCAATGTGGTTCGCGAAATCGTTTGAGGCGAGCCCGTGGTAGCGAGCGGTCCAATTGTCAACCAAGTCACGGCGCAGGCCTTCTGCATCCCGACAGACGCGCCAGAGGCAGACGGGACGATTTCCTGGGACAGCACCACGGTGGTCGTTGTGACCGCAAGCGCCGCCGGACAAAGCGGCCTGGGCTACACCTATTCTGCGGCATCCGTGCCGGCGATCGTGATCGACGTGCTGGCCCCCCTCGTTGTCGGCAAAGATGCTTTCTCTATTCCAAAGCACTGGGCCGAAATGGTCCGCGCAGTGCGCAATATCGGCTGGCGGGGGCTATGCGCCACCGCGATCTCGGCAGTTGATACCGCACTTTGGGATTTGAAAGCTCGCATTCTCGATCTGCCGCTCGCGAGCCTGTTCGGATGCGAGCGCCTGGAGGTGCCCATCTATGGCAGTGGTGGTTTCACCTCCTACTCCGACGAGCGTGTGCGCGACCAGCTCGCGGCCTGGGTGGAGCAGGACGGCTGCCGTTTCGTCAAGATGAAGATCGGCACGCATCCGGCGGACGATCTTAGTCGAATCCGTGTCGCGAGGCAGGCGATCGGTGACGCTGAACTCTTCGTAGACGCCAACGGCGCCTTTTCGCGCAAACAGGCCTTATGGTTCGCCGAGCGATTTCCGACGTTCGGGATCAGCTGGTTCGAGGAGCCTGTCTCGAGCGACGATCTGGAGGGACTGCGTCTGCTGCGCGACCGCGCACCGCCGGGAATAGACATCGCCGCCGGCGAATATGGCCACGAGCCCTTTTATTTCCGCCGTATGATCGAGGCCGGCGCGGTCGATGTGCTTCAGGCGGATGTCACGCGCTGCTGTGGCTTCACCGGGTTTATACGCGCGGCCGCTCTCTGCGACGCCTACGCCTTGCCCTTATCATGCCACTGTGCGCCCGCACTTCACCTGCATGCCGCGTGCGCCATCCCGCGTTTGCGCCATCTTGAATGGTTCCACGACCATGTCCGCATCGAACACATGCTGTTCGATGGTGCTCCCGTCCCGTCCGGCGGCGTCATCCGGCCGGATCTGACCCGCCCGGGGCACGGTCTTGTCTTCAAGTCCGCTGACGCGGAACGCTTCTTGCTCCGACCCGCGGGAGAGAGCCCATGAGCCATGTCATCGAAGTAGACCATGCGCGGGCGGGCATCCGGCGCCCTGTGCGGCGCATTGAACGCGGCGGCAACGGACGGGTCAGAAGCGCGTTCGTGCCGACCGACGGATCTGTCAAAGAGCTTGCAGCAGCACTGCGCAGCACAATCGAGGGCGAGGTCCGGTTCGATGATGGCAGCCGCGCGCTTTATGCGACGGACGCATCGAACTACCGGCAGGTGCCCATTGGCGTCGTCATTCCCCGTTCGGTGGACGACGTCGTGGCGGCCATGGCGATTTGCCGCAAGTCCGGAGCGCCGATGGTCATGCGCGGCGGTGGAACGAGCCTTGCGGGACAAGGCTGCAACGTCGCGGTGCTCATCGATTTTTCAAAGTATTTGAACCGCATCGTTGCGCTCGATCCGGAGCGGCGGCTGGCGCGCGTAGAGCCAGGCTGCGTGCTCGACACGCTTAGAAGCGCCGCCGAGCAACACCATCTGACCTTCGGGCCGGATCCCGCCACACATGACCACAACACGCTCGGCGGCATGCTTGGCAACAATTCCTGCGGTGTGCATTCGATCATGTCGGGGCGCACCTCGGATAATGTCGAGGCGCTTGAAATCCTGACATATGACGGAATGAGATTGAAGGTCGGCCGCACCGACGACGCCGAGTTCAGGCGTATTCTTGCGGCGGGCGGCCGGGCGGGCGAGATCTATCTTCAATTGGACGACTTTCGCCATCGCTATGAGGGCCTCATCCGAGAGCGCTATCCTAAGATCCCGCGCCGCGTATCGGGTTACGAAAATCTCGATCAGCTGTTTGCTGAAAACGGTTTCAATGTGGCGCGCGCGCTGGTCGGGACCGAATCGACTTGCGTCACCATTCTCGAAGCAACGCTCGAGCTGATCGCCAGTCCGCCCGAGCGCGTGCTCGCCGTCATTGGTTTCAAGGACGTGTTCGAGGCTGCCGATGCGGTCCCCCAAGTGCTGCCGTTCAATCCAATCGCGTGCGAAGGCATGGACGACATGCTCGTCGAATTCGTGGTGCGCAAAGGTGTCCATCGTGAGGATGCCGAGTTGGTGCCGGAAGGCAAGGGCTGGCTGATTGCTGAGTTCGGCGCTGATACCCGCGATGAGGCCGAGGCCGCGGCGCGCAGACTGCTCGATGCCTTCGAGCGGAAGGGAAATCCAGTCGAACTCGTGGCCGACAAACGGCGGCAGGCCAAGATTTGGGAACTGCGCGAGGCAGCGCTCGGGGTCACAGCGCACGTGCCGGACTGGCCTGAGGGAGGGCCGGGATGGGAGGACAGCGCCGTCCACCGCGACAACTTGGGCCGATATCTGCGCGACCTCAAGGCCCTGTTTCATCGTCATGGCTACGAGGCATCGGTCTACGGCCATTTCGGCGACGGGCTGATCCATTGCCGCATCGACTTCGATCTAAGAACCGAAAAAGGCCTCGTCAACTTCAACGCCTTCATGCGTGATGCCGCCGATCTTGTGGTTCGCTACGGCGGCACGCTCTCGGGCGAACACGGCGACGGCCAGGCCAGGGCCGAATTGCTGGAGAAGATGTACGGCCCCGAAATGATTCAGGCCTTCCGAGAGTTCAAGGCGATTTGGGATCCCGCGGGCATGATGAATCCCGGCAAGGTCGTCGATCCCTACCCGATCACCTCAAACTTGCGTTCGGGACCGGAATTCCACCCCGAGGAAGTCGATGCCTATTTCGCCTATCCCGAGGACGGCGGCAGCTTTCTTTCAGCGACGCGCCGCTGCGTCGGCGTCGGGTCCTGCCGCAGGACCGACAGCGACAAGAGCGTCATGTGCCCGAGCTACATGGCCACACGGGAGGAACAATATTCGACCCGTGGACGTGCCCGCCTGCTGTTCGAGATGATGCGGGAGGGGCCGATCACAGATGGCTGGAAGAGCCGCGCGGTCGAGCAGGCGCTCGATCTTTGCCTTGGCTGCAAGGGCTGCAAAAGCGACTGCCCGGTCAACACCGACATGGCGACCTACAAGGCTGAGTTTAGGGCGCACCACTACAGGGGCCGCCTTAGACCCCGCGCCGCCTATTCGATGGGCCTGATCGAGCGTTGGTCGAAACTCGCGCAGCGTGCGCCATGGCTGATCAACGCGCTTACTCATGCGCCCGGCATCTCGACGGCCGCGAAATGGGTGGGCGGCATAGCGCCGGAGCGCTCAATCCCCGCATATGCTCGTCATAGCTTCAGCGAATGGTTTCGCCGTCGCATGAGAGTCAGGGGCGGAGGCTCGCGTGTGATGCTGTGGCCCGACACTTTCAACAACTACTTCCGTCCCGCAACCGCGATCGCGGCGACCGAGCTTCTGGAGTCGCTCGGCTTCGACGTCGTCATCCCACACCGGCATCTGTGCTGTGGCCGCCCTCTTTACGATTGGGGCATGCTGGACCAGGCAAAGGCACTCTGGCTGGAGGTGATGACGAGCCTGGAGCAGGAAATCGCTTCCGGCACGCCGCTCATCGGCCTGGAGCCGGCATGCGTCAGCGCGTTCCGTGACGAACTTTTAGGACTGTTTCCGACTGACGACCGCGCCAGACGGCTTAGCGCCCAAACATTTTTGCTGACCGAGTTCCTGGATCGAAACCTCGAAACCCTTCAGGATCTCCGGGTAGATGGTCAGGCTCTGGTACAGATCCACTGTCATCATCACGCAGTCATCAAGCCGGACGCCGAAATACGCGTTCTCAAGAAGATCGGCCTCGCTCATGAGGTGATGAAGTCGGGGTGTTGCGGAATGGCCGGATCGTTCGGCTTCGAGGCAGCCAAATACGAAGTCTCGATGGCAGCGGCAGAACGCGTGCTCCTGCCAGCCGTGCGAGCCGCACCTGCCGACGTCATGATCCTCGCAAACGGCTTTAGTTGCCGCGAGCAGATCGAGCAGGGGACCGGGCGAAAAACCCTGCACGTTGCTGAATTGCTTGCCACAGGCGCGGGCAAGCGGATCGTACTCTAGCCGTTCAAGCATTTAGCGCGCCCGTTGGTTCACCGCCCAGCTATGTCGATACACAGCTAACCAGAACACCGAACGGCGCACCGCAACCGGCAACCTAGCGCAAAGAGGGCCCGGTCGCGCAACTGCGCGCCTCCACCAGGGAAGGATCGCCACTTCGAACTTCCCAACAGCTCTCGGCGCCGGCGCGCCAGAAATGGAGTTCGAGCCGCTTCTTGCCGAGCCGCAGGTCTTTTAAGGTGAATTCAGGCATCCAGTCCGGCAGTCTGGGATCAATATACAGCTTGCCATTTGGAGCGTCGGGCTGGAAGCCGATGATCGCCTGCAGGAGCGAAAAGCACGACCCGGCCGCCCAGGCCTGCGGAACATTCGCTCCCTTATACTGCACCGGGAACGTTGTGGGCGTTCGCGACAACCCGGCGAACAGCTCTGGCATTCTATGTTGCATGAAGTAGATTGCGGCGCTGCTCACGTCGCGAGAGAGGCGACAAGCTTCCGCCGAGAAGCCATAGCGTCGGAAACCGAGCGCGATCAGTCCGTTGTCATGCGGCCACACGGAGCCACATTGATAGGAATGTGGATTGTAGGCAGGGTGATCGGCCGAAAGCGTCCGGATACCCCAACCACTCCACATATCCTGCATCATTAGCCGCTGCACCACCCTGGCGGCTCGTTCGGGTGGAATTATTCCCGACCAAAGACAGTGACCAGGGTTGGAGGCGACGCTCAGCACCGGTTTCTTGTCGCCATCCAGCGCAAAAGCGTAAAAGCCGGACGCCTCGTCCCAGAAGACCTGGTTGAACCGGTCGAACAAGCTCTTGGCTTTGACACGAAGCTGCTCAGCACGTCCGCCGTCGCCTCTGGCATCGAAGATTTCAGCCATGCGCTGCCAAGCATCGTAGACATAGCCTTGCAATTCGCAAAGCGCCTTGGGTCCCTTTACCAGCGTGCCATCTGTATAAACCAAGGCATCGCCTGCGTCTTTCCAACTCTGATTTTCATATCCCGAAGCCGAGCGGGTTTCATATTCCTGGAACCCGTCACCGTCACGGTCCCCATAGCGGTCAATCCAATCCAGGCACTTCTCGGCCGTGGCGATGTGTCGGTCGAGCAGGCTGGCGTCACCGGTGCATCGCCAAGTGTTGTGAAGCACGATGAGATAAAGAGGCGTAGCATCGGCCGTGCCGTAATACGGCGTATGGGGGATCAAATTGAAATGAGCGAGTTCGCCGGTGCGAAGCTCATGCATTATCTTTCCTGGTTCCGCATCGCGGTAGTCGTCGCGCTCGGTTGCTTGAAAGCGTCCCAAAACGTCCAGGGCACCGCGCGAAAAATCTGGGTAGACCAGCGCATTCTGAAGCGAGACTATCAGGCTGTCACGACCGAACAGACCGATGAACCAAGGCAGTCCGGCAGCCGGGACATATTCTAGCTCGTCCGTTCCTTCGATCGGCAGCCGCAGCGCGGCCATGTCTTCGACCGCCTGATGATAGAAGCGGTGAAATTCGTCATTGGAACAGCTGAAGTTCAGGGCACTGCCCCGCCATCCTGCGAGACGTTTCGCCGCTTTAGAGCCAAGGGCTTGGTCGATGCAGACGCGCGGTGCCCGATAGACCGTATCACCATTGCCAAAGTCATAGAGAAGGCAAGCATGCCATACCGCGCCCGGTTCGAGCTTAATGTCGAAACTGATCCGGCCGTTGGCATAGACGGGCTTCTTGGTCGTCCGACGGATTTTAACCGTGACCTCTCGCTTAAAATCCTGATTGACGTAGGAGGTGCGAAGGCGTGCCGGTTTGGACGACCAATCCGTTGTGATCCGTCCGCGGCGGATGATCGGGCCGCCCTTGACTTCGAACAGGTCGGCAAAGTCGCTGCGCATAGCAACTTCCAAATTGAACCGCACAGCCTTTGGCCCGTGGTTTACGAGATCAAGATCCTCATGTAGCCCCTCATCCAACGCTCGGCCGATCACCAGCCCCAGGCTGCCCGCCGGCACATGGCCTGTTTCCGTCTCGAACGCCTGGTTCACGAGATAGACCTTGGCTGCGAAGTAGGCGATATTTCCGGAATTGAGGAGGTCCCATGGTTGCCCATTGGCAAAGATCTGCCAGCTGGATATCAGCCGTGTGTCAGATGCATATAACCCGTTGTTCGTGGGCCAGGCGATCTCGCCGTCCGGTTCAGTCACAAGAAAGCTGCGCCCCTGGTTGATTGCTAACCGAGGCGGTCCAATGGTGATTTTTAACGTCATCGATCCAACCGTCATTAACTGCCGGGCTCAACCGACAAGACCTGCCGTGAACGATTTGAGAGCGGCTTCACCTCACCAGTGTTCATCAAAAAAAGTTGATAAGGCAGCAGGCCGAACACGATCGGCCAGCGGAGCACTATTTGGTGACGACGCCATGGCGGCGGCGACGTGCGCCAGGGCCTCCGCCCGCCGCACGACCACCTGCTTCTGCTCGTTGCCGAACCAGTTCTCGCTGGGCCAGGACTCGGACCTGAAACTTTTGGCTGGAGCGATGGTGGACCCGGTCAGCCTTGACCGCGAAATGCCCTGTGAAGAGACCAGAGGCGCAGCAGAAATGACCGCTTCCGCCGGGAGGATTTGCCCCAGGAGCGCGGTCGCATCACCTCGGTCCCTTGGGGTCGCTCAGAGAAAGTTCGCCCAGTGGCTTTCGGCGACGATCGAGATTGGCAATCCCTGGTCACGCCAAGCGGTGGCCTTGACGATCTTATCGCCGAATGAGGAATGCTTCCATGATTCGGTGGCGTAGGCGCCGATCACCAAAACTTCCGTTTTCTGGCTAAGGCCGCCGGAGATGCCCCCGCGGTCCGCGATAGCCTGTTCGCAATGCTTTCGCTGACCGAAATTGAACGTGCCCGTGAAGCAATAGAGCCGGCCGGCGAACGTTAACGTCGGGGCCGGATCGCATAGCGGCAGGGTTGTTGACTTCAGTACCTCTCAGAGCTCGAAGTCACGCGTCGAGAAGCTGTCCAGCGTATCCAATAGTTCGGCGTGTTCATCGGCATCGACCGCGCCGTCAGAGAGGATATCATTGACCCGCCGGTACAAAGTTCGGATGATCGGCTGATTGCTGATCTCACCATTCGCAGCCAACCATTTCTGAAGGAACTCGATCTCGGCCTTGTTGATAGTGCCGTCTGCCGCAAGGCCTCGCGCGAGGCCGATGAGCTCGTCGATCTGGCGCGACGAGATCCGCTCGCCGCCGACACGGTTGTAAAACTTATTGTCCGTTAGCTGTCCTCCCCCCGAAAACCTAGCAAAGCGGTTCGCACGGAATGCCGTCGCCGTCTCGATCCAGCTTCCCGCCCCAAGAGCAGTTTTGGAGATACCATTGAGCCTCATCGCAAGAACCAATCCTCCGGCACGTGCGCCGCGGCTCGCATGAATAGCCGCTCTGCGCGACCAGCTCGCGGCTGACGATGCCGAGCGGCCGTCCCACCGACGGCTGGGCATTGCTTCCATGCCCAGCGCGCCATTCCCACGGCGCCTGAAAAGACCCGATCCAAAGCCCCAGCTTGGCCGCCTCGGCCTTTGCCTGCTGCCCAGCATAAGCGCCGTGGCTGTATTTGGGCCAGTCGAGCGCCTGGCCATGTTCGACCATCCATGCTGCGACGTCGGCGCCATCCGCACGCCGGCAGTTGCCTACAAAACGGTTGTAGGGATCCCACGCGGCGAAGGTGCATCTGACCGGCCCCGAAGCGGCCAGGAATCCGTCGAGTGCTGCCGCGGCGTTCGCGCCGCACCGGTAGCGAAAACCCTTGGCATCTTCGCATCGCTGGGCTGACTCAGGCGCGTCAATGCCGTTGAGGCGTATGCGCTGTCCATGGATCTCTATCGTGTCGCCATCGATGACCGAAGCGACACCGGCGATCGGCTCCGGACTGGAACCGATCCACTTCGATGCTAGGTCAGGTAGGTTTTCACTCTGCTGCCATGCAGCCTGCGCGGCGAGCGCGCCAGCTGCGGCAACCGTTAAGAAGATCAATCGCCTTAGTACTTGCGCCGGACGCCGCCGCCGTGACCGTTTGGCGCCAGTGCGCTTACGGAACGGGTCGGGTCGGCTCTCGTGGGGCGCCTGGTCCATAGCGATCCTACGCCGACCAGCCGGGCCAGGCGCTGTCGAACATCGGCATGCCGTTGCAATAGTAGTCGTCGACGAACCGCCCCGTGGCCTTGTCACGGCATCGCCAAGTTAGATTGTAGAACTGGTCGTAGAATTGGTCCCACGCGACGCCGTAGACGGTAGGGGGTGGGCGGTAATATCCACCGCCGTAGCCGTTGTTGGCGGCAACCGCGACCGCCGCCCCGAGCCGTAAGATCACTACTGGAAACATTCGTGTTTGCTGAGCACCCACCGATGAACACGGCCGCGCTCGCAAGAAATGCCTTCGCCTTCATTCGATCTCCCCCTCTGAATATTGGGGGTATTTCGAGAGGTAAGTCCATAACAATATGCTCAAAAGAGACGACCGCTGATCGGGGTCCGACTGACAGCCGAGCTTGCACCCAGCTGACTTGGAAGCGGCTCCCACCGCGCAGACATTTGCTGGCGAGAGGGGCAAGGCAATTCAGAACGTCGCCGCCAACATGGTGTCGCAGGAATGGATTGGCCAGGCAGTGTGGCATCGACGACCGAAACGAGTGGGGTGACGCCGACCGGAACGAGTGGATGGAGCGCAACGGGAGCGCTCCGCCGCTCGTTGGCCTATGCTGGTTGATCGCAGCTACTCCAGAGCCTTCCCGTTGCCTAAGGCGGGCTTTGCTATTTCGACCGACGCCAGAGGTACCTGAGAGCTTTAGAGCCCGTGACGATCAGATCAATAGCTGCAACGAAAGGAGAATGGTCCAAGCTGGATAGTCGAACGATCGTCTGCATGCATCGCCGGGCACGCAATACGATAGAGCTTTGGCGGAATTGACCCCGACAAACAGGGAAAACATAGAAAGCATAAATGGCTTAGCCCGGGCTATGACATACCCGCCATGCTGTTGTCGCCAACCAACTCTTAGACTCGCCCGCTGCCGAAAGATGGCGGGCTCTTCAGCATCGTGGAACATACCTCCGCCCTCGCAGTTATGGGCAATTCGATTGCTGAGTGTGGGGAAATCATGAAGCGAGACTTTGCATATCTGTGCGCTTGGGCGAGCGCACGGGGCATTAAAATCTATCAGCGTTCAAAGACAGTATGGATCGCGGCTGGCGGCTATCGAGGCCGCGATTTGGAAGTTAAGGGGCGGTCGCCAGCTATTGCACTCGCATTATGGATTGAGGCTACCCGTTACAAAGGCTCGATATAGGCCACTTGAACAACGATGTACTTGGCACAGTGCTAAGCCAAGGCGGCCGGCGTCCTTTTCTTTGGGGGCGGGTGGGGTAAACCCGACTTGGCAGGACGCCGGCCAGGCGGATTGGGGTCCGCCAGCAGATATAATACCACAAAACCTTGTAATTCGGTGTTCCGCGATAACGGACCCTCCGCGCTGGAGATGTGGCGAAAGTTCTAGCCCATCTCAAGCGGCCCTTCGTCCGGCTGCTCACGTGACGTTGCGCAGGTCGCACATGTGGATCGTTCGCCGCAAGTTGTTGGACTGTCGAGAGGATAATTGAGAATGGCGTGCGTTGTTTCGCATCCTCTTCACAGATAGCGTTGAGCACTCCAAGTTAGGCGCGCAAACAGAGGTTGCATGGCGAAGGCGACATTCTGTATCTCACTTTTGAGCCTGTATCTGGCGGGTTGCGTAACAGCTTCAGCGGGCGGAAACGATGGCTGGCTCAAATGAGCGAGCTGCAACCATCCAAACCAATGAAATGGTCGCCACGATGGCAGGTAACATTAATGGCGTTGCCCAACCTGCCGGACCGCCTGTTCCTGGTGTCGGGCGCAACAACCATGACCGGCGATGCCGCCCCAGAACGCATTCTGACCTCGCTGCCCTAGCGAGACAGTGATCTTTTGCCTGCCGATAAAACGGCAACGATCAAAACGAGTGATATTCCAGCGCGTATCCACCGAGCCTTACAGTGCGAATGATATCGCCATGTGAGGAATGCTTAAGAGACTTTCGCAGCCGGCTGATATGAACATCCACGGTGCGCGGACCGACATAGACATTGTCCGGCCAGGCCACCGCAATTAACTCGTCGCGGCTGAGCACTTTTTCCGGGTTCTCGAGCATGTGCCGCAGCAGCCTGAACTCGATCGGTCCCAGCAGAATTTCTCTGCCGTTGCAACGCACGTGATGGCTGTCGACCGTCATTTCGACGTCGCCATATTTCAGCGACATAGCAGGCGGGGTTCGTACGCCAGGTTCTGGACGGGTTCCGAGTTTGAAATGCAGGTAGTCGAGCAGCTTAGACGGCGCCAATGGCCTCATGAAACTTTCGTTGATTCCGGACTTCAATAACGCCAGATGCTGGTTCTCGGCACCAGCTGCAATCAGCGCAATGACAGGGAGGGCGCTTGTCCGGGCGTCCTGCCTGAGCCGGGTACAGTTGTCAGCCATACGATTGTCTGGCCGGCAATCGAGCACGCAGGCCCGCACCGTTGTCTCGGCGGCCAATTCAAAGATTTCATCCACGTTGCTGGTCAGCGCACTGGTGAAGCCGTCGACAGCAAGAATGTGGCTGAGCACGAGATAAAACTCCGCGTCATGCGTGCATATCACGATGAGTGGCTTCATAGTCGCGGTTCAGTTCTCTCAGGCAGCGCAATGCCCGTCTCTTGGCACACCCTAACTGCCAGGCAACTGCCGGATTTCCGAAACGTCTCCGGTTTTCAGTCAATTGCTTCGTGCCGCGCAGGAACTGCAATATGGGTTACCAGTCGGCCCTCGGGCACCCCTTAGCCTTTTCCAAACGGCACGACCTGCGAGCCCACTAAATCGTTAATTGATGACCGGCATCCGTTCCGGCGAAAGTTCACTTAAGAATTCGACTTCCTTGTCGCGAACATAGATGACTTCCTCGAACTGAAAGACGGCGCCATCAATTTCCAGCTTGGGCTCAAGGTGAAGGATCATGCCCGGCCTTATGATTTCGGGATTATTTTTTGAAATGGATGGCGGCTCGGTGACGTCGAGCCCTCCGCCGTGGCCGATCCGGGAAACGAGACCATAAGCGGGGGGCAAGCCTGCATCGCGCCAAAGCTGCTCAAAGGCCGCAAAAACGTCTCCGGACGTCATCCCCGCCCTGACACCATTTGCGAGCGCGACCGTGAGCCCGCGCGTTCGTTCGTATGCATCGATCTCCCATCGTTCGGGTGGACCGCCGCGGGCAATGCGATTTCTATCCGCGGGATAGCCACCATAAGTGGACCGGAAATCGGTCCAGGCGTACTGGCCGACCGCAAGGGGCTGCATCTGGGGTGGGCGGCTGTAGTTGAACTCACCCCTGCAGAAGGTCATTGCAATCGGATCAGCGCATTCCGCTCCATTCAGGATAATACGCGACTGGATCTGCCGACAAAGCTCGACCTCGGTAATGCCTAGACTTGCCTGCGAAACGGCATCATCGAAGGCAGCATTGACGATCTCGAAGGAGATGCGCTTGAGGCCAGCCTCGAACGGCGATTTGATGACGCGGGTTCGCCACAAAAGGTCCGTGGCGCTCTCCAGCAGGCCGCCGCGCGCTCTCAAGCCATCCACGATCTCCAGAGAACCGCGACCAAGCATGTCCTGGCCATAGTCGATCGCGGCCTTTGTCGTAGCAGCCGGATCGCGAGCGGAAATCTCCTGGACGATGGTGCGCGCGCCTTCCGCAAGATAGCCAGCATAGTAGACGATCGAAAAAGCCCTCGGCCTCGATTCAAGGTTTCTGGACTCAATCCGGTTGGCTATGACGAGTATGTCTCGGTGGTCGATCACCACGAACAGCGGCCGCGAATGATAGCCCCACGACAATGTTCGGTAGTCGGTGAAATACTCGATGTTTTTCTGATTGGTGAGAACCAGGAAGTCGACCGCGTCTTGGGCCATTTCGCTGCGGACGGCGGCGAGCCGCATGGCCAGCTCGTCAAGGGACACATCGGGTGATGGTGGTGCTGGAAGCATGGTCGCCTGCTCCTGGACTGTCTCTGATTATCGTCGCTTTGCGCAGCCCGGTTTGCCGAGCTGTTGCGTCGCCCCTACCTTTTCGACTTTGAGCCTTCGCCCCTCGCGTCAAGTTCCACCACGCAGGCCAGGCGGTCGAAGGGCGATTCCGTTACGCCGAAGACCGAGAAGGACTTGTCGGTCGTGCTCAACCGATAGAGGCGACGCAGCGTTGGATATCCGTTCTTGATCGTGAAGGTCTGTTGGGCTTGCTCGGAAGCCGGTGCGGCATCGATCAGCAACTTGGTTTTGGTGAATTGTGTTCCGTGAGCGCGCAACGCGTCGCTGATGAACTTTTCTCCGAACTCACCAACCACCTCGTCGCTCAAGGAACGGGGCAGGTACGAGGTGTCATACATAATCGGCGTGCCGTCGGTGGAAATCACCTTGCGAACACACAACATCAGCCCATCAGGCGGCTCAAGCGCATCAAAGGCCGGATCCTGTATCTTTTCTTGCGTCAGCGAAAGGAGGCGAATCGTGGGCGTCAAGCCAAGCCGCAAAGCGTCGTCGTGAGAGGTGAGCGAGAAATCGAGGTCACGAACGAACCTTCGTTGCTCCCTCACGAAGGTCCCCAGCCCAGGCACTGAACGCAAGATCCCGGCGGGCTGGAGATCGCGCAATGCCCGCTTGATGGTGATTGGGCTTACCGCGAACTCTTCTGCCAAAGCCGCTGTTGAAGGCAGGGATTCGCCGACCGCATATTCTCCAGCACGTACCCGGCGCATGATTTCATGGCGCACGTTCTCGTGAAGGACCGTCCCGGTTTGTCCGTTCATTTCAGCTCCCACACCTTGGTATACTAGGGATACCTAGCGCATACAGTGGGGGATGTCTATCCCCGTTACGTTGCTCGCATCGCTGGATCCTTCGCGCAGCGGGATTTTACAAAACTCAAATATCATCTTCATAAAAATTTGACATACCTGTTATACCTGGTCTACCTTTAAGGCCACATTCGATGCTCAGGGAGTAAGCCGCATGGCAAGCAAGTACCGGGTCTTCAGCACGATCACGGCCGCAGCGGCAGCCTGCGCTTTTCTCTTCGCGACGGCTGGCGCTTCGAGAGCCGAGACGACGCGCGAAAGGGTCTTGCGTGAGGGCAAGATCGTCATTGGCATCTCCAATGGCGCTCCTTGGGGATTTCGCGACAAGAATGGCGACCCTGCCGGCTTTCATCCCGATCTGATCAAGGCCGCCTTTGAGGGTCTTGGGGTGGGTAAGGTTGAAATCGTCGTCACCGAATTCGGCGCGTTGATCCCCGCAGTGACAGCACAGCGTTTTGATGCGATCGCCGCCGGTCTCTACATCACGCCGGAGCGTTGCGCGCTCGTCGCCTTCAGCGACCCCGATCTCAAGCTTGCGGATGCTGCCCTGGTCGCCGACGGCAATCCGAAGAAGATTCACAGCTACGCCCAAATCGCGGCGAACCCCGAGATCAAGTTTGGTGTGGGGCGCGGCAGCACGACTGCGAAGAATGCGGCAGCCGCAGGTCTGGTGGAGGAACGCATGCTGCTTTTCCCCGATATCCAATCAAACGTTTCCGCGCTGCTCACCGGCCGGATCGACGTTGCGGCATTTTCGGCGCCGACAGTGGCCCGCATTCTCGCCGACGAGAACATCCATGGGATCGAACGCGCCTTGCCCTTCCAGGGGGTGCACGAAGGTGGAAAGGAGCGGTTCGGCTATTCGGCGATTGCGTTTCGCAAGGAGGATGGTGACCTCCGGGACCTGTACAATTCCCGGCTCAAGGCGCTCAAGCTCGATGGCACGGTCGAGCGCATCATGACCAAGAACGGATTTACCGATCAGGAGAAGGCGCCGGATCTGACCAGCGATCAGGTCTGCAAGGGGCAGGGCTGACCGACTCCAAGACGGCGGGAGAAGATCGTGGCGTCAGGCGACATGAAGCATTGTTGGATAGCCTGCATACCCAGGGCCTAGCCCCACCGCATCTTGGCCCGTGGGGCCCAACATACGACGAGCGAACGCCCGGCTTCATCGAGGCGTTCAGGATCCAGGGACGTTCAAGCGTGACCATTATCGAGATTTTCGCCGGCATTTTCCAAGGGTTCCGCATAACGGCCGTGGTTACCGCGTTGGGGGTGCTGTTTGCAGTGACCTTCGCCTTGATATTTGGCGTAGCGCAATATCTGACCAGGGGCGTCGCACGCTTTGCCGTCACTGCCGTCATAGAGTTCTGGCGCAGCTCCGCGGTGATCATCCTGCTCTTTCTCTTTTACTACGTCCTGCCGGTCGTCGGCGTCCAACTCCCAGCGATCGCCGTGAGCGCTATGGTGCTGGGGTTGAACGCCGGGGGATATGGAAGCCAGGCCGTCCGGGCCGGTCTCCAATCGCTCGATCGGGGCCAGATCGAAGCCGCTTCCGCGCTCGGGCTACCGCGCCGGCATATCCTCAGCCTGATAGAATTGCCGCAAGCGCTGACCAGGATGACGCCGACCTTCATCAACCAGTTCATCCAGTTGATCAAAGGCACTGCATTGGTCTCGCTCGTAACTCTAACCGATATGACATTCCGAGCGAAGGAAATCGCCGAACTCGAATACAACCCTGTCGGCGTCTATACGTCGCTTCTGCTTGCCTATTTCGTGATCTGTTATCCCGTCACGGTGTTTGGCCGATGGGTGGAGCAGCGCATTGGTGCTGGGAGGGGGCTGACAAATGAATTTTGATCTTACCTTCGCCGCCTCGACCGTTCCGACGATCCTTAGCGTCATCGGGACCACCATCGGCATTGCGCTGCTGAGTTGCGCCGGCGCCTCGATCCTCGGCTTCAGCTTTGAGATCACTCGGCGAGCAGGATCTGTGTCGGGCTATCTGATGCGTTTCGCAATCGACTTTATCCGCTCGACGCCCGTGCTGGCCTGGCTCTATTTCCTCTATTTCGTCCTTCCACATTGGGGTTTCACGCTGCCGGCGGTCGTGGTCGGCATACTGGGCCTGAGCATCTATTTCAGCGGATATCTGGCGGAGGTATTCAAGGCTGGCATCGACGCCATTCCTAAAGGCCAAGCCGAAGCCGCCAAGGCAGTGGGATTGAACCGGATCGATATCGTGTTCTTTATCCTGGCTCCTCAGATGCTGCGCAACGTCGCGGCCCCCGTCGGGAACCACTTTGTCTCGATCCTCAAGGCGACGCCTTATCTGGCCGTCATCGCTGTGCCGGAGATGCTGGGCAGGGCGCTCGACATCGCATCCGACACCTATCGCTATGCCGAGCCGCTGACCGTCGTCGGCATTGTGTTTCTCGTTCTGGCTCTGACGATCGCGCAGATGGTCAAGCTTCTTGAACGCAAGTTGCTGGGGCCAGAAAGCCGATGAACGACGCTGTTCATGCAATGCAACACCCAATCCTTGGGCCGGCTGAAATCGGGCAGGGCAGTAACCCGGGCCGGCCTGATCAACCGGCCGTGGAAATCATCGCATTAAACAAGTGGTTTGGCAGCTTCCACGCTCTGAAGAACATCGATCTTGCCGTGCCGCAAGGCGCCCGGTTTGTCATTTGCGGTCCGTCAGGATCGGGAAAATCGACCCTGATCAGGTGTGTAAACGGGCTGGAGAGCTTCCGCAGTGGCGCCATTCGCATTGGTGGTGCCGATCTCCCCCGGAACCAGAAACAGCTTCAGAAAATTCGACGCGAAGTCGGGATGGTTTTCCAGCAGTTCAATCTGTTTCCACATCTGACAGTCATGTCCAATTGCACGATTGCTTTGAGACGCGCCCTCAGCAAATCCAGGGCCGAGGCTGCCGCCATCGCGCTTCACTATCTCGAGCGGGTCAGGATACCTGAGCAGGCGCACAAATATCCGGGCGAGCTTTCCGGTGGTCAGCAGCAGCGCGTAGCGATAGCGCGCGCGCTCTGCATGAATCCGAAGATCATGCTCTTCGACGAGCCGACATCATCGCTTGATCCGGAAATGGTCAAGGAAGTTCTCGATGTCATGGTCGACCTCGCCGCGGACGGCATGACAATGCTTTGCGTCACCCATGAAATGGGCTTCGCCCGCAAGATCGCCGACCAGGTGGTGTTCATGGATCAGGGAACCATCGTCGAGATGGGTTCGCCCGCCAACTTCTTCGCCGCGCCGAGCCAGGAGCGGACGCGGCTCTTCCTGGACAAGGTGCTTCGTTAAACAAAGAGGATGGACCATGACTGGCGAAACACGAATCTGGACGCCGATCGACTATGAGGCCGAGGGAAAGCAGTCGGACTGTCTGAGATTGCCCCATTCGTCCGACCTGTCCGCCTATGGTTGGATACCGATCCCGCTGGTGTGCATCAAAAATGGGTCCGGGCCGACGGCGTTGTTGGTCGCCGGCAACCATGGCGACGAGTACGAGGGCCAGATCGCCCTTTCCAATCTGGCTCGAGAGATCGACGTCGACCAGGTTTCGGGCCGGCTCCTCATCCTTCCGGCGCTTAACTTTCCCGCGGTCGCGGCAGGACGTCGCGTATCGCCACTTGACCAAGGCAATCTCAATCGCCTGTTTCCAGGCGATGCGAACGGAACCCCGACCGAGATGATTGCCCACTATGTCTGCAAGGTCTTGATCCCGATGGCCGATGTCGTCGTCGATCTCCACTCCGGCGGCCGTTCGCTCAACTATGTGGCGAGCGCCCTGGTGCGTCCAGGACGGACCTCCGACGAGCATGCATCACTGCTCAGGCTGATGCGGCTATTTGGAGCACCAATCAGCTTCGTAAGCGATGGAACCGGCGGCGGCGGCCTTACGACACTTGCAGCGGCCGCGCAGGAACGTGGCGCGCTGGCGCTGACCACCGAACTTGGCGGAGGCGCAACCTTGTCCAGGTGGGGGCTGTCGCTTGCCGAGGCGGGACTAAGGCGCGTGTTGAAAGACCAGGGGATACTGCGCGATGTCGCCGTCGAGCCCGCTTCCCCCACGCGCCTCATGACGGTCAGCGGTCACAGCGCATTTGTCTATGCGCGCGATCGAGGCGTTTTCGAGCCGGCCGCGAACATAGGCGATGAGGTTGTGACGGGCCAGATCGCGGGTCGCATCCACTTTCCGGATTTGCCGACCCGCGAACCTGAAACGCTGTTTTTTGAATCGTCCGGTCTTGTGGCGTGCCGCAGGGTGCCATCGCTCACGAACCGCGGTGACTGCCTTTTTAAGCTCATGGCCGATATCGACGTCGGCGCCATGCATGCTTAGCCCAAGTCCGAGCCTCAATCCGCGTGTGATTGGCCTGCGCTGCATTCGTTGTCGGATTGTCTTTCCGATCGCGGACCACTTCGAAGGTTGCCCGACCTGTCTGAGCAAAAATATGCCTGCGAGCTTGGCGATCGAGTATAAGGGACTGCCCAAATCCCTGAAGCACATCGATGACTGGCAAGTGTATAGCGACTACCCAACCCTGGGGGAGGGCAACACACCGGTTGTGCCACTGGAGGGGCTCGCGAAAGAGATCGGCGTTCGCGCGCTTTTCCTCAAGAATGAGGGCGCCAACCCGACTGGATCACACAAGGACCGCATGAGCCGGTTCGTCGTCCAACGTGCGCTGGAGATCGGCGCGTCCACGGTAGCCGCGGCCTCAAGCGGCAATGCCGGTGTCTCGCTGGCCGCTTATGCGGCCCATGTCGGGCTGGAATGCGTGATCGTGGCGACGCCCGACATCAACCCGAACTGGCGCCACGCGATCGAGATGCACGGGGCGACGTTGCTCGCCAGCGAAACCGCGCAGGGTCGCTGGAAGGCGCTCGCTGATCGGGTCAGGGCCGGGGAGTGGTACCCGGCCACCAATTTTGCTGTTCCGCCCGTCGGCAGCAATCCTTTCGGAGTGGATGGCTACAGATCGCTTGCCTTCGAGATTTTTCTGGAGCTGGGCGCCAGCGCATGCAGCGATATCCTTGTCCCGACATCGAGAGCGGATCTGCTGTGGGGCATCGCACGAGGCTATTGCGACCTGCAGGCCGCCGGGCTTGTCGAAGAACGGCCGCGCATCCATGCCGTTGAGCCGTTCGGCCGGATTTCGAGAGTGCTTGCCGGGGAGGATTACCGCGGCAATTTTGCAGGCAGCTCGGCCTTGACTTCAATCGGTGGTTCGACCGTGACCTACCAAGCATTGGATGCAATCGCCTCTTGCAAAGGATCGGCAGTGGCCGTTGACGAAGCGGCCGCGCGCGACGATCAGAAGCGGCTGGCGCGTTGCGGGTTTTATCTCGAACTTTCGAGCGCGGCGGCTTTGACTGGCCTGAAGAAACTCGTTTCCCAAGCTACGATTTCTTCGGACGCCGCGGTCGTGCTTGTCGGCACGTCTAGCGGCTGTTCCGAATTCCAGCCCTTCTCGTACCCTATTGCGGCAATGATTTAGTTAGGAACTCGCCGTCTTTGAGACGGCACTTTTTGCTCTGCGCTCAAAGCTTGTGTAGTAATCAGCTTTGCATCAGTCAATCATAACAGCCCTTTAGAGGGGAGAGCGCAGATGGACCAGGAAGAGATCGACCGATTGACGGAACTCAAGGATGATCTGAGCAAGGCCAGCGACAATGCGACTATTTTTTGCCGCTCACGAGAATCCGCTGCGGGTAGCGGCAAGCGTTGCAACTAATTATGCTGACGCCTCCCGCTTTTTGGCTGCTGCCGACACTTTCGCGGCTATTGGCTCGGGGCTGACTACGTTCGTTAATTCGGTAACCATATCGTTTGAAGAACTTGCCCGCTGTGAAGCTGATCCATCAACGACGCTGGCTTGGGCCGTTTTCAGGCGTCAGTTAGGGCCCGGGGTTGTTACTGCCGTAGCGGTGGGGGCTGGAGCGGCCGTTGTTGTAGCTTCCGGAGTGGTTCTGGCCCCAACTGTAGGCACTGAAGTGCTAGTAACTCTAACGGCTGCCGCTGTTGCAATTGGATTCGGAAAGGCAGCCGACATTGGCCTGAATTTTGTCTTCGATCAAATGGAATCCATGGGCCTCCAGTTTGGTGCAAATGTTGACTTTTCGACGTACTCCGCAAGGGTGGCAATCGCCGGAACCATTGGCGCAGATCACATTGCGACGTCTCATTTCTCCGATAGTGTGTGCGCGGGGCTCTCGACCGATACAATAACTAGACGATGCCTGCAGTTCAGCGTTCTTGCCACGCCTCGAGCAGCGGACCGCCGGCGCCATAAACCGGGTCCGTTTCAGGGCGACCGACCTTCGGTATTGTCCGCTGCGCCGTTTTGATCTGGCCGGCAGTCGTGCACAAATCGTAGGTCCCGAAGGGCGGATAGGCGCCGACGACCAAGAGATCGGCAGACGAGGAAAGGCGCTGGTGACCAGTCCCAGCGGGCAAGATTGCCACGTCCCCGGCTTCCAGGTTGAGCACTTCGCCTCTGTCACCGCCGAAGCGAACCTCGGCAGAGCCGCTCGCAATGCCCAACACCTCATGAATGCGTGAGTGGTAGTGGACGTGGCCAAAGATGCCGTTGCGCCAGCAGGTGCCCCAGCCGTTCGCGCGGAAGATGTCTTCGAAAACGGTGGCCGGATCGATGTCGTCAGGCAGCGTCACTGCGCCGGGATAGACGAGCATCGGCCAGCGCGGGTGATTGGGCACCAAGCCGTCACCGTCGAAGCGGAAGGTGAGTGGCTCTATTTGTCTTGCGCGTATTTTCACCATTGCGCTCCTTCGGATCAGCGATCGTTAAACCCGCTAGTCCAGATTTACTCCGGTCATTGCGCGCGGCAGCGCTGGAACGTCTGCGGATCATCGGATGACCAGGAGAAGCCGTGCAGGGACAGGCTTATCCTGTCCGGCTCCGACCGGGAAAGCTCGACCGTGCCTGCGCTCATCGGGCTGCCGCCCTTGTAGCATTGGGCGGCAAGGCGCAGATTTTTCCCGGTCGCGTTCGGTTCGTCGAATTCGCAGCCGACCTCATAGACGGTCAGTCCCGACGGCAGAACCTCCAGCACATCGACCTCGCCGTTCTCCTGCTCGCAGCGCACCGGATCGGTCGACCATTTGCCGAGGAAATCATTCGGCATCTTGGCTTGCGCGATTGCCGGCAACAAGGCCGCCAGTGCGACAGGGATGGCGAGCGAACGGCTAGCCCCGGCGCGACGATGGCTGTGCGGCCGGGATTGGTTCTTCAGCATGGCCGATCTGGTCATAAGCATGGTTTTCTCCTTTCTGCTGCCCGCCCATTCGCAGCCGCGCCGGCCGTGCCCATGACCGGCAGCGGCAATCAAGCCATCCTTTCCTTGACCTTTGTGGTTCTGGCCGTTGTGCGTTTCGACGGCGCGGTGGCGGCCGCCTTGGCCTTTGCAGCCGATGTCTTCGCAGCCGAAGCCTTTGCAACCGAAGCCTTTGCAACCGGGACCTTGGTAACTTGCTGGTCACTAGTGCCTTGCGCCCTTGCCTTCCTGGCCAGTGCCTTGCTCTCGCGGCGGATCGGCCGGCCGACGGGGCAGATCTCCTGCACGAAGCCGGTCAGCGTCGAGGCCAGCGTGTTGGGCGCCTGGCGGTAATAGACGAACTTGCCGCGCTTTTCGCTCAACACCAGGCCGGCATGATCGAGCAATTGCAGATGCTGCGAGATCGACGGCTTCGACATGTCGAAGCGCGCGGCGATCTCGCCCGCGCTCAATTCGTGGTGCGCAACATAGGCGAGGATCTTGCGGCGTACCGGCGAGGACAGCGCCTCGAAGATGAGTTGGACTGACATGCGGCAAGGCTACACGATAGCAAGTCGATTAGGCAATCAATTAATTGTTGACGCCTAGACGATAAGCTGATTACCTAAATGACGAATTCGAACGGGGACAGGGGCGAGAGACAAGACCGGCTGTGGAATGGCGGACGGCAAAGGAGGATGGCGCGATGCGCCCAGCCCTGAAAACCCTGCTCAAGGTGGCCTTCGACATAGTCGCCACGATCGCCTTCTTCTACCTGGCCATGCTCACGGTGCCTTACGCTGTCGGCTTCCCCGCCGCGGCGCTGATGCGTCTCTTCTCATTCGTCCCAGGGCTCGTGCCGGCCGGCTGGATCGGCGACCACCAGTCCTTCCTGACGGGCGCCCTGCTCGACGCTTTGGGCATCATCTATCTGATGCTGGTCTTCGCCATCGGCATCGAGATCCTGCGCCGGTTGGTCGGGTCCCGATCGATCTGGCTCTATGTCGCCGGTGCCTTCGTCACCATGGCGGTCTATATCAGTCCCGCATCCACCGCATCCGGTCCGGCTCGTGCGTTCGCGCTGGCATTCCCGCTGATGATTGCCGCGGCATGCGGCGCCGGCTACTGGCTGGTAACGGTCCGCCTGCGCGCCGCTGTCATCCAGTTCGCCAGGCGCCTGATCTGCGGCCGCGATGCCAAAGCGTGCATGTTTTCCTGAGGAGGTCAAAATGACTGCATTGCGCCTTAGAAGTCTTTTGCGCTTTCCAACTCTGGGGTTCGTTGCGCTGTCGGCATTCGCACTCGCCATCGCCGTCGGCAGCGCCACGGCGGCGCCGGCGAAGGATCTCTACAAGCTCTGCCGCCAGGTGAAGAACGACGACACGATCCGCCCCTATTCGCACGCGCTTTACGCCGGCACGGTCAAGGCGTTCAAAAAGCTGTTTCCCGATGCCAAGAGCGCGCCGGAGGAATCGGAACTCGAGACCCAGGCTAACTATCGCTGCATGGACGGCAAGCTGCTGGCCTGCTTCGTGGGCGCCAATCTGCCCTGCACGAAGATGAACGCATCACGCGACAATCCCGGCGCCGATGAATTCTGCAAGGCCAACCCGAATGAAGACTTCGTGCCGGCCGCGGCGAGCGGTCACGATACCGTCTATTCCTACAAATGCCGGGACGGCAAAGCTGTGGTCACAGGCAATGCGTGGGCGCTCGACAAACGCGGCTTCGCCAAGAAGCTTTGGACCGAAGTAATGCAACATTGAGTTTGCCCTCGGCCGCCTCGGCCCCAGACATGGTCGGCCAGCCCAAGCTCGCTCGATATTTTGCTTGCCGGGGCCAAGCGAGAGCATCTCGATCTGATTGGCGGATAGCTGGCTTCCGCTGCGCTGCGGCGGCCTCGCTCGGGCCGAAACCCAAGGGCGGCTGTTCGCCGCCCCGGGTAGGCTCAGCTGTCGCGTCTTCCTCTGGCGCCCCCCAGATCAGCCCCGGTATAGACATCGGCCGTCGGGTCGAATCCGGTCCACCCGCCGGCTTCGTATTCGTTGCGCCGATCGGCGATATCGACTGAATTGTATTGATTGAGGATCTGTTGCGCGTTCGGAACGAGATTGTCCTCGACTTTGGCCGTGACCAGCGTTCCACCGCGGCGAATGCCTTCCGCGTAGACGTGAGCATCGTTTTCCGGCACGCCAGCTTCTGTCAGTGCGCCGATGATACCGCCCGCAGCACCGCCGACGACGGCACCACCCACAGCGCCTGCAGCGGTGGCAGCCAACCATCCGGCGGCAACCACGGGCCCAACGCCAGGAATAGCCATCAAGCCCAACCCCGTAAGCAGTCCGCCGGCACCGCCAACTACGGCGCCAACGCCCGCGCCTGTTGCGGCATCTTCACCAGCTTCCGAGGCTTCAGCCTTGTGCCAGCCCGTCGAGTTGTTGGCTACGATGCTGATATCCGAGCGGGGTACACCCGTGGCCTCAAGTTCCCCCACGGCATCGTTGGCGTCGTCATAGTTGTCGAACAGTCCTGTTATCGTTTTCATCTGAATGGTCCTCGGTTTGTGATCAGTTGGCGCCGGCAACAACGTTGCCTTGGTAGTCAAGGGCGACGGGGACGGACTTGCCGTCCTTGCTCGCTGTGCCACGCCAGATGCCCTTGTCGTCCTTCGTCAGTGCGGAGACGTCGGCGTAACCCGCCTTCTCAATAGCGCTCTTGGCCTGGTCCTCGGTAAAGCTGTTGGCACCCGGCACCGGCGCCGCCGAATTGGTGGTAGTTGTGCTGTTGGCAGCCGGGGTGGTGCTATCGGAAGCCGGCGTCGAAGCTGCGATCTTTTCGATCGTTTCCTGATGCATCTTGAGCGTCGGCAACGTGTCGGCCGCGAACGATTTCAGAGCGGCGTTGTCGCCGCCTTTTGCGTAGCCCTCAAACAGGCTTACAGCGTCGGCATGGGCCGCCTTCTGCATGGCCGCATAGGGTGCATCGACGGGCGCAGCAGCCGACTGGAGCTTGTCGACATCGGCCTTGTGGGGGGAATCCAGGTCCGATGGGACTTGCAACTTTTGCTCACCGGCAACGCTCTCAAGTTTGGCATTGGCGGCACCGTGATCGGAGATCATTTTTTGAGCGAAATCCTTGAGGCTCTGATCCTGGAGCTTGTCCTGGGCGACCTTGCTCGACTGCACCTCGAACATGCCGCCGATCGCTGCCTTGGTTACGAAATCTTGGGCCGTTTCTGCGGCCAGCGCAGGCAGCGCAAACGCCATTGCTGTGGCGACCGATACCGACGCCCAGCGGAGACTGTTCTTCATGAATGGATTCCTTGGTTAGAGAGGACGATGCTCCCTAATGTCCAGGCGGAGGCTTTGTTCCGGCCGCTGCCATCTGCGCGCCGTTGTGCAGTTGGGCGCCGACCTTGGTCACGTTGTCCCAGACAATTGGTCGAGCGTGGATCAGGGCGGTCGCCAGCGACCTCGAAAGGCTTCTTGGATGAGCCGTAGATAGGCGACGGTCACGCCGGGGCGGAACTTGTTCAACCATCTCGTCGTGCATCGCCTGGGTACCTGCGACGTCGTGCGGGTGGCGCCTGCACAGGTGAGCTCGCCGGTGATGGCTCCATCGCTGGTATAATCGGAACAAGGCGTCCACTTGGTCGGGGGAGATCCGGGCGACGCTGGCGCCGTGGTTGGGCGCAAGGATAATCCGCCCCTGATTGGCGAGCACCTTCGGCGCCTCACCATCGCCGTAATCGGAATACCGGCGCCATCCAGAACTGCTCACCGCTGACAACGACCGGAGGGGTGAACCATTGCTTGCATCAGAAGTCACCTTGGGCTTTGGCGACCCTACGCCTCAAGTCGAGGCTGTTCAGGAGGGCAACCAGATCGTCGGCATAGTCCTTGTCGAGACCGACAGCCGGTACGCCCCATGCGTCGGCCGGCAATCCGGTGAACACGTCAAACACGGTCCAGGTTTTGTCTAGATCCATCTTCAGGTCGTATCTTTGCGGTGCCATGCGAGAGGTCCCTTGGTCGGCTTGCACGAAACTGCCGAACTTTCGGGACGCTCATGTGGTTCCTTACCCAGAGGTTGGATAGGGCAACCCCTCCATTCCGCGAGGCGACAACTGAGCAAGCTTTCGCTGATATGGTGCGTAATCGGCGACAATGCATTTGTGTATAGCCGGCTGGGAGCGACGATCGCGCTTCCGCCCCACCGGGGGAGGAATCATGGCCAACACCAAGACACCACACGGTATTGCTATCCAGGCGACCTGGCTCTCTTAAAGCAGCTCCTCGATCCGATTTGCGCCGAAGAATGCATCCAGGAGGGTAGTGACCGTGCTCAGGGGCTGAGCGTGTACGCAATGGCTCTGTTCGCGAACGGAGAAGTGGAAGAGGCAGTTCTTTACCAGAGCCTCCGAGAGGCTGCGCGCCATCACCGTTGAAACAATATGCGACGCCGATACGGAGTACGCATCACGCATTGTCGTAGGCTACGAGAATGCAGCGTCGCTTCAGGACCGGATTTCGAGCGTGCACGACGATTAAACAATTTCATCCATGGTATCCTTACTCGGCTTGGCAGCTATCCACGTCGCCGGATCAAGAAGCGGCACTGATTGCAACTGGCCTGGCCGTAAGGCATCCGAGCAACGGTGCAATTTCCCCCATCTTGAGCAAGGCGACCGATTGGATGAGTTTGCCGAGTTCGGCTCGCGAAAGGATGTCGCGCCCGAGGTCGAGGAGCTTCTCCTCGACGGCGGATTGGTCCATCGGATTGTTGGCGTCGCCGAGTGGACGCGGCACATCCGCAGTTCGCTCGTATCCACCGACAATCATCGTCACGCGCGCCGGCGTGCATTGCGGGAACATGCCGGCAAATTCGTCAGGATAGCGAACCTCCACTCTTTGAGCGAGTTCCACCACCTGCGGATCTGAAAGGGAGAAGGGGCGAAGCGGCCGAAACGCCTCTGCGCCCCGCAGCGCTGCGAGTGCTGCAGCAAAGGGAACCGAGAACTGTCCCCCCTCGAGCGATTTTGGTGCGTTTTCGTTGGGGAGTTTGCGTGCTTCGGGAAAAATGTCGACCGCAATGCGGCCTATCGGTTCATCTTTGCCGCGTTCTGCGACCAGCGCGAGCACGGCGTCTATGACTGGGTGTGTATAGCGGCAGGACGCATAGGGTTTAAGATAGGTCTCGCTGATCAGCCAGCGGGTACCCAAATCAGCGGTGATTGCGCCGAAATTGTAGGCATGAGCACGGTCCAGCATGTCGATCGAGCCGCTCATTCCATGGCTGGCCCGCTCGACGGCGAACAGTGCCGCCACCGTCGACCAGGGGCTGCTGCCCTTGACGGAGCTTGCCTGGCAATCGCCTTGCGGCAGATTTTGCGGCGCCTCGGCTCCCGCTATCGCGAGCGCATGGGCAAGCTGATCCGTGGGCATCTTGCGCAACCATCCAATGGCGGCTGCCACTCCAAACCCGGTCCACTGACCACTGGCAAAGCTCATCGTGTCGGAAAAGCGCCGGGCAGCCGCAATGCGCAAGGCGACGTCATATCCAATGGCGGTGGCTGTAAGCACCGCATGGCCGTCACTGCCAAGCTTTGCCGCTTCCATCAGGACGGCTGGAACGATGGCAGCGCCCGGATGACCGGCTGCAAGACAATGGCCGTCATCGACATCAAGCGAGCTCGCCGCCGCGCAATTGGCAAACAACGCACCAAGAGGATGCAAACCCGCTTCTGCGAACCAGGCGTGTGCGCCGCCGGACCCGAAACAAGCCTTCGCGGCAAAGCGTGATAGCGTGGCATTGTCGGTCGGCACCCCGCCAATCAGCGCGGCAAGGGTGTCGAGGATAGCTCTTTCTGTCTTTTCAACGACTCTGTCCGAAAGGTGCTCGTAGGCCACGTTGCCGACAAAATTGGCAAGCTGTTCGGTAACAAACCGCATCGACCCCTCCAATGAAAAACATACCTAGTATACCTGGTCTGTTCGTATGAAAAGGCTGGTCGGAAAATTTCTTTTCAGCCGTCCCTTTGCAGACGCAGGAACGTCAGGATGTGCTGGTCACCGATGGCACCGCGAAAGATCGACCCGGTGTCGACGAACCCTGCCTTGAGATAGAGCGACTTGGCGGGCACATTACGTGCATTGACCGCAAGCATCAGCTGCTCGACGTCGGGCCGGTTCCGCCGCACCCAGGAGATGGCCAAATCCACTCCCGCCCTACCAAATCCTTTTCCCTGGCACGCGGAAGAAATACGGAAGCTGTGCAGTGTCACAGCGCCGCGCGGCGCCCACCCTGGCAGAGCCTGTTTCTCTCGCAAGATGAAGAACCCTACGGTCTTTTTGGAGACGACAATCGCGAAGGCATGTTCCTGGTCAGGATACCGACTGGCTTGCAGACCGTCGAAGACCGCATCCACCGAGCCGGCGAACTGCTCCTGTCCTGGATCGAGCACTAGTTTTTTGATCGCGGCACGCTCCAAGACCGTTACTGGTCGCAGCTTGATCCGATCTGGGCGGACCGCGTCTGGAAATGCCGATGGCTCCCGAAATGACGCTTTGCCGGATCTCGATCGCAACCTCATGGATCGATCCTTTGCATTGTCACGCTCCATTGCATCCGTAAGATCGCACCGCTGCCGCAAGCAAACACGCAGGCAAGGCCGAGGAAGATGTGCCGGGCAGGAACACCCGAGGCGAGCGTTGGAAGAAGGTAGACGCCGATAGCGACCACTCCGATGGCGGCCTCGATGTTGCTTCTGACACGGCCGACCATTCCAGTTGAAACGGTCTTCAGGATCGTCACATCGCTTCCGGCCCGAACCATCATGAAGGACAGGCCTATCAAACCTTGCCAGCACAGGGCCTGCGCCATGGTTTGAGAGGTTGACAAAGCAGCAGTGGCCGCGGCGAGAAGGATGGTTCCGACGGCAACAAGGATCCTTTCCTGCGCAAAACCTGAGAGCAATGTCAAGGTGATGCTTCCGATCAAGCCCCCACCTGAATACATCGCCGCCAGCCATCCGTAGAGATCTGGCGAGAGCTTGAGCTCGTGACGTGCGAAGCCGACCAGCAAAGCATTGGATGCATGCGCCGATGCATAGGCCAGCAACAGCCCACAGCCAGCAACCCTGAGGTGGGGGTTTCTCACAGTCTCGAAAAGACCCCCCATCAGGTGCTGCATGTGCGGACTATACTGCACCGGGGAGGCGTGATCTTCCTCTATGAGAAGGCCAGCGAGCGCAGCGGCCATGAAGGAAAAAACCGCGCACACGGCAAAACTGCTGGCCAAGCCCGACAAGGCCAGGCAGAGGCCGCCGGCCGCGGCACCAGCGATATTTCCGACCTGGCTGGAGAAAATGCCCAGCGAGACGGTCCGCGTCAGAAAACGCGCACCCGCCTGCTGCAACAAGGCTTGACTGCTGGGATAGGAGAGCAGCGAGCCGATGGAGACAAAACACGCCGTGGCGTAAAGGACAGAGATCGGCGTGCGTCCCGGAGAACAAGACCAGACGATCAACGCCAAAAGCCCGACACCGGCGCCATGGACCAACTCTCCCGTAACAAACACCGTCCGCCGGCGGGAGCGATCTATCAGTGGCCCAATGAACGGCCCAACGGTGAAGGCCAAAAGTTGCCAGCAGATCAGGACCTTGCCGACCGAAGCGATGTCACCACCGATCTGCAGCGCAAACCAGGAGACCAGGACGATGTACATGCTGCGCGCGCATTGCATGGTGAACAGCATCGCGTAGATCGGCATGGCCGGCTGGTGCACGAACGCGGGATACCAAAACATTGCCACCAACCTTCAAAACAGCATCTGCTTCGCCCGCCAGGCCGGCAGGTTGCGGACGCTGGGGCCGAGCACCGGGTTCTCTCGCTGCATTTGCCCGTCTTGGTCTCGATCCTCGGCGCGCCAACACCGTGCCTCGCTTTCGTTTGTCCGACCGATCGGCCGCCGTACGCGGAAGCCACCCGGCCAGCCCTACGACTTAGCTGCCGGTGCGACATCATCCCCATCGCCAGCATGCGCCAACACCTCATCGAGCGTCCTGCGCTTCCAGGGCAGGCACGACCACCTCGCCATTGTCGACTTGGGCGAGCTGACCGTTGTTGGGCCTTCGGCCGGTCGTTTGCTCCATCCGGCAACCGCCTTTAGCCATTCGTGGTCGTAGACGGTTTCGACGTATCTGTGTCCCTCGTCGGGGAACATTGCCACGACCGTCTTTCCGGGATGGGCCTCAGCCCACCATTGAGCAACCCGATAGGCAGCCCCACTGGTCGGACCCATGAAAAGACCATGCTTTCGATGAAGATCGTGCGTGGCATGAAAGGCCTCTGCCGGGGTAACCCAGTGCACCTCGTCGAACTGACGGTGGTCGACGTTTCGGGGGAGAATATTGCCTCCAAGGCCGCTCAGGTTGAGTTTGCCGCTCGGCTGGCCGAACAAGACGCTGTTTGGTGTGTCGACACCGATCGCGTAGAGGTCGGCGAACAACGTGCGCAGATAGCGGGATGTCCCGCTCACGGAGCCACCCGATCCGACAGGACCAACCAGGCAGTCGACCTTTCCGAGCCTGTCTATGAACTGTTCAGCGACCTTGGCGTAAGAGATCGGATTGTCGGGATTGTCGTACTGCGAGGGCCAGTAGCTACCGGAAATGTCGCGCAAATGAATGTGCAGTCGGTCGAGCCGGGCCTGCTGAAGGCCTCCCGAGGCAGCCGGACTATCGACAATCGCAACATCGGCGCCGAGCTCGATCAGACGTCGATGAAGGTGGCGATCGAGCGCCCAGTCGCTGACGAGGATCAGCCGGTATCCCTGCTGAACCGCCAGCATGGCTAGCGCGAGGCCAAACGTCCCCGACGAGGATTCGCAGATCGTGGCTCCAGGCTTCAACTGATCGCGTTCCGCAGCGCGCTCGAGCATGAACCGGGCTGGCAGCAGCTTCATCAGGAAGAAGCTGGCGCCGAAAAGAGTTCCGCCGAGCGGCACAAGGCGCGGGCCTTCGAAATCTTCCAGCTTTCGCATCAGCGCACGGGTCGACATCGGTTTCTCCTGCGTGCCAGGCATTCAATGGCGAAAGATCGTCGGCTCGAAATCGGATTGGCGCAGAGCGCCTGCCGCGCGGTCGATGTCGACGGATACATTCTTGTCTTTGGCGTCGAACATCAGTCCAACGACCGTGCCGCTGTGAGCGACCTGGATGCCAATGGCGCCGAAGCGGTCACCGATCGTTTCGATCTCTCTCAGCCGTGGTTTGGCAAGAAACCGCTCGTTGATCCGTGCGCTCGCCGTCGCAACCCTGCCCAGCATGCGGGCGTCCGCATTCTTGATGGCCGTCCGCAACAGGCTTCGAAGCGGCCGAAAGGTCTCGATCTCCAGCTGATCGTAGCGGGCCGGCTCGAACTCAAGCGTATCGACCGTGACCTCGGGGGTGGTGTCGATGCTGATGAAATCGATCGGCGGCAGCGGCCGACGGAATGCCTCCATGACGATGCCGTCACGGTGCGCGAACAGCACCGCTTGCTGCCTGAACAAAGTGGAGTCACAGGCCGTTTCCGCGCTGACCGCGAGCTGCATGACCTCATCCGACGCGGCATCGATCTCCAACCATTTCAATACCGCCAGGATGCTTGCCAGAACGTCGGCGGTGGAGGAGCCCATGCCACGGCCAATGGGGATGTTGCTATCCATCGTGAGGTGGCCACCGCCGCCGGGCCGGCCGAATGCATTGATGGTCAGCTCGGCCGCGTGTCGAGCCTTCTCCCGCGAGGCTGGCCAGACACTCACGTGATCGTTATCGTTTGCGGTGAACATGGCTTTGGATCTCAACTGACGGCAGGGCAGCGAAACCAGCGCGCGCCGCAACCGCGCGCCCTCATCTTCAAACACGCCTTGCACCAGTTCCCCGTGATGGCCAATGGCTTCAGCGTATCCCACGCCTAGAGACATGAACATTCCTCCAGATACTTTAGAAGCCCCTTATTTACTTCGGAATACTTTCGCAGCACGGACAGATCTCAGCAACAATGAAGTTGATAATCTTTTGTATTGTGGAATATTGCGAATACATGACGCGCGTTTGTTTGGGCGTTACATATCGGTCACAAATGTAAAGCCCAACAATCCGATCAAGCGGCCGGCAGGCCTGGGGGCTGGCATTGTTTGATGTGTGCTGCGGGAATGATCAGGCCGACTTGTCTTCGAGCGCATATCCGGCGAGCCTTACAGTGCGAATGGCAACACCTCGTGATGACCGCCTGAGTAACTTTCGCAACTGGCTTATATGAACATCCACCACGCGCGCGCTTACACTGGCGCTGTTTGGCCAGGCTACTGCGATCAGCTCATCACGGCTGAGCACCTTTTCCGGATTCTCCAGCATGTGGCGCAGCAACTTGAATTCAATTGGTCCGAGCGAAATCTCCTTGCCGGCGCAGCGCACGCGATGCGTATCGAGCTGCATTTCGACATCGCTGTATGCCAGCGATTTGCCGCGCCGGGATTCCTGTCCCGATGTTTGGCCCACCGCCAGCCTGGCCCGCAGGTATTCGAGCAGCTTGGCCGGGGCAAATGGCCGGACAAAGCATTCGTCAATGCCTGAGCTCAGCAGCTGAATGTGCTGAGCTTCCGCGCCGGGCGACACCAGAGCGACACAGGGGAGGGCGCTTGTGCGGGCATCCTGCTTGAGCCTGCCACTTTTGGCCGCCAGCTGATTGCCCGGTCGACAATCCAGCACAACGGCCTGAACCAGCTTTGCCGCTGCAAGCGCCAGCACTTCATCGACCGAACCGGCCAACGAGCTGACGAAGCCGTCGACCTCGAGAATGTGGCTGAGGAGCAGATAAAATTCCGCGTCCTGCGAGCAGATCACGATCAATGGCTTCATATGCGCAGCGTTAGGATCTTTCGGCTGCCATCAAGACGGATTGGCTCTATTCGAATCCCGCATTCCCAAAGGCCAGCATGCCAGAACAAATCACCCAAAACAACAAATCGCAAAAACGAGTTTGGCGGAGCGCCAGCATAGCGACGGCTGAAAGCCGGGGCGCGGGACTGACTGTCCCCGCCAAGGCGGTCCGCACATTGTATGATGGTCGAGGTGAGCCTTGGTATTCTGTCATCGGCATCCCGTCGCAACGGATCTCGCCGACGAACCGGAACCTATCGCCTGATCGCAAATCGACTGCCGTTCGATCGGGAAGGCATGCATGCAGGATCAAAAGTTTGCGTGGAGCTCGGCAGATCGAGGAACACCGTCCACACCGTTGATCGTGTCGAACAGACAGCCGATATCCGGCTTAAGTCGGCGGCCGGCGATGACCGGCAAGAAAAACATGTCGCCGCCCGGAAAGCCTGCCTTCTCGAAGGCTGAAAAAGACCCATCACACCCGCAAGGCCTTCATTGAGGCGGATGTTCTTATCGGGCGGGACCCGCTGAGTTGAGCGGCGGCCGCCTTTTCATCATGCGCCAGATAGGCTTAGTCTAGAAGGTCGCGTAGGTCCGGAGCCTTCCATGTGCAACGATTATGAACAGCATGTCCTGTGGGCTGAATATTGCCGGATGATGGCGTTGCTGGCGCTTAAAATCCCGGCGCACCAAACCGAACTCGATTTGCCGCAGGCGGATGACGTCCGCATCAATGACCCGGCGCCAATAATGCGCGCCGCCGGTGATGCGATCGAATTGGCATCCATGACGTTCGGATTTCCGCCGGCGGGACCCAAGGGCGGACCGGTGTTCAACTTCCGCTCCGAAGGGAGGCAATTCGCAAACAGCAATCGCTGCCTCGTTCCGGCCTCCGCGTTCTTCGAGTTCACTGGGACGAAATATCCAAAGGCCAAACATCGCTTCACGCTCAATGGCTCTCCGTTCATGGCCATTGCAGGGCTTTGGCGCGAGGCCGCCGGCAACAAGCCGCCTACCTTCACCATGCTGACGACTGATCCCGGGCCCGATGTCGCGCCGTATCACAATCGCCAGGTTGTTGTTCTTCCGCCGAAGAACTGGGCCGCCTGGATCAACCTGACGAAGCCCGAGGCTGAGCTTTTGCGGCCACTTCCGGCGGGATCGCTCGCGGTGGAGACGGTGCGCCCGGAAAGCGCGTAACATGGCATCGAGCCTGACACGTAGAAGCCGGCGCTAAATTTCGGCCAATCACGCGCATAAACTTGCTTGGGGCGAGGCCCGCCGCTCTGGATACCGCGGGGCATGGGCGAGCCCAGCAGCCTTTGCTTTGTGCGTTTGATTTTACTAGGAGCTGCGTTCGAAAGGGACTAGATAAAATTCTATCTAGGGGAGGCAGCGATGCTTGCCACACATCCAGACATCACGCGCGCGGCCATCGAAGCTAGCTTCCTGTTGCGGCACCGTTCTATTGCTGGAACCGCCGCCTTCCGCCGCAATATGGACCATACCCGAAAGGCGATCGAAGCATCGCGCGAGCTGCTGAAGCGCCTTCGCCAGCGGCAGAGCGAAAACACCGCCCGACCTTGGGAAGATGCAGATCAGACTGCCTTTGCCGTGTCGGCATTCGATGCCGACCTTCTCCGCTCTGCATTTCGAGATTTGGCCTTGGAAATGAACTTGCCCGAGTGTCAATGGCGCGATCTGGCTAAGAGCCTGGCGCTCGGATACGCCGGGTGCGAGCAGATCGAAGTTGGCTTGTTGGATTGGATTATAAGCAAGTAGGAGCCCTCCAATCTTGTTGCCTTTTTTAAGAGCTTACCCATGTTGCCCGAGAGAGGGAGCTTGGGAGGTATCCAGTGGATCACCTGTTGAAATCCACCGACACGATCATTCAGACAGCCATTGACAAAGCCATTCAGGACAACATTGTCTCCCTAAAAAAGACCGTCGCACTGATCCGAGCAAAGCGTCCTGACCTTAAGGAAGAGCTAGACGAGTTAGGGACGGACAACGAACTGTGTGAAAAGGTGGTCAAGTTGGCCTCAGCGAGTGGAAAGGTCGTCCTCTTCGACCTCCACGAGTAAAGGAACCCATATAAGCGTCCCGAAGTTCGGCAATTTCGTCCAAGCCAACTATGGGACCTTTCGCGTGGCACCGCAAAGATACGATCTCAAGATGGATTGGGACAAAACCTCGACCCTGTTTACCGGCTGCCGGCTGACGCGTGAGGGGTCCCGGCTGTTGGCCTCGACGACGAGTATGCCGACGATGTGGTGGCCCTCCTCAATGGCCTCGATCTGAAGCGTAGGGTCGCCCAAACTAGCGCCTAAATAAGCAACGAAAAGCCCGCCGCCTATTGGGAGCGCTGGCGACGGGCCCTAATGAGCGGCTACATCCATCGGAATCGGCCGCTCTGGATTCAATGCATCATTTGAGCGGCAGTTCCTTGGAGCGGCCGGCGTCCTTTTTTTGGGGGCGGGTGGGGTAAACCCGACTTGGTAGGACGCCGGCCAGGCGGATTGGGGTCCGCCAGGAGATATACTAGCGGAAAACCTTGTGGTTCGATATTCCGCGATAAAAGAACATCTGTGCGGGCGAGTTCCAGCCGATCTCAAGGGGCTTGTGGTCCGGCTGTTCATCCACATGACCTGGCGTGGGTAGCGCACATCGGCTTTCTGGCTGGGATCTTGCAGGTGTAGACGTGTGCTTTTTACGCGCCGGATCGCCAATCATGCCGATGGCCAGGAAGGGCAGCGGGAGAGCCCGACGACCGTAAGCATAGCGGCTCTCCGACATCGGAAGGACCGGCCCAGCGAATAGCTGCCCGTTCGCGGTGAAGGCTTCTCGGCTCGGTCGCGGTGGTCGATTTCATGGTTCATGTTTCCAATTTGCCGACAAGGAACAAAATAAGAACATCTCGTCAAGACTGCTCTTGACGAGGAAGGAATATGTTCCTTATTCCTGAATGGCATCTGAGCAGGAAAGAGCGATGGGAAAGCGCCAGAACGCGCCGGCCAGCGAAGCTATGTCCGGACTGGAAAAGCTGGCTGAGCAGGCAATTACCGCAGCCGGCGGCGATGTCTTGGTCGCGTTGCTGAATGTCCTTGCCAGGAACAACGACCTTGAACGGGAACTGGCCTTGTCGCGGGCCGCAGTCTCGAACGGCTATTCTCGCGGCTGGCACAAGGCGCGCGTTCAATGACCGAGACGGCGGAAGACAATTTCCGGATCGAAGTCTGGGATCGAGAGGAGAAAACCCATCTCGAAACCATATGCCGATCTCCGGACGCGGTGGTCAGCCAGGCCGCTTGGCAGGCGGCCATTCGGCGTCGGCCCGGAATGCTGCTGATCCACTATAACAGCCGCCATGTCATGGAGAAGATCATCACTCCGGGCGAGGTGAAGATCCCCCCGCAGACTGTCATCAACGGCAGCATTCATGCGGGGCTGGACGTTTCACTTGGAGATCTGCGCGAATGGCACACGTTGCGAGCTTGGTGCAAACGCTGCTCGCACTATGGCGAGGTGAAGCCAGCCGCGCTTATCCGGCGATACGGTAAGGATGCGCTGTTCAGCTCTGTTGAGAGGGCGCTTGTCTGCACGAGCTGCGATCGAGGCGGTCCGGTGAGATTGGAGATTCACCGACTGCCGAGGAATTGACGGGCTCCTGACGGTATCCGAGAAGAAACGGCGAAGGTGCTAATGTTGCCTGCGCCAATTCCACGGCTTGTCGAATGAGCCGGCCCACAGGCCGCGCTTTGCGGTCCTGGCTTCCTGCTCGGCTCCAACGTAGAAGCCGGCACTATATTTCGGCCGATCAAGCGCATAGCCCTGCCTGACCATCCATTCACCGATATCGACGCCTGCGGCGGTGCAGACAGCGACCATACGCCTGTATCGATCGCGGTCGACTCCAATGCACGACGTTGGGCGATGCACCTCGAGGAAATCCGCCAACACAAGAGCTGCCTGCTGCCCGCAACGATACTTCTTGCCAGAGGCGCTGGCGCAAACCTGAGCACTCTCCGGCGCGTCCATGCCATTGAAGCGAATCCGCTGCCCATGGATTTCGATCGTGTCGCCGTCCACGACTGACGGAATGCCCACCAGCGGGTCGGCTATGGCAGGCAGGGTGAGGCAGATCAAGGCAACCGACAAGCGGCAGATGCCAAGGGCGAGAAATCGCGACATGTCAGCCATCACACGCGCAGCCGGGCGCTTTGTGGCATCGCTTCTCGCGCGAGATGCAGCTATCGCCACATGCCTGACCGGCCGAACAAGTCTTGCAACATCCTTCGACAGGAACCGTCGACCAGGGCACCGGCATCTCTGGACGCCGGACGACCGACGCAGGATCCACCGGCATGAAAATGCCGACGATCGTCAATGCGGCGACAATCCGAAACATCACTGCGCCTCCCCACGAACATCCCGGTCCTCTAACCATTGGCCTCGGTGGTCCAGGGCCAGGATCTGCGTTCTCTTCTTCACCTTCTTGATCGGGCGTTTCTTCTCTCATCCGGTTCCGCTGCGCCGCAGAGTGAACCGACATACAACGGAGCCCCGCCAAGCGGCGGGCTCCCCAAGCCTATGCCGCACAGCCTGGCACGTTTGTCAGGACGGCCGTCAGGTTTTAGCAGGTGCCTTACGCGTCTTCTTCAGCGGTGACTTGATTGACGCCGCAGGTGCTCGTGCGGCTGCTGCGCGGGTCTGTTTTGTTGGTTTCGCGGCAGGCGTGGGCACCGCCTTTCGTCCAAGGCCTGCTGATTTCGCCAATGCCGAGCGAGTGGCCGTATAGTTCGGCGCGACCATCGGATAGTCGGCCGGAAGGTTCCATTTCTGGCGATACTCATTAGGGCTCAGATTGTAGTGAACTCCGATGTGGCGCTTCAGCGATTTGAACTTCTTCCCGTCCTCCAGGCAGACAATAAAATCTGGCGTCACCGACTTCCTGATCGATATTGCCGGTTCCTGCTTGACCACAGGTTCCAACACCGGCGTGCCGATGCCTTTCAGAGCGGCGTGGATATCGCCAATCAGCTTCGGCAACTCGCCGACCGGCAGCGGATTGTTCGAGACATACGCGGCGACGATGTCAGCCGCTATCGACACAGTATCCAGTTGGCCGTCTTGTTCGCGTGTGGTCATATAGTTTTCCTCTTAATGGGTCGGGCGAATTGATCGAGCTTTGATCTCCCATACCGCCAACGAGACAAATAGTTCATTTCTCTCTACAAGCCACATCTTTTCCCGGAACTTGCCGAAAAATACTACCCCCAGCCAAGCAGCGTCGACCATGGGCATGCTGCTGCTGTAGTGATCGTGCCGACCGCCCTGGTGGCCTGTCTCGGCACCGCCAGATGATTCCATTCTGTTGACCATTCCACATCAGCATCGATTGCTCGCGCCCGATCGCCGGCAGCCTTTCGCATGTGTCCGAGCCTGCTATAACGAGCACATCGACGCGCGCCTGCGTTCATCAACCTTGAACCGACCAGAATGAAGACCAGCATCGATCATTTGCCGGAGCACAAGCAGGAGGAACTCACCCGTGTGGTTGAGATCCTGCATGCTGAATTCGAAGACGCGCTGGCAGAGAGCAGCGCCGATTGGAAGAAGAGCGGCCGCATCCTGAAAATCATCCTGTTCGGCTCCTATGCCCGCGGCGACTGGGTCGACGAACCACACACGATGAAGGGCTATCGCAGCGACTTCGATCTGCTGGTGGTCCTCAACAACAACAAGCTCTCCGACTTTGCCTACTGGTACAAGGCTAAGGATCGGCTTGAGCGCGATCGTGCAATTAAGACGCCGACCAGCTTCATCGTGCATAGCCGTCGTTTCGTGAACACGGCCTTGCGGCAGGGGCAGTACTTTTTCACCGACATCCGTCGCGAGGGCATTGTGCTCTACGAACTCGATGACGAGCCGCTGGCAGACCCCAAGCCGCTTACACCGCAAGCGATGTATGAGACAGCCAAGGAACATTTCGACGATCGCTTGCCAGGCGCTAAGGGCTTCCTTGACACTTTTTGGTATGTCCTAGAGCGGGATCGACATAAGGAAGCGGCGTTTCAACTTCACCAAGCTATCGAGCATACCTATTCAACGCTGCTTCTGGTGCTCACCAACTACAGCCCACCCTCCCATAAGCTTACGTTTCTGCGCGCCCTTGCTGAGGATCAGGATCGGCGATTGTCAGAGGCTTGGCCGCGCGAGCACCAACGTCAGCGCGCATGGTTCAACGCTCTGAACGAAGCCTATGTGAAGGCCCGCTATTCCAAGCACTACAAGATAACCAAGGAGGCCCTGGTCTGGTTGGGAGAGCAGACTGCGATGCTTCAAAAGTGCGCAGAACAGATCTCCCTGGAGCATCTGGAGCGGATGGGCGAAGCGGCTGACGCGTAGCAGACTATTGAGAAGTAGCGGGCTGGGCGTCGGCGACGAATTGCCAACGTGCAGAACAGAAACACACCCATGTGCGAGGACATCATCGCGGCGGCTGTACGAGACAGCCTTGCGTATCGGTTGCCGTCTGCGTCGGTCGATTCACGAGGGTCGGAAGAGCCACGGAGTTGTCTGTCGTGATCGCGATGGAATTGCTATCGCCCATTCATTGTCGGTCCTGAAGAAAGCTCAATGCAATGCACGATATCCGTATCGTGTGCAGAACCGGTAACTTGGCTATCGTCGTACCCCGATCATCCCATTCAGAAGGACCGATCGAACGTGAGGCTCGGTCGGTTGTGGCCGGCCGCCACCTAGCTAAATGTACGAGACCGGCGCTCGGCGATTACCAGAGGCGGATCTAGTTTGGCTGCCTCCCGCGCATCAATACCCCATAAGGTGGCGCAAGCCTACTATCGGCAGGTAAACCGTCCAGACCAAACAGACCAAGATTGCGACGACAACACCCATAGATGGTGCCCATTCCTGCCATATCTTCAGGAGTCGACTGCTCCAGATTTCCAGTCGAGTCTCCATCGTGCTAGTCATCGCTCATGAGAGCGATGTCTTTGGCCGATAACTCCTTTGCGAGCGGGTATCGGCTGTTATCGGCTTCGGCAAGCTCTTCCTCAGATTTCATTTCTTCCCCCGTTGAGCCCGTTGGCATCAAAGCACCGTAGCTGACGAGAGTCGATTCTACCGGCTACCTCAACCACCAGATCGCGCCAGCGATCACTAGCAACACAAAGACAATCCAGAACAGCCATTGGCCGCCCCGGTTGCTGTGATGTTTATCGTATTCGGTCATCAGTGAAACTCGCTGACGTGGCCTTGTTCGTCTGTGACGCGTATCCACATCATTCCGGGCTCGCGTCCGATTGTCACAGGGCGCCCCGTTGATGAGGATGCCGCCTGAATGGCGCTTGGCGCCTCAATCTTGTTGCGCCTGAATACTGCGTTGCCGTTCAACTCCTCCACGACAAATTCGGCCATCGATGCCTCCTGAAAGCCCCCAGTGCGTCAGCCGTAACCCGTGGTTGCTGGATCCATACTCGGCCCCTAGAACCGGAAAATTATTCGGGCGACTTGAGGTTCCGGTAACTTGCGAATTCGAACTCGCTGACTCTACGCGTGCCAAGATCGGTGACGCGCACCCACGGTTTTCCGGATGTTCGCCCGGGCTTCAATGGTCGCTGAATCGCCTTCACTACAGCATGAACGTGGCTGTGGGCTTCGACTGAAGTGGAGCTGATCACTTTCGTGCCATTCATCGCCTCAACTTTGAAACTTGCCATCGGCCCCGATCTCCCCGCGCCGATCTCTAGCCAAATCCGACATACAAAGGAACTGTCATGCTGTTTCCCATGAAAAGGAATCGCGTGCCAAGATGTTCGCGCACGAAGGCGGCTATCCGAACGACAAAGCGCACCCGGGCGACGCCCAGTGCGATCGTTACAGGCATCACGCAGTTGCTGTGATCGAGCCCACCAACACCGCCATGCCAGAAGGAAGCAAGCTCGACCTTCCCGGCTTCAGCGTTCTTCGAATTTAATGGAACGAAGTATCCGAGGCAAAACATCGGTTTACTCTGACGTCCGCGGCTATCGCGGGCCGATAACTACCACTCACCTGCACCATGTTGACGACTGACCCTGGACTGGACGTCGCAGCCTTTCGACCATCGCCAAGTCGAAGTCCTTTTGCCTGAGAATCGGTTCCGCCTGGATGAACCTTACGAAGCCAGAGGCTGAATTGTTGCGGCCGCTTTCGATCGGATCGCTCGCGGCGAACGGTGCGACTGGAAAGGTTGTGATACGACCCTGCGAGGTGCGGCTACAAAGGAGCGCGTCCCCCGGAGCATGTGCGCGACGGCCGCTGAAAGCGGCCCATCTGCTGGCTAATCCGCGTCGTCGTCAATAAAAGGCCGTCCCAGGTGGATGGCAGATGGGACGGCCTTCACGGCCGGGCGGGCTCAGTAGGTTGTTTTGGGTGCCGCAGCCTTTGCAACATGCTTCCTCTGCTTCACCGGGCACTTGTGCGTCTTCGTCGGCTTGCAAATCCCCTTCGCCGCTACGCTCTTCTGATGCGGCTTCGTCGCCATCGTTGTGGCTGGCGCGGTCTTCGTGGTCGTGTCGCTCGAGGCAGCCGGGGCGGTGGTCTTGGTGGCGGCGGCGTTGCCTAGAGCCGGTATCGATAAAGCCAGGGCAACGGCGAGGCTGAGGGTGGAAAGGAGGGACTTTTTCATGGCTTTTTCTCCTTGCGGCGCAGGTCGGTTTTAGGAGTTACTGCATCGGGATCGATCGGCAACACGCCAAGCAGCTTCAGGGCATTTGCGAGCGCCCGGATTCCCTGCGCCTCCTTCCTGTCGGCGCAGAACCGGTTTCCCTTTCTTTGCAGCGCCTTCGCCGCGGCGACCTGCGTTGCCGCGGGATGGGTTTCGAGGGCTTCGTCAACCTGACGGCTGAGATTCGTGCAGCGCTCGGTTCGGGTCGTCGCACCCTTTGTCCCGCCAGCTTTGACTGAGCCGGTGATGAGCGAAATACCGAGCAACCCACCTATCAAGCCAATTGAGAACCTTTGCATCGCTTGTCGCCAATCGAACAAGTGCTGCGGGTGCTGCAGCCGATGATGACCCTCTCAGTGGAATTCTACGCCTGAATCGTTTCTGGTGTTTTTCTGGTTTATTTCTGAATTGTGTCTGAGCGCGCACGCAAGCTTCGCTCCTATAACGATCCGCTTAACGAGTTCCTGCATGACCATGAGGGCAAAACTGGTGTTCGGGCTTGAGCGCCTTGTTGTGGCGTCCGAAATCGAGGGACGCTTGAGAACGGGCTCATTATCGTTGCCGCACTGACAAATCGGTCGACCGGTGGAACAGGACGAAGGATGGCCGCTGCTTGGCGGGCCTTCTGCGAGGTTTCGGAAGGTAGCTCATTCGGACCCTCCGATGGATGCTGGAGGCCGCGACTTGAACCTCCTCGATCCGGCCCGGATCGACAAACCTTCCAAATCCTTTAGTCGGCTCCCTGCCACCGCATATACCGGCAACGCGCTGCTGAATGGCACCAACACGAGATTGCTAGCGAGGGCCTTTGATGATGGCGCATGTGATGTCGTCGCGATCGTGGGGATCACCGGCGAGAGTTCGATCGAGGGGATCCACAATTGCTGGCCTCCCCTGGTCTTAGATAGAACTGCGCTATCGCCCTTCCGCAAGGATCGCCTCCGCAGTTTTTTCGTCGGTGATCAAAACGTCGACGATGCCGAGACGCAGCACGGCGCGCAGCACCGCGACCTTGTCGAGGCCGCCCGAAGGCAGGATCACGGTTTCGATATCGCGCAGGTTTTCTGGAGCGAGGCCGATAACACGATGGTTGAGAGGGTGATCGACGAGTTGTCCATCGGCATCGATCCAGTGGCCGCAAATGTCGCCGACGGCACCGGCCTCGTGCAGCGATGTGAGATCGTCATCACCTACCAATCCGATCCGAAAGATGGTGGCGTCCTTGTGCACCGCACCGACCGAGACGAAAGCGGCGTCGACGTCGCGGGCATGGGTGAAGGCGTCCTCCAAGATAGACTGGCGCATCAGTAGATCGCGCGTAGCCTCGGTGTCCGTGAACACCGGTGCTGCGATATAGAAACATTCCGCATCGAAAAGCGCCGCGAGCCGGGAAGCTATGTCATAGATATTGATCGCCGACCCGCGCGTGAGCCCGCCTAGCAGGGAAACGACGGACATCGCTTTGACCGGACGTACCGTCACCGAACGGAGACTTAGCTGGAGCGTCCGCCCCCATCCCACCCCTACCGAGATCCCATCACGTATTCTAAGCGACAGGGCTTCGCCGGCCGCGGCTGCGATGACCTGTGGTACCAGAGCTGGATCTGGCGGTGTCGGGACCACAACTGGATCCGAGACGCCGTAAGCGTCCCGCAACCGGTTTTCCAACTCGATGCAGTTCGCCACCTTCGAATTGATGCGGATCTGAACTATTCCCCGCTCGCGGGCGTGCGCGAGCATCCGGTTGACGCGAAGACGGGTCAGGCCAAGAGACTTGGCAATTTGCGCCTGCGTGAGGTCTCCGACATAAGCAAGCCACGCAGCACGGACGAGGAGCCCTTCCTCGCGAGAGACGGCGTTCGTTACGGCGAGGCGGCCGTCCCGCTTCTTTCGCGGTGGTTTCTCCATCAACTATCCTGTCCAGTGTCCGCCACGAGCGGCTCGGCGAGGCCGTGTCCGCATCGCTATGAGGCATCTTCGATTTCTAGGGCGACCTTTAGCATCGGTGATAGCGATCGAAGGACAAATCCAAGCGCGCATCATGGCAAATCGCATCGATAATGGCAGTCGTCAGCGGCAGGCGATGGCCGGGAAGTAAACCCTGCGCCATCATTTTCTCCAATGCTTGGCCGAGATCCAGCGCCAGTTGTGCCCCTTCGACCGTGTCTGAGCTCATATGTTCACGCTTCGCCACGGAATAGGGCAAGCCACGGCCGAGCCAGCGTCCCATGCGACCGTTGCGGCCCGCTTGGCAGGTCACATAAAGATCCCCTGAGCCGGCCAGTCCCCACACCGTTTCTGTTCTTCCACCCATGGCTTCGACCACAATCGCCATTTCCGCCAGCGACTGCGAAAAAAGTGACGACGCCAGATTGTGCATGAGCGCATTATTCGGCGCCTTGTTGACGCGCTCCAGCAGTCCAGTGGGAGCCCCGACGGCGAGCGTGTAGAAATTCTTGAACGCGGCGCAAATCTCGACCCCAACGAGATCGGATGATGTTCGGGCGTGATAGAATGGAGCGCGCAAAATGCGAGACGCCGAGGCAAGCTGGTCGGGATCGTGCCCGGCCACGATCACAGAGGTATCACGCTGTGCGGCCAACTCGCCCGCAATGCACGGCCCGCCGACAGCCATCACCGGGAGCGTCAAGCCGGTGCGCCGTTCAACTTCGCGAGCAAGCAGATGTGGCAAGATTTCGATGCCTTCGTCGTTCGCGGCGAGCCCTTTTGTAATCATCAATATTGGCACAGGCGACTTGATGCTCTCCACAATTCGGTCGATCGCCCAAGGAACGCCGGCCGACGAGACCCCGAGTATAAGCAACTCTGGTCCGTCGTTCATCGCTTGCCCGAATTCAGTCCAGGAATAGGCGGTTACCGCGCTGGGCAGAGTGACGTTGAGGCGCGGGTGACGACCTGTGCTCGCCACGGCGCCAATGATCTCCTCGTCGAGATGGGTACCAATCAGAGCGATGCGGTTACCTGCATGAGCGGCCGGAAAGGTCATGGCAGAGCCCATAACGCCGGCGCCGAGGATAACGATGCGCGCCATTCAATTTCTCTCCTTGTCCAGCCGATCGCCGCTGTCTTGATCGAACAGGTGGATTCGGCCAGGCGTCGGCTCCAGATGGATCACGGCTCCGGGAGAGAGTTCCATGCGGTCATGCAGGACCGAGCAGATCGCCATGTCGCCCATGTTTGCAAAAATATGGATTTCGGGGCCAGTCGGCTCGACAACCTTGACGATCGCGGGGATGCCGCTTCCGTTGGCCACCGGTCGAAGATGTTCGGGCCGAATGCCGTAGACCACCTTTTGGCCGGGCCGGACCGAAGCCTTCGGCGGAAGCGGGAGGGACAGTTCGCCGGCCCGCACTACCCAGGCGTCTCTCTCGGATGCCACCTCGCCATGGAACATATTCATTGCAGGCGAGCCAATAAACGCGGCGACAAAGAGGTTCGCCGGGTTATCGTACACCTCGAGCGGGCGCCCGATCTGCTCGATACGGCCATCACGCATTATGACGATGATATCGGCCATGGTCATGGCCTCGATCTGGTCGTGCGTGACATAGACCGTGGTGGTCTTCAGCCGCTGGTGGAGTTCCTTGATTTCAGTCCGCATCTGCACGCGCAGTTTGGCGTCGAGGTTGGACAACGGCTCGTCAAACAGGAATACGGTTGGATCGCGCACGATGGCGCGGCCCATGGCAACGCGCTGCCGCTGGCCGCCCGAAAGCTGGCGAGGATACCGTTCCAGGTAGGGGGTCAGGTTGAGGATCGACGCCGCCCACCCCACCTTCTGTTTGATTTCTTCCTTGGAGCGTTTCTTCAACTGCATGGAAAAGGCCATATTGTCGAAGACCGTCATGTGCGCGTAAAGCGCGTAATTCTGGAACACCATCGCGATGTTGCGGTCCTTGGGGTGAAGGGTGTTGACGACCTTATCGCCTATGGAGATTCCACCTGACGTGATCGGCTCAAGACCGGCTATCATCCGCAACAGAGTAGACTTGCCGCACCCGGACGGCCCTAACAAAACGACAAACTGGCCGTCTGCGATCGAAAGATCGAGTGCGTGGATAACTTCGACGGCGCCATACTCCTTCCTCACATTGTTGATGGTGACAGACGCCATAAATTGCTTTCCCTTCGATTGTCCTTGCCTATTAGCTACCACTTCGCCGTGCGAGACCTCGGCGGCGATCCAATGCGATTCACCATTCACTCTCCAGGAACTCTTCCAGCAGCCCCGCATCGGCGGCCAAATTGACAAAGGACCAGCGGCCACGGATTTCTCGCGAATAGCGAATGGCATCGTGCCAAAGCTGTCGCGGCAGGCCTAATTCCGAGCCGGTGACCGGCCCTCGGGCAGCCTTGAGCACCGCCTCCATACGGGCAACCGGCGTTGCCATTGGCCGAAGCTCCCGACGCAGAGCCGGCCAGATTTCGCCAAGTCTGCGATTGAAGGCTTCCGTCTGGCTGGGATCGAGTGCTGTCTTCTTCATCTCGGCAATGCAGAGTGGCCCGAGTTGCGGCCCATAGCGGGCCCGCATCGCGGCTTCATCGACAACGGTCGGCCTTGCCTGCGGCGGCTCTTCCATGTCCATCAGCCGGGCCTGCAGACGCGCCATGACCAGTGAGGCAACGCCAACCTGCTGACCATGAGTGGTACCGGGGTGATGCTCTCCCGCAAACATGTCAATCCAATGGGAGATTTGATGCTCTCCCATGGAGCCCGGATGGGAAACGCCAGCGAAGCAGACGCCCATCGAGCATAGCGTCAAGACCCTCTGAAGGTGCCCGACTGCGGTGATGTCATGCCTGGCAAGGCCGGAGGCATTGGCCAGCATCGGTTCCTCATCGCGCGCCTGCAGCAAGTAAGGCACGTCAGAGTAGTAAGTCCCGAACAGCCTATGCGATGCCCACCAATCGATCTGGGCGGTGGAACGGCAGAGGCTGTCGCCGAGCCCGGCGGCGCTGAGCCAGGTCGGCGCTGCGGCCGAAATGCCAAGGTCCAGGAAGATGCCGCGCGGGGCGTGCGAGGGCAGCGAGATCTTGAGCCCTGAAGCCAAGGTCACCGACGCTGTCGAGGCACCATAGCCATTCATCGACGCGGCCGTGCCGAAGACGGCATAAGGCCGGCCATCAAGGAAGGTTGCATGCTTGCAGCTGTCGTTGAGGACACCGGATCCGACAGCCACGACCCCGTCCGCGTGCCGCGTCCTCTCCCTGATCATCTGGATCGTTGCTTCGTCGCAGTCGAGGCCTTGAGGCAGCACGATCTCGTCGACATCAGCGCTGACACGCAGCGCCTTCGCGACGCGCCGACCCATCACTTCGACAGTGTTGATGTCGGACACGACAGCGATGCGGCTGCCCAGCATCAGAGGCGCGATGAGATCTGCCTCGCGCCCCTCCGTCGTCTCCAGCAATTCGATCGTTTGGAACGGCAGGTCAGCGGTCTCGCCTGTGTTGGGGTCCCGCCAGCGTCCTGCGACAACATCCTCGATCAAGGCGTTCCAGTTGCTCGTTTCAGCCATGGTCGGCCTCCATGAAAGCCGCCAGTCGCTGGTTCCAAGCGCAAAGCGTTGGCCAAAGGTCGGCATGGATCGCTAGAAGTTCGGCATAGCGGCGGGCACGGCTCGCATCGGGTTCGAAGGAGCTGACGGGTTCACTGGCCATTGTGAGGGACGCGTCAGCGATCGTGGAAAACCAGCCCACGCCCTTTGCCGCTGCCATAGCCGCACCGAGCGATGAGGCTTCCACGGTGGTGGAACGTTTTATGGGACGATCGAGTGCATCAGCCAGAATCTGCATCCAAAGGTCGGACTTTGCTCCTCCGCCGATCGCTATGAAACGGTCGATGTTCTGAGCAGCGGCGGCAGCGGCCCGCCGACTTGTCGCAGCTTGGTGCAGCGCTATTCCTTCCAGCACGGCGCGATAGACGTCGCCCCGCCGGCTAGAGCCGGAAAGCCCGGCAATTACGCCGCGGGCGGCGCTGTCCCAGTGTGGATCCATGACGCCCTGCCAGTAGGGCAGGAGCATTATGCCGCCTGCACCGATTGGGCTGGCGGCGGCTTCAGCCTCAAGCGCCTCCAGGGCGTGGCTGGACCCATACAGATCCAGACCAAGCATTTCGCGCGTCATCCAGTCGACGAGAAAAGTGCCGGCGCGAAGGCACGTTTCGTAGATATATCCATCCTCCGCGACCGCGGTTTCGGTGCGGAACGCCGGGTCATGGACGTAGTCGATGCCGAAGCTGCCGGAGACGATCGCCGTGCCGAGGTTTATGTAGGCGCATCCCGCCTGCAACACACCGGCGCCGGTGCCGGCGCATTGACCGTCGCCGCCACCAGCGACGATTGGCGTTCCCTCCCGCAAGCCCGTCAACATGGCGGCTTGCGCGGTCAGTTGGCCCAAGATGGTGCCAGGGCGCGCCAGGTCCAGCATCATGTGCCGCGCGACGCCGGCCGTGTCCAGTATATCGTCCGACCAGTCCATGGCTCGCATGTCCAGCACACCCATGGGGTCTGCGGAGGCAGTGGACGTTACCCACCGGCCGCTCAGGCGAAAGGCCAGATACCCGTGCACTTCGGCCATTCGCTCCACCCGCGCGAAGATCTCGGGCTGCTCCTCGCGAAACCAGATCATGCGATAGAGGCAAGGAATGACATCCAGAGGCTTGCCTGATATCGCATGGATACGTGCGGCGCCGAAGACCTCGCCGAAGCGGCGGACCTTCTGGCGAGCACGTTCATCGAGCCATAGCGTCGCGGGTCCGACCGCTTCGCCCTGCTCGTCGAAAAGGCCGAAGCTTTCGCGTTGGTTGGAAATGGCAAGGGCGGCAATGCGTGCCGGCGAAATTGTTGCCGTCACGGTGCGCAGCGCAGTGACGGTCGAGGCCCACCACTGGGCCGGGTCCTGCTCGAAATAGCCCGAACGCGGGTTGGACATTGCAATCGACGCGCGCCCCTCCGCCACGGCGCGGCCACTACGGTCCCAGGCAATCGCCTTGGTTGCCGAAGTCGAGGAATCAATGCCGATGACGAGATCCGGAACCATTGCCCACATTGCCAAAGGGCGAGGGCGGTCGAAACGCCCTCGCCGAAATCACTGGAGAATTCCGCTAAAGGCCGGCATCCTTGACTTTGCCGTCGACAATACCGGCAATGACATCAAGGCATGCCTTGGCGTTGCCACCATAGTCTTGGCCCGTCAGCAGCTTGCCGAGTTCAACCGGGATGTCATTGTTCGACAAATCTGCCCAAATCGGCATGTCCGGCTCCGATCCCATCTGGTTGTCGATGGTGTATTTGATCGCGTCGAAATGGCGTGTCGTACCGGGCCCAACAACGGCCTTCTCCTTGACCCGAGGATCGGTGAAGGAGGAATTGCGCATCGGCGAGGCGCCGCCGCCGAGCGTCGACACTCGCGCCATCACGTCTTTTGAGCAGACCCACTGCATGAACAGCCATGCCGCTTCCTTGTTCTTGGAATACTGCGACAGAGAAATTGTCGACCCACCCTGATGGCCGACGGCCGGGATTTCGTTGAAGCCGCAATCGGCGACGGCGCGACGGCCAGGAACCTCCTTGGGCGCGGGCAAGGCTTCAAACAGGCCTTTGACCTTGGAATCGTTGGCATCGAAGCCGGGGAAATCCTCGCCCCAGGTGATTGCCATGGCGGCCTGTCCCTGTGTCAGGGCTTGCCCCTGACCATCCCAGGTCCATGTGGTTGCGGAGGGCGGCGAGTTCTTGACCAGCTCCTGGTAGAATTGCAGTCCGGCCACGCCACGCTCGTCGTTGCCGACAAATTTCTTATCCTTGTTGAAGATCGATCCGCCATGCCCCCAGAGTGCGAAAGTCCAGTCGCATTCGAGCGAATAATGGCCAGACTTCGCCTGGCATGCGGTGCCAAAGATGCCATTGCCCTTTTCCGCCTCCGTGAGCGCCTGCACGGCCTTGAGGTACGCGTCGAGGTCTGTGGGCAACGCGATATTGTGTTTGTCGAAAAGATCTTTCCGGTACATCAGGATGAAAATTGGAATGTCGAACGGAATTCCGCACTGCTTGCCGTCGTACATGGCGATGCCGTCGACAAGCGGCTTGGAGAAATCATCCCAGTCGAAATTGGGCATCGCCAGGTCTTTGTTCTGGTCATAGTACTCGCGCGGGTTGATGACATCCTGTGCAAACGTCGCCATCCAGGACTGGTCGAGATAGTAGACATCATAGGTGCCCAGCTGGCCCTGGACGTCTTGCGTAGCCTTGGCGAGAACCTGTTCCAGCGGCACGATCTCGACCTCGACCTCAATGCCGGTTGCCTTGGTGAACTCACCCGCGACAAGCTGGTTGGCAACGATTGTTGGCGGCGTCGCTTCCGAAGTGTAGCGAATTTTCGTGCCTGAATATGGTTTGCCGACATCGGCCAGCCATTTCAGCATATCGGCGTCCTGGGCGCGGGCTTCTTCCATCCCCAAGCCCAGGCCCCCGCGATTGGAGCGGCCGCCGCCCAGCATAGCCGATCCGAAGGCGGAAAAGCCAACGCCGGCGAGCGCCATCTTTCTCATGAAGTCGCGTTTACTTATTCGGCGCGCCGTAAAGTCGTTGCAGGTGTCGGCGACGAATGTCTTCTTGTCGTGATCTCTGAAGCTCATGATCGTTCCTCCGTTGCGATTTTTGCCGTCGTTCTCGTCTGGGCCTCACTCCTTCAGCGATCCGAGCGTGAGGCCGCGGACCAGATGCCGTTGAACCAGTAGGATAAAAATGAAGCTGGGTATGATGGCGGATGTGCCGAGTGCTGTGATGTAGCCCCACTCGGTCGCGGTCGAGGTGACAAACGTTGAGATCTTCACCGGCACAGTGCGGATTGACGTGGTCAGGAACAGGGAGAGCAGGAACTCGGTCCATGAAAAGATGAAACACAACACGGCTGTCGCGGCGATGCCGCCTTTCACCATAGGAAGGACCACACGTCGAAACGTCTGCCAGCGCGTAGCGCCGTCGATCAGCGCCGCCTCATCGACCTCTCGCGGGACATCGTCGAAGAACGACTTCAAAAGCAACACCGCCAGCGGCAGGTTGACCAGACTGTGAACGAGGATGAGCCCCGTATAGGTGTCACGCAAACCGAGATCCCGGAACATGAAAACGACCGGCACAACGATCGCGATCGGTGGCATGAAGCGTTGCGAGAGGATCCAAAACAGGAAAGACTGCTGGCCGCTGAACTGCATTCGCGACAGACAATAGGCTGCCAGTGTGGCGAGCAAAAGCGTCAGTGCCGTTGACCCCACCGCTATGATGGCGCTGTCGAGCAGCGACTGGCGGGAATCGTAGGAACTGGCGCCGCCCTTGATCACCCCGGCCGCCTCGCCGCCCTGCTCCATGCCAATGTCGACGCGCGAGACGCCAAGCAGGGTGACGCGATAGTTGTCCGGCGTCGGTGTGAAATCAGTGTAGACCGGTCCGCTGCGGTCGAAGATTGCAGAGTAAGGTTTGATAGAGGACAGGGCCCACCAAGCGATCGGGAACATGAAGATCGCCACCACCAGCACCGCGAGCAGATCGCGGGCGATCATCTGGGCGCGCGATGACTCCATCAGAACCTCACCTTGAAAAGCCTGACGAAGAGATTTGACACGCCGATCAGGACGACGAGGACGATCAGCGACAGAGTCGCGGCGTAGGGAAAGTCTCCGGTGAAGTAGATGCGGCCAGCATAGAACGAGAGCGTCTCGGTAGCCGTGCCTGGCCCGCCGGCAGTGATGATGTAGACGTAATCGTAGATGCGAAACAGATCGACGCCGCGGATCAGTACCGCGACCGCTATCACCTTGCGCAGCATCGGCAATGTAAGCCGCAAGAATGTCTGGATGCCGTTGGCGCCGTCGATCGCTGCCGCTTCGAAAGGTTCTTTCGGCAGCGCCCGCAGACCGGCCAGGATGATCAGCACCATGAACGGCGTCCATTGCCATATGTCTGCCAGCAGGATCGCCAGCAATGCGGTAGTCGGCTGCGTCAGGATCGGCTGTGCCGGCGAGATCAGGTCGAGGGCATAGAGGTAAAATGACAGGACACCGAAAGAGCCGTCTTGCATCAGCAAGAACATCATTCCGGTTACCGCTGGCGGGACGACCAGCGGCAGTGTCATCAGCGCACGTAGGATCCCGTAGCCCTTCCGATCGGTATCAAGCAGAAGCGCGATAAGGATCCCGAGTGCGAGCTGCACGGCCAGCGCGACGAAGGTGTAAATCAGCGTCGTTTCTAACGAATGCCACATACGCGCATCCGAGAATGCACGTGCCCATTGGTGCACGCCTGCGAAATCAAGCTGCCGGGAAACGACATTGCGTTTGTGAAACGACAGCCAGACTGAATAGAGGAGGGGATAGATGCCGAAAACGAGAAGCATCACCGTGATCGGCGCCAGCCAGGGAAACGGATGCTCGGCGGTCATGAACCGAGGCAGGGCCCATCTAGCCCTCTCGCGCGTGAAGGTCACGGTGGTCACGCGCAAATCTCCGCTTGGCGACAGAGATGCATTGGCCCTCTCCCTACCGGCCAGATCGTACTAGAACTTTTGTAAGTTTCTTGTGCCTTTTGTTAGGGCAGCGTGTGGGACGGTCGTTGACTTGTCAAGCCCCGGTGGATCGCGTCTAACGGACGCTTGTTGTCGCACAGCCTCCGCAACAGCCGGATACGGGTTGCTTTCTGGAACCGGAAAATCGGCAGATCGGCTGTGTCAGCGACCTCGCCGCGTCGAGCCAGCTGCACTGCGAACACGACATCGTGATGATCGCGACGACGATGCGGGCCGCAAATCATCGATCACACCACCGATGCTTAGACTCGCCTTAGTCCGGCAGTCTGATCTGCAGCTTCACGTCCGCCGGCCGGGCTTCGACCGCCCGGTCGAAGGCCGCGACGGACTCTTCGAAGGGGAAGGTCGCCGAGATCAGTGGCTTAAGGTCGACCCGACCCGAGCCCATCAGCGCGATGGCACGATTATATTGGTGGGCATAACGAAAAACCGTTTCGATGTGGATTTCCTTGGTCGAGGCTGTAGCAATGTCGAACGCCACTGGCGCCACAGGCAGGCCGACCACCACCACCGCACCGCCGGGCCGCGGAAGATCGAGCAACGTCTCCCATGCTTGGGCCGAGCCGGAGCATTCGAAGACAACGTCGGCGCCCCAGCCGTCGGTCAGGCGCTTGACCTCCGTCGCCAGATTCTTGTCGCGGATGTTGACCGGGATCACACCCTGGAAGCTGGCGGCAATGTCGAGTTTGGGTTGAGCAAGGTCTGCGACAACAGCGCGGGCACAGCCGCCGGCAAGGGCGGCGATCGCCACCATCGTGCCGATCGGCCCTGCGCCGAGCACCACAGCCGTGTCACCCGGCGTGATCTTCGCCTTGGCCGCAGCTTGCATGCCGACGGCGAAGGGCTCGACCATAGCACCTTCGGCGAAACTGACGCTGTCGGGCAATTTGTAGGTGTAGTTGGCGGGATGAACGACATAGGGTGTCAGTACGCCATGGATCGGCGGCGTCGCCCAGAACCTCACCGCCGGGTCGATGTTGTAGAGGCCAAGCCGGCTCGCCCGCGAATTGGAGTCGGGGATGCCTGGTTCCATGCAGACGCGGTCGCCGATCTTCAGATGCTCGACGCCTTCGCCTAATTCCGTGACGATGCCAGCGGCTTCGTGGCCCAAGACCATCGGCGCTTCGACCACGAATGGGCCGATCCGGCCATGGGTGTAGTAATGGACATCGGAGCCACACACACCCACGGTATGGATCTTGATGCGAACCTCGCCGGGGCCGACTGTCTGCGGCAGATCGATGTCACGCAGCTTGAGTTGGTGCTGACGTTCGAGGACAAGGGCGGGAACTTTCGTCATCAACGTAACCTCCTCTTGAGCCAATTGTACGGCTTTTGCTTCTTTGACCGGCTGCCATCCTCGCGAACCAACAATGAGCTCTTCAACATCTCTCATGCTCGTTTGGAGAATGTGACCCATCGCATCTTCGGCGCCGGACGACTGGGTATCGAAATATAGGATGATTTCGGGAACCCCATAATCCCGCGAGAGTGGTTCCTGGTTCCTCGCTTCGTTGTCGACCAAATCCAGGACTTCAGGTCACGTAACGTAAACAATGTAGTGTGAGAAGGCTATTGCGCCTCCAAAACCTCAGGTCTTTTAACGATGGATGCCATTGAGGTTCGGACCGGCATGATCGTAGTCCGCAGCCATCGAAGCGGCCCTGGACGCGCCTGGACTGGACGGACTGAGGCGTACACGCTTACGCAGCAAGGCTTTGAATGGCACTACAGAAGGTCCGTGGAAACCTGTTCGAAGTGCTTTTCGAAGCCGCCTCAATCCCCAGTCTGTGCGGCCTTGCCCCGTTCTCCAGGAAGAGGGTGGCGAGGATCTTTTCTCGCCGAAGTAGATGTCTTTCAGCGTGTCGTGGAAGGCTTATGGGGACCGTCGACGAAGTCGTCAGCGCTGCGCAGCTGTGCGCGGATCGTCCAAGCAGTGCCAGCTCGCCATTCCTCTGGACGAGGCCGCCGCCCAGTGGCGGCGATCGCCGTACGATCATCACCAGCGGGCACAGACTGATCATACTCGCACTCATCAACACAGGTTGTTTTCCAAACAGCGCTCTGCAATAAATTGCGCATGCGCAACCTTCTGCGGGTGGTTACCACCGCCTTAAGAAGATGCCGAAAGCCAGGGACGACACGACGAATATCCTGGGCGTAACGCCCTTGGATCGTGGCTCACTCCACGTGGGTTCCCAACGTCCGGCCTCGCAGCGCACCGCTGCCCTCGCTGGACCCGAACCCGCGGGAGGTTATCCTATGCCCAAAATTCAATCCACTCGCCTTGCCGGCAGAGGTCTTGGCGACTTGACGCTCTGGGAGCTGGCCGACCCGAATGCCATGGCTCGGGCAGCTATCAAGCTTTATGGATCGAATGCGGCGACTGCCGCGGCACATTGCGCGCTGACAGCCCATTTCGATGGCCGCACGGGCGACTACCGCTTCTGGTGCACAGTTTTTTCAGAACTCGGTTGTGGCAGGGACCGAGCGGATCAGCATACAAACAGCGGGATCAAACGCGTCCTTGACCATGCCTGAGACTCAGCATTGCCTGGCAAGGCCATAGGCTCACGTGTCGATCGGAAGCCGGTTGGACCGCTTGATCTGGGCAAGGGCAAAGCTGGATTCGATGGAGGCAACGCCATCGAGCCGCGTCAGCTTTTCCTTGAGGAAGCGGTCATAGGCTTGCAGGTCGCGCACCACGATGCGCAGCAGATAGTCGCGCTGCCCGGTCATCAAATAGCAGTCGACGACCTCCGGCCAGCGGCCGATGGCCGTATTGAACCGCTCCAGTTCGTTCTCTCGCTGGCGCTCTAACCTGATCGAGGCGAACACTGAGATTGGCAGATCAACGAGATCCTGGTCGATGAGCGCGGCGTAACCCGTGATAACGCCCCTATCCTCCATCATGCGTACGCGGCGCGCGCAGGGCGAGGCTGAGAGGCCGACCTGATCGGCAAGTTGCTGCGCCGTCATTCTGCCATCGATCTGAAGCGCGGCGATGATCTTGCGGTCAATATCGTCCAATCGGATTTTTGGCACAGATCATCACTCCTATCATCGACCTTGATCAAAGCAGCTAACCTAGCTCCTGAAATTAGGCAAGTTTAGCGACACCTGGCTTTTCCTCCAGCCTATGATCTCGATCGGCTAACCAGGAGGCTGGCACTTGGACAAACGGGAATTGGAGGCGCTTTCGGCGCTTGAGAAAAAGGTGCTGTGGCTGTCGGCGTGGATGATCCACAACGCCAACCATCTTCGCGAAACCACCGACGGATTGAAAGTCGGTGGGCACCAGGCCTCATCCGCCTCGCTAGCGACGATCATGACGGCGCTCTATTTTTCAGTGCTGCGACCGGAAGATCGCGTTGCGGTCAAACCGCATGCATCCCCTGTCTTTCACGCTATTCAGTATCTTCTCGGCAACCAGACCAGGGAAAAACTTGAACAGTTCCGCGCCTTTGGCGGAGCGCAAAGCTATCCATCGCGGACCAAGGACGTCGACGATGTCGATTTCTCCACCGGCTCGGTGGGGCTGGGTGTTGCACAGACACTGTTCGCATCTCTGGTGCAGGACTATCTCTTCGCCCGGGACCAAAGCATGCCGCAGGGCCGCATGGTGGCGCTGATCGGCGATGCCGAGATGGATGAGGGCAACATCTTCGAAGCGCTGTTGGAGGGCTGGAAACATGGCCTGCGCAATTGCTGGTGGATCGTTGACTACAACCGCCAGAGCCTCGATGCCGTCGTGCGTGAGGGGCTGTGGGAGCGCTTCGAAAGCATCTTCCGCAACTTCGACTGGGACGTCGTTATCCTGAAATACGGGTCGCTTCAGCAGGCCGCCTTCACTGAGGCCGGCGGAGAGGCGCTGCGCGACTGGATCGATGCTTGCCCCAACCAGCTTTATTCGGCGCTCACCTTCCAGGGCGGAGCGGCTTGGCGCAAGCGCTTGCTGGCCGACATTGGCAAGGAGCCCGGTGTCGCGTCGCTGCTCGATCGCCGCTCCGATGCCGACCTTGCGGCGCTGATGACCAATCTCGGTGGCCATGATCTCCACAGCCTGCTCGATACGTTCGAAACCGCGCGCGGCAACGACCGGCCGACCTGCTTCATCGCCTACACCATCAAGGGATTTGGACTGCCACTTGCCGGTCACAAGGATAATCATGCCGGTCTGATGACCAAGGACCATATGGCGACGTTTCGCACCTCGATGTCCGTCGGCGAGGGGCGCGAGTGGAACGCCTTCGAAGGATTGGATATCGGGGATCTGGATCTGCAGCGTTTCCTCGAGGCGGTTCCCTTCGCAGCCAAGGGCCGGCGGCGCCGACATGCACAACGTATTATCGTGCCAGACCGACTTGTCTCGGAAGCCAAGGGCTTTGTCTCTACGCAGATCGGCTTTGGCCGGATCCTGGACGAGATCGCACGCATCGGCGGACCGCTTGCCGATGCCATTGTCACAACATCTCCAGACGTGACGGTCTCGACCAATCTCGGCCCATGGGTGAACCGGCGCGGCCTCTTCGCCAGGGAATCGCTGACGGACACATTCCGCAACGAGCGCATCGCCTCGGCACAGAAATGGGAGTTCGGCACGTCTGGCCAGCACATCGAGCTTGGAATCGCCGAGAACAATCTATTCATCCTGCTATCGGCGCTCGGCCTGTCACATTCGATTTTCGGCAAGCGGCTGCTGCCGATCGGCACGCTCTACGATCCGTTTATCCAGCGCGGTCTCGATGCACTGAATTATGCATGCTATCAGGATGCCCGCTTCCTTCTCGTCGCAACGCCGTCAGGCATCACGCTGGCACCCGAGGGTGGCGCGCATCAGTCGATCGCCACCCAGTTGATCGGCATGGCGCAGGATGGACTTGCCGCCTTCGAGCCGGCCTTTGTCGACGAGTTGAGCGTCATCATGCGCTTTGCGCTCGATTACATGCAACGCGACGGCGATGCGGTGCAATCCGAGCGTACCTGGCTACGCGACGAGACCGGCGGGTCGGTCTATCTGCGGCTTTCGACACGTCCCGTAGAGCAGATCGCCCGGACGATGACGCCCGACGTTGAGCAGGACATCGTCGACGGGGCCTACTGGCTACGACGTCCAGGGCCGAATGCTGAGCTGATCGTCGCCTACACCGGCGCCGTCGCACCGGAAGCCATCGCAGCGGTCGGCTTGATGGCTGAGGACCGTCGCGATGTCGGTCTCCTGGCAGTGACATCAGCCGATCGGCTGAACGCCGGTTGGACCGCGGCAAGCCGTGCACGCGAGCGCGGCCTCATCCACGCAAAAAGCCACGTCGAAAGGCTGTTCGCCGGCCTTCCGGCCCATTGTGCGATCGTTACCGTCACCGACGGCCACCCCGCGGCACTCGGATGGCTTGGTTCGGTCTTCGGCCACCGAACGCGCAGCCTCGGTGTCGAACATTTCGGCCAGTCGGGGACCGTCGATGATCTCTACCGGCATTTCGGAATCGACGCGAATTCGATCGCGACAGCAGGTGACCGGATTATGAGTGGTCGGCCGGTCCGCCATTTGCGCGCGCTGGATTGATGTCCGCTCAGCGTGGGGCCGCGAGGTTTCAGGCGTGTTTCGTTCTCGAGCCGGCCGCGTCTCAATCATCAGAATTCTGGAAAGCGATCCACTCCGCCAAACACCAAATCAACGAGCAGTCCTGTCCACAACCTCAGATCCACTTGCGCTTTATGGCGATGCCGAGGGCCTGGTAGGTGGTTAGGACGTTGAGTTTGCGGCGAATATTCTGCAGCTGAAACTCGACGGCGCGCCGGCTGACGTTGCGCAAAGCCGCAATGTCGTCGTTGGTCTTGCCCTGCAGGAGCCATGCGAGGCACTCCAGCTGATAACTCGTCAAAGGAGAGGCGGCTGCGCTCATCAGCTGCTGGTCATCGCGGCTCTGCAGATAGCCATCGACAAAGGCACCAAGCGTCAGAACCGAATAGGGGTCGGCCAGCATGGTGGTGTCGGGTTTGCGCTCGCTCGACGAGAAGGTGAAGAGAGCCCGCCTTCCAAAACCATCGAAGATAGGGATAGAGATCCCCGAACGGATGCCAAAATTCCGGGCTTCGCCGAAGAACGTCCGGTGATGCTTTCTTGGTGGAACGGGCAAGCCACTCTCGCACCAAGCGTAGGCACCGCGTTTTGGAGAAACCGCTTCAACGACAGGATCGACCTTGGCCAGCCCGCTGTCGAGATAGTGCTTCTGCCACGCCACCGGATAATTCGACATCCCATACACGTCCGCCTCGTGTACCGAGAGATAGGTGAACCATTCAAATCCCTGCGCGTTGGCGAACCTCCGCAAGGCCTGATCGATGGCCGGCTTGTCGGGCGCCAGTTTCAACCAGTCCCGCAGCATTTCAAACTGTGGCTTCAGAGACTTCATCCGCACTCCTTCTTACTGCCCCAGCCGCAAAAAGGTGCGTCTCATATTGAAGTTCAGGCAGTTGAGATCAACCTCAAAAATGCAACTCTCGCTAGCAGACGCGTGAATCTTTGGATTTACCCGGCCGACCTTCGGAAACCCGTAATGGCCCGTCTCCTCGAACGCTGTTTCTTTCGCACTGTCGAAACAGCGCGGAGAAAATGGCATGCAGATAGTTGCGGTCCGGAATGGAGAAAGCAGCGCAGGGGATGGGCTGATTGATCAAATGCACGCGCTGCGCGCGCGGGTGTTCAGAGACCGCCTCGGCTGGAACGTGACGGTCAAGTCCGGGCGCGAAACAGATGAGTACGATGCGCTCGATCCGACCTACCTCCTCGCGGTGACCGACAATCTGCGGGATGTCGCTGGGTGCGCACGGCTTCTTCCTGCCACCGGTCCGACAATGCTGGGCCAGACGTTTCCGATCCTACTCGGTAGCGATCCCATGCCATGCCATTCAGGCTTGATCGAAAGTTCCCGGTTCTGTGTGGACACCGAGCTTGGAGCCAGGAACGCGGCCAGAGGCCTCCACAAGACGACGACGGCGCTGTTCGCAGGCATCCTGGAATGGTCGTTGGTCAACGGATATTGCGAAGTAGCGACTGTCACCGACATCCGTTTTGAAAAGATCCTTGGCAGGGCAGGGCTACCTTTCAATCGCCTCGGCCCGCCTCATCCGATCGGCAACACGATCGCGGTCGCCGGCATCATTCCAGCCACCCTTCAAAATGCGCTTCGCGTTCGGGCGAACGGATGTGAGCCCTTCTCCTTGGACGCCCGCCCACTCGCAGCGTGACGGCAGATCGATCCAACATTGAATCCAAGATGATCCTCAAATGATGACTACTTCGCAATCACACCATCGGCTCGTGCGAAAACTTCGCGAGGCCATGGGCAGCACGATCTGCAACACGCTCGACGACTCGCTCGTCGTCGAGATCATGCTCAATCCAGACGGGCAGCTCTTCGTCGAACGCATCGGCGAACCGATCACTCAGGCAGGCAGGTTGGCGCCGCAGGCGGCCGAGACGATCATTGGCACGGTCGCTCACGCGCTCGGAACGGAAGTGAACCTCAACCGGCCCATCATTTCGGGCGAGCTGCCGATCGGCGGACATCGGTTCGAGGGGCTGTTGTCACCAGTGGTCGCAGCACCCGTCTTTACGATCCGCAAGCGCGCCACGCGGCTCTTCCCGCTCGACAGCTATGTCCGCGACAAGATCATGACCCCATACCAGGCTGCGGTCATTCGCAACGCTGTCGAGAACCGGATGAACATCGTCGTCGCCGGTGGCACGGGGACGGGCAAGACAACACTCACCAACGCAGTCATCGGCGAGATCGTCAGCCTGATGCCGGAACACCGCCTAGTTATTCTCGAAGACACGGCCGAGATCCAATGCGCGGCAGAAAATTTCGTCGCGCTCCACACGACTGATGCGGTGGACATGAGCCGATTGCTCAAATCCACCATGCGTCTGAGACCTGATCGGATCATCGTCGGCGAGGTTCGCGACGGCGCCGCACTCACGCTGCTGAAAGCGTGGAACACAGGCCATCCCGGCGGTATCGCCACGGTCCACGCAAACAGCGCGCTCTCAGCGTTGACCCGTCTTGAGCAGCTGACGGCCGAAGTCAGTTTCAACCCGATGCCCGAAATCATCGGTGAGGCGGTCGACATGGTCATCGCCATCGAACGCACGCCGAAAGGCCGGCGCGTTCGTGAACTGCTGGTTGTCGAGGGCTATCGCGACGGCCACTACCGCATCGAATCCCACGGCAGCGAAGAGGGGCACCGCCATGTCGCATAAGGCGATCAGGACTTCTGTTGGATTGACGGCCTCTCTTGTCTTGTCGAGCAAGCCGGCGCTCGCCGCCGGCGGTGGGGGCGGATTGCCTTGGGAGGGTCCGCTTCAACAGATCCAGCAGTCGATAAACGGACCGGTCGCCGGTACCATCGCGCTGGCGGCGGTGGCGATCGCCGGCGGCATGCTGATTTTCGGCGGTGAATTGAACGATTTCGCACGGCGACTGGTCTATGTCGTGCTGGTTGCAGGCATCCTTCTCGGCGCGACCCAGATCGTGGGGCTGTTCGGGGCCGGGGGAGCGTCGATCGGCATGGAGCCAGCCGTCAAGGGCGCAGCGACCCAGTCTCTCGCGGTTCTCATCGATGGCTGAACGTTGCAGCCAACTTCACCGCGTCAGGATCCATCGCGCACTTTCCCGGCCGAACCTTCTGTTCGGCGCGGATCGGGAACTGGTGCTCGTTACCGGTTTGGCAAGCGTCATTCTGATTTTCGTTGTCCTGACCTGGTTCTCCGCGTTGTTTGGGATCGCGCTATGGGCCGTCATCGTCGGGTTGCTCAGGCTGATGGCAAAGACCGATCCGATGATGCGGACGGTCTATCTGCGCCACATCCGTTACAGGCCCCATTACCGGCCGACATCGACGCCCTGGCGGGCTTACTGAATACGGACGGCGATGATGGTCGCACTCAAGAAATTCCGGCATGCTGGTCCCTCGTTTTCCGATCTGCTTCCTTATGCAGGACTGGTCGACAACGGCGTCCTGCTGCTGAAGGACGGATCGCTGCTCGCTGGATGGTATTTTGCCGGCCCGGATTCCGAAAGCTCGACCGATTTCGAGCGCAACGAAGTCTCGCGACAGATTAACGCGATCCTTGCTCGTCTAGGCAGCGGCTGGATGATTCAGGTGGAAGCGGTGCGTGTACCGACCACCGCCTATCCCCGGCGCGAGGACGGCCATTTTCCAGACCCGGTGAGTGCTGCGATCGAGGATGAGCGTCGAAAGCATTTCGAGGCCGAGAGCGGCCATTTCGAGAGTCAGCACGCAATCCTCCTCACCTACCGTCCGGCCCAGAAGCACAAATCGGCCCTGGCAAAATATGTCTACTCCGACGACGTCTCCCGCAACGAACGTTTCGCCGATACCGTGTTGGGGTATTTTCGGACCGCAATCCGCGAGTTTGAACAGTACTTGGCAAGCGTGCTGTCGATACGGCGCATGGTCACCCGGGAAACAGTTGAGCGCGGTGGGACACGGATGGCGAAGTATGACGAGCTTCTGCAGTTCGTCCGCTTCTGCATCGTAGGCGAGAACCATCCGATCAGGCTGCCAGCGATCCCGATGTATCTCGATTTCCTGGTGACTGCCGATTTCCATCACGGTCTTTCGCCGCTCGTCGACAACCGGTATCTCGCCACGGTGGCGATCGACGGCTTTCCGGCCGAGAGCTGGCCGGGCATTCTCAACTCCCTCGGTCTGATGCCGCTGACCTATCGCTGGTCGTCGCGCTTCATGTTTCTCGACGCCATCGAGGCGCGTCAGAAGCTCGAACGAACCCGCAAGAAGTGGCAGCAGAAGGTTCGCCCTTTCTTCGACCAACTCTTTCAGACCAACTCCCGGTCGGTCGACCAGGATGCCGCCATGATGGTTGCCGAGACCGAGGATGCGATCGCGGAATCGTCGTCGCAGCTCGTCGCCTACGGATACTATACCCCGGTCATCGTGATCTTCGACCAAGACGAGCGGCGGCTTCGCGATAAGGCTGAGGCCGTGCGCCGGCTTGTTCAGGCCGAAGGCTTCGGTGCCCGCATCGAGACACTCAATGCGACGGAGGCCTTTCTAGGCAGCCTGCCAGGCAACTGGTACGCCAATATCCGCGAGCCGCTGATCAACACGCGAAATCTCGCGGATCTTATCCCGCTCAATGCGGTGTGGTCGGGCAGTGCTGTTGCACCGTGTCCGTTCTACCCGGACAATTCCCCGCCGCTCTGCCAGGTCGCGTCCGGCTCGACACCATTCCGGCTCAATCTTCATTCGGGCGATGTCGGTCACACCCTGATCTTCGGCCCGACCGGTTCTGGAAAGTCGACGCTTCTCGGCCTGATAGCAGCGCAGTTCCGCAGATACCAGGGCGCGCAGCTCTTCGCCTTCGACAAGGGGCGGTCAATGCTACCGCTGACGCTTGGTGTCGGCGGCGATCATCATGATGTCGGGGCCGGCGAGGCACTTTCCTTCTGCCCCCTCTCCGAGCTCGGCTCCGATGGCGACAGGGCCTGGGCTGCGGAGTGGATCGAGACGCTGATCGCGCTTCAAGGCGTGAAAATCACGCCAGACCATCGCAACGCCATCGCCCGACAATTGGCCCTCATGGCGACGTCCGACGGGAAATCCCTCTCGGATTTCCTGTCAGGTGTGCAGTTGCGTGAGATCAAGGATGCTCTTCAGCATTACACGGTCGATGGTCCGATTGGGCACCTGCTCGACGCCGAGGCCGATGGTCTGATGTTGTCGTCATTCCAGACATTCGAGATCGAGCAGCTGATGAATATGGGTGACCGGACCCTCATTCCGGTTCTGCTCTACCTGTTTCGCCGTATTGAAAAGCGCCTCACTGGATCGCCCAGTCTCATCATCCTCGACGAGGCCTGGCTGATGCTCGGACACCCCGTGTTCCGCGACAAGATCAGAGAGTGGCTCAAAGTCCTGCGCAAGGCGAACTGCGCGGTTATCCTCGCGACGCAGTCTATCTCGGACGCCGAGCAGTCCGGTATCGTCGACGTCCTGAAAGAGTCCTGCCCGACGAAGATTTGCTTGCCGAACGGGGCCGCCCGGGAGAGCGGCACACGCGAATTCTACGAACGGATCGGTTTCAACGAACGCCAAATCGAGATCGTCGCGACCGCGCTCCCCAAGCGTGAATACTACGTCGTCTCGCCCGAGGGACGCAGGCTGTTCGACATGGCGCTCGGTCCCGCAACGCTCTCCTTCGTCGGCGCCGCCGGCAAGGATGACCTCAATCGCATCCAGGAATTGCGAGACGTTCACGGCCAGGACTGGCCCGCAGCTTGGCTCAAGGAGAGAGGAATAAACAATGCCGACACCGGCCTCCAATCGTAGTCGCGGCACCCGGCGAGGCTCACTTGCTCCATTGATCATGGCGCTGGCAACGAGCGCGTTGATACCGGCGCCGCCTGCCAACGCGGGCGCTGCCACGGGCAACGCGACCGAATGGACCCAGTTGCTCAATAACTCAGAACTTGTCGGCCTTGTCGGCCAGTCTGCCGAGCAAATTCAGAACCAAGTCAAGCAAATCACCCAGCTTGCCGAGCAGATCCAGAACCAGATGCGCATTTACGAGAACATGCTGCAAAATACGGCAAAGCTTCCTTCCCACGTTTGGGGACAAGTCGAGAGCGATCTCGGAAAGCTCCAAGGAATTGTCAGCCAGGGACAGGGGATCGCCTTCTCGATGGGCAACATCGACGATGTCCTGAAGCAGCGGTTCCAGAGCTATGCCGATTTCAAATCCGACCTGCCGAAGGGGCAGAGCTTTTCAAGCGCATGGCAGAGTTGGTCCGATACGAACCGCGACACCGTAGCTGGCACACTCAAAGCGGCGAACCTTACCGCGGAGCAATTCTCCAGCGAAGAGGCCACCATGCGCCAGCTTCGTTCTATGTCGGAGTCGGCGGACGGGCAGATGAAGGCCCTTCAGGTCGGACATCAGATCGCCACCCAGCAAATAGCCCAGACTCAGAAACTGCGCGGCTTGCTGGCTCAGCAGACGACCATGATGGGAACTTGGTACCAGTCCGAGCAGGCAAAGGACGACCTGGCTCAGGCGCGGCGCGCGGACTTCTTCAAGCGGACGGAAAGTCCCTCAACAACTGATGGTCAGCAATTCCGGCCGAATTGGTGAAACAATGAAACGCCCCTCGATTATTGCCGGCACTGGAATCGTTGTTCTTGCGGCCTTGATCTCAATGCTGGTTATTGTGCTCTCGCGCGAAGAACAAGCTCGGATTGAGCCGTCCCCAGCGACCGACGATCCCGATTTCTTCGCGCTTCCCGAAAAGCCACGCACCGACGATGGCAAGGCGTTCAAGCCGGATTGGGATTGACCATAGCATGAGTAGGAAACTCGTACCCTGCTGGGTTCTGATCGGCATGAGCTTCGCGTGCCTCGTCACGACCGAACCCGCGGTCGCGCAATCGTTCAACAACGTTGTTGATACGATCCAAAATCGGATCACGAACGCTGCCAAGAGCTGGGAGACAACGATCCTTCAGGCCGCAACCTCATTGTTCTGGCTGCTCGCTTTGATTGAGGTCGGCATTTGTGCTGTATGGCTTGCGATTAATTCCGCGACGCTCGAAGCCTGGTTCGGTGAACTGGTTAGGCGCATGCTTTTCATTGGCTTCTTCTTGTTTGTGCTTACCACAGGCCCGCAGCTAGCCAAAGATGTGGTCAACAGCCTGTTTCAGATTGGCGGAGGTTCAGGCTCGGTTTCACCCGCAGATGTCTTCGACGCTGGCCTCAAGGTAGGTGCGTCGCTCTCTCAAAAAGTATCTTTCGGCCTATTCGAAGATAACGCCCTCGCGACGGCGGCGGTATTTTCGATGGTTATTGTGGTTATCTGTTTCGGCTTGGTCAGTGCAATATTTATCGCCGTGATCACTGAGATGTATGTGGGCCTCCTTGCCGGCATGATCATGTTGGGCTTCGGTGGGTCGTCCTTCACAAAGGACTTCGCAATCCGATACCTAATCTACGCCTTCGGCGTCGGCATGAAGCTGATGGCACTTGTCATGATCGCCAACATTGGATCAGATGTCTTGGTCGGGATTGCTGACGATCCTATGACCGAAGAATCAGCCTACGCCACGACTGCAATAGCTGGAATTGCGGTGATCATCTTCATGGTCGCCATGTACGTGCCGACCATTGTGCAAGGTGTCGTCCAAGGCGTCTCTGTCACCGGCGGCATGGAAGCCATCCGGCACGGCGGTCAAGCAGCCTCGGCCGGCTTTGGCACCGGCGCCCTCGCCTATGGCGGGGCAAGGGCCGGGACTTCCGCCTACTCCGAAGCCCGGCAGTCAGGCGCATCGTTCGGATCTGCCGCTATGAAGGGGGTCTTCTCGGGTGTCGGATCGGCCGGCAGTGCTTTGGCGTCCGCAGCGAAAGACCAAGTGATCGGCGCACCGAGATCTTACGGAAGCTCCACTCTTGGTCTGGCCAACGCCAAGCTCGACGCGGCCCAGTCCATCCCCAAACAACGTTCCGGTTCTGGCAAACCCGCTTCGGCTCCCAAGAAATAACCTCCTCCCAGTCAATCGAGACCAGCGCAGATGGCACGACGAGACCATCCCGACAATCCCTATCTCGCCGCTCGCCAGGAGTGGAACGAGCGCTATGGAAGCTATGTGAAGGCTGCGAGCGCCTGGCGCATCGTTGGCATCACTGGCATGACCATGGCGGTGATCGGCTTCACCTACGCACTCTATCAGAGCACGCAGGTGAAGCTGGTGCCCTACATCGTCGAGGTCGACAAGCTGGGCGCCGCCGCTATCGCCGGTTACCCTCAACAGATCGAGTACGCCGATCCTCGTGTGGTTCGCGCAGCCCTCGGCGGGTTCGTCACATCCTTTCGGTCGATCACGCCGGATGCGGTCGTCCAGAAGCAATATATCGACCGCACATACGCCCTGCTCCGGACGTCGGATCCCGCCACCGAGAAGATCAACAGCTGGTTTCGGGGCAATTCGCCGTTCGAGAAAGCCAAGGCCGCGACGGTTGCGATCGAGGTGAACAACGTCGTCGCCTTGTCCAACCAGAGCTACCAAATCGACTGGACGGAATTCGAACGTGATCGAAAAGGCAAGGAAACGGCGACCCGCCGGTTTCGAGGCATTGCTACCGTCACGCTCACCCCACCACAGGATGAGGAAATCATCCGCCTGAACCCGATCGGATTGTATCTCCGCGATTTCGATTGGACCGCGCAATTATGACGTCCTTGAGGTTTCCATCATGATCCCCTTATCCATGCGAGCGAGTGCCTGCGTTGCCATGCTCGCTCTATCGTCAGCATCGATCTCGGCCACCTCGACGGCGGCCCAGGAGATGAGCGCCAACGAGACGAAAGGAACCACCATTTCGGGGAAATGGCGCGGATCACGAGGTCTCGTCACCAAGGGCCCCGATGGCAAGGTGGTCTTTCTCTATGGCGAGGTACAGCCGTCCATAGTTTGCTCACCGCTGCAAGTCTGTGACATAGAACTCCAGGTCGGTGAGGTCGTTCGCGACGTGCTGGTTGGCGATACCGTTCGCTGGAAGGTCGAGCCGGCCACATCCGGCGCGGTGGGTGGCCAGGCGGTCCATCTGATCCTCAAGCCATCTGAACCCGACCTCCTCTCATCGATGGTCGTGACGACGTCGCGGCGCACTTATCACATCCAGCTCAAGTCGCATCAAACACAATACATGGCCCGCGTCGGGTTCGAATATCCCGACGAGGTCAATCAGAAGTTCGCCGAGATCAACGCGCGGATAGAGGCGACCACGATCCCTGGCGCCGGCGTGCCTGCCGAAAATCTCAACTTTGGCTATCGGACGAGCGGCCGCGCTCGCTGGAAGCCGACACGCGTCTATTCGGATGGAACCAAGACCTACATCCAGTTCCCGTCTTCTTTTGCCGGGCAGGACGCGCCGGTCCTGTTCGTCGTCTCCGGTGGCGAGAACCGGATCGTCAACTACCGGGTGAAAGGCAGAATGATGATCGTCGACTACATGGTGGACCGCGCGGTTCTCGTTTCCGGCGTCGGCTGGAAGCAGGAGAAGATCACCATCAAGAGGGGAGGGTGACCATGGTCAGCTTTCGACCGTTAGCATTACTCGCCCGCATTGCGGCTGTTTCCGTAATGTGCGCCAGCGCCAGTGCTTGTCAGACGTCGGGCGAGGGCGATCTGACGGCAAGTACCGACAAGGCGGAGCTCTCTTCAACGGCTGCCAATGCGATCGCCGGTGACATGGTGAGCAAGCTCGCGGACGTCGTCGGCCCCGGCACCGGAACCATTGTCCTCGAGTCCGATGGTTCGCTTTTCGGCGAGGCCATGAAATCGTCCTTGAGGAGCTCGGGCTACGCAGTGGCCACGACGGATCAGAAGACGGACGGCAGCAAGCTGATCCATCTCGCCTATGTCGTCGACAGTTTCGAAGGCAGCGTGCTCGCCCGTCTGTCGACATCGACCTTCGATCTTGGCAGGGCCTATGCGGTAATGAACACAGGCGCGGTCCCGTCGAGCCCGCTCTCCATCGTGCGGCGCAACTAGAGAAGGAAGATCGCATGTCCTCGCTCGACATTTCGCCAAAGCCCGGCGACTCTGACGGCGCTCCCCGCATTCGGCGCCTCAACCGGCTGCCGATCATGGTGGCAATCGTGCTCGCGGTGCTGTTCTTCGGCGTCATCATCTACGGGTTTTCGATCAGGGGAATCTCGTTTCGCGCAAATGACGGCATCGGGTCTGCATCGAACTCTCCGCCCGCGAGCGACTTCGCAGACCAACTCAAGCGGGGCGTATCGGACGGCGTCATCGACGGGCCGATCGAACCTTCTGTCTTTCACCCGTCGCCGGCACCGGCGCCCGTCACCCCGCCCACGGCCAATCCGTTCAAGCCGGCGCCCGCAACAGTTGAATCCGTTCCCGCGCAACAGCCGGCTCTTGAGCCCGAACACATCTGGCGGGCTCGCCTCGACCGTGAACAGCAGGAGCAATACATGCGCGAGCGGTATCGTCAGCGGCTAGCCCGGCTGCAGGCAAACGACGCAGCCTACGATTCGCCGATCGCTGTAAACATCGGCGAAAAAGGGCAAGAGGATGGAGGCAAAGTGGGCGCTCCTGACGCCGGCGGCGCAAATCCGTCTCGACCTGGGGTGACGGACCTTTATGCCACGGCAATGCGTGCCGCTGTTGCCGGGCAGGCGGGGGCCGACGCGAACGGGCAGGGGGCAAAGGCCGACTTCTTCAATCAGGATCTCAAGGATCATGGCTATCTGCCCAACCAGGTCGTTCCACAGCTTTCACCCTATGAGCTCAAGCGTGGTTCAGTGATCCCGGCAACGCTCGTCACAGGCGTCAACTCGGATCTGCCAGGGCGCCTTACAGCTCAGGTCTCGCAGAACGTTTATGATAGTGCCACCGGGCATCGCCTTCTCATTCCACAGGGCACAAAGCTTTTCGGACGATACGATTCGGGCGTGACCTTCGGCCAGAAGCGCGTGCTTGTCGTCTGGACCGATATCATCTTTCCGAACGGCGCGACCTTGCAGATCGGCGGCATGGCGGGCACGGACGCCCAAGGCTATGGCGGTTTCAAGGACAGAGTGAACAACCACTATCTGCGGATATTCGGGTCTGCGATCCTGATCGCGGCGATCGGCGCAGGCGTCGACATGGGGATCCCTGAAGACCGCAATGCGCTCGGCTCCGAAAACAGCGCCGAAAATTCGGCAAGGCGATCTTTCGCCGAAACCTTCGGCCGCGTTGCCGAGCGGACGATTTCGAAGAACATCGACGTGCAGCCAACGCTCGAAATCCGGCCTGGCTATAAGTTCAACATTCTGGTCGATCAGGACATCGTCTTCCCCCGTGCTTATTCATCGTGAGCCGCAAGCGTCGGGTCGACCCGAGAAGACGGCAAAGGAAGGGAGGAAACACACTTCCCCCCGGCGGCTGAGATCGAGGTGAGCGCTTCGCGGTCAAGAAGGTCGAGGGATTTGCCTTCGGCATGGCTGCAGCCCGCCGAACAGAATGTTTCCGCCCAAACTACCGGAGGCTTCGGCAAGCACCGCATCGGGACCCCGCTCGGCGGCAACCCGGGCCGCATCGAGGTCGGCAGGACCGTCGCCGATAAACGCCACTCTCGGTGACGATCGGCTATTGCATCCGCAGCATGCTGTCTTCTACGTGCAAAGTCGCGTTATGTGCAATCTGGAACAGAACGTGCCTTGAGCCATTTTTGAAAAACTCAGGCAGGCCGGGGTCCCGTCATCCCAACGTTCTGATCCTCTCACTACTCTTCCTTTGCGCCCCAACGGCGGATCTTGACCCAGAGCAAACGACCCGAGGACCTCGACGAAGCCGGGGATGTCTACAGCCCACCGACGCGACTTCACAGTATCGACCGGACGCGCTCCCACGCGTTTCGGAGATGGCATCCCAGAACCTTCGACAATCTATCCTTGTCGCGCAGTTCAAGTGCGGCGATCATTTCATTATGTTCGGACACGGCGGCAGCCCAATTCTCCGGGCCCTCATGACCAACGAAGCGAATGCGCTTAAGTCGCGTCTGCAGAGTACCGTGAATGTCGATCAGCGTCGTATTGTCCGACAATGCAACGATCATGGAGTGTATCTGCTGGTTTAACTTGTAATATTGCATGCGATCCTTGGCCTCATAGCATCGGATCATTTCATCATGGGTTGCCCGAATTGCCGCGACCTGCGCGTCCGAGGCGAGATCGCAGGCCAATCTCCCTGCCAACTCCTCCATTGCCTGCAAGACGGTCAGCATGTCTTGAACTTCCTTAGCCCCGAAACGTTTTACGACAGCCCCTCGGCTAGGAACCAGTTCAACCAGGCCCTCACTGGCCAAATATTTGATGGCCTCCCGTAGGGGCGTTCGCGAAACCCCCAGTTGTTCGCCCAATTGGCCCTCGTGAAGACGCGTGCCGGGAGCGAGATCGCCCTCGATAATCATGTCACGCAGATGGTTGACGATGGTTTCGTGAAGCACCGTGCGGTGAATCGGACCCCCGGCGTTACGCTGGCGTTCAACGGGAATGGCCTCGTCCATCAAACCTGCACCCCAGTAGGCAGACACCCAGCAGTCCACCGCGCGATTCTTTTTGCCGCCGCAGCATGGAATCTCGCGAAGTTGGCGTCAAGGAACAAAAATGCTGCATACAGCATACAAAAGACTTGATGCAGACTGGTGGGCTGTGTATGCAGGGGAAACGGAGAGGAAATGATGGCTGCTGCGGTTGAGACGGGGGCGCGTCCGGTGCTGGCGCTCGCGATGGGCGATCCTGCCGGAGTAAGTGCTGAATTGACGGCGCGGCTCGTTGCGTTGCCTGAAGTCCTGGATGCGGCGAAGCTCGTCGTGATCGGCGACCGTCGCGTTCTGGACGAAGGCGCCCGCATTGCCGGCGTGACACTCGATATCGAAATGGTCCCGTTTGACGGGTTGGAAGGGGCGGATTCCGGCCGTCACGCCTTCATCGATCTGCGCCATCTTAATCCCAGTGACGTGAAGCGAGGCGAGGCCACTCTGATTGGAGGAACATTCGCGACCCGCAACTTCCGCACGGCCCTGGAACTGGCGAATGCTGGAAGGGTCAATGGCGTGTGCTTCACGCCCTTCAACAAGAAAGCGATGCGGTTCGCCTATCCAGGCTACGACGACGAGATACGCTTCGTTGCCGATGTGATCGGCTTCACCGGCAAGGTCCGGGAGTTCAACGTCCTGGACAAGGTTTGGAACGCGCGCGTGACCTCGCACATCCCGCTTGCCGAAGTTTCCTCCAGCCTATCGGTCGATCTCATCCTGTCCGAACTGCAATTGACGTACGGATGTCTCAGGGATGCTGGCTATGACAATCCGCGCATAGCGGTCGCAGGGCTCAACCCGCACGCCGGCGATGGCGGCAGCTTTGGCATGGAAGAGATCGAAATCATAGAACCGGCCGTGGCAAAAGCGAAAGCGCTGGGTTTGAACGTAGAAGGTCCATTCCCGGCCGATACCGTGTTCCTGCGGGCGCTGAAAGAAGGCTTCCAGGCTGTGCTGACTATGTATCACGACCAGGGCCAGATCGCGATGAAGCTGATGGGCTTTGACAAGGGCGTCACAATGATGGGCGGACTGCCTTTTCCGCTGTGCACGCCCGCTCACGGCACGGCCTATGACATCGCTGGCAAGGGGATCGCCGACGTCGGCGCCAGCCGCGAGGCAGTACTGCTCGCGGCCCGGATGGCCCGGCGAAGCGCTGGCCTGTCCGCGGCAGCCTGATTCCAGATAACGCATGCCGGCGTTCCAGGAGGTCTCCGCGCCGGTTTTTCAGAGGGAGGAGTGACATGAAAACTTCCATATCGAGAGCAACGATCCTAGTTGCGGCTTTCGCGGCAGCTACGCCGGCTCTGGCTTTCGATCCAGACAGGCCAGTCGAGTTCGTCGTTACTGCCGGAGCTGGCGGTGGCACCGACATTTTCGCAAGAACGATCCAGTCGATCATTGGCAAGTACAATTTGATGAAGGCGCCAGTGATTGTGACCAACAAAGGCAGTGCCGGCGGCGCCGAGGGCTTTGTCTATACGGCGACCGCTAAGGGCGATAATTTCAAGCTCGCCTTCGGTACCAACAATGCCTATCTGCTGCCGATCCGTGCGAAAGTGCCGTACACTTCGGCCGATCTGACGCCAGTGGCTGCACTTGCCGCCGACGAGTTCATTCTCTGGGTAAATGGCAAGGCGGACTACAAGACGGCAGCCGATTTCGTCGCGAAGGCGAAGGAAGCAGGAGGCGAACTCAAGGTCGCCGGCAGCCAGTCAAAGGACACTGATCAGATCCTGACCAGCCTGATCAACGAGGCAACCGGCGCGCATCTCGGCTATGTTCCTTACAAGAGCGGCGGCGAAGCTGCGGTCCAACTCGCGGGCGGACATGTCGCGGCCAATGTCAACAATCCCAGCGAAAATCTCGGCCAGTGGCAGGCGGGCATGGTGAAACCACTCTGCGTCTTCAAATCGGAAAAGTTGAAGAACAAGGCAAAGGTCGCTGGCAGCGCAAGTTGGGCCGATATCCCGACATGCAAGGACTCCGGCATTCCGATCGCGGACTACAACATGCCGCGCACGGTGTGGCTGCCCGCCGGCGTAGACCAGGATGTGGTCGACTTCTATGCCAATGTCCTCAAGAAAGTTTCCGAGACGCCAGAATGGGCCAAGTACCTCGCCGACACCTCGCAGTCTCCGGGCTACATGAGTGGCGGGCAGTTCGCCGATTTCATAAAGTCGGACGAAGCTTCGGTGAGCGAGGTCCTAAAGCGCGAGGGTTGGCTCGCCAACTGATATCTTTCGAAGACACGCGCGAGCGTCCTTCGGGCGCTCGCGCCCTACCAGAAGGTCGACCAATGAGCAGCCACGGTACCAGAGGCATCTCTCGCTTCGCGATGGAGATCGTGGTTGCAGGGGCGACAGCCGCGTTAGGCGTGGCGGTGTGCTATGGCTCAACCGAGGCAGGTGCCGGCTGGACCGAAATGGGGCCGGATGCCGGCTATTTTCCTTTCTATGTCGGCCTTCTGATTGTCGTCGGCAGCGTCATGAACATTTTGCTGGCGGTGAAAAGACATCGAAAGCTCGGGGAGACCTTGCTGGATGCGCGACGCATCAAATCGGTCGCGTCCTTTCTGCTGCCGCTCGTCGCTTACGCAGCAGTCTCCAGTTTCCTTGGCCTCTATGTCGGAACCGCGCTGTACATAGCTTGCGCGATGCACTTCCAAGGCAAATACAAATGGTGGATCGCTCTGCCGTCGGGGCTGGCTGTGGCAGCCTTTTTCTTCGTCGTCTTCGAGATGGGCTTCAAGGTTCCTCTTCTCAAAGGGCCGGTCGAGGCGTGGTTCGGCATCTATTGATCCGCAGTCCAGCAAGCGTCCTGGGGAGGAACGGCAATGGGCAACATCGGCCTGCTCTTTGAAGGCTTCGGCCATATCCTGACCTTTCAGCACGTGCTGCTGATGATGGTCGGCGTCACGCTTGGTATCCTGGTGGGAGTGCTGCCAGGGCTCGGTGCTCCGAACGGCGTCTCGCTCCTGCTGCCGTTGACGTTCTCGATGGACCCGATCTCGGGAATCATCCTGCTGTCCTGCATGTATTGGGGCGCTCTATTCGGCGGGTCGACGACCTCGATCCTGTTCAACATACCGGGCGAACCCTCGTCGGTCGCCACGACTTTTGACGGTTACCCGATGGCGAAGGCAGGCCAGGCCAGCCGCGCGCTGACACTTGCATTTGTCTCCGCCGGTATTGGCGCGCTCGCAGGCGTCGTGATGATCACGTTGCTTTCCGGATGGGTTGCCAACTTTGCTCTGCGGTTCTCGTCGCCTGAGTATTTTGCGGTCTATTTTCTCGCCTTCGCCAGTTTCATCTCGATGGGCTCCGCCGCGCCGTCCAAGACGCTGGTATCGATGATGCTGGGTTTTGCGCTCGCTTCGGTGGGCATGGACACGATATCAGGCAACCTTCGCCTGACCTTCGACATTCCCGAACTGATTAAGGGTATCAGCTTCCTGATCGCGGTAATGGGGCTATTCGGCATGGGCGAACTCCTCTTGACCACTGAGGAGGGGCTGCGCTTCGAAGGCATCAAGGCTCGTGTCCGGATTTCAGAGGTCGGCAGGACGCTGCTCGAACTGCCGCGGTACTGGTTCACAGTTCTGCGCTCGATTTTCATCGGCATCCTGATGGGCATCACGCCCGCAGGTCCGACCGCCGCCTCCTTCATGAGCTATGGCCTGGCCAGCCGTTCGGCGCGCGACAAGTCGATGTTCGGCAAGGGTGACCCACGCGGCATCATCGCGCCTGAAACCGCCGATCATTCGGCTGGAACGTCGGCGCTGCTGCCGATGCTGGCCCTGGGCGTGCCAGGCTCGGCCACGGCGGCTGTCATGATGGGCGGCCTGATGATCTGGGGCCTCACCCCTGGCCCCATGCTGTTCGTCGAACGTCCGGACTTCGTCTGGGGCCTGATTGCAAGTATGTATCTCGGCAATATCGTCGCGGTCCTATTGGTGATCGCCACCGTGCCTCTTTACGCCTCGATCCTGCGCGTGCCGTTCACCATCATCGGTCCGGTCATCGTGGCGGTCATCTTCAGTGGCGCTTACCAGGTAAGCAACTCTCTCACTGACCTGTGGTTGGTCGTTCTGTTTGGCCTGCTCGGCTACATTTTCAAGAAGCTCGATTATCCGCTCGCCCCGCTGGTTCTGGCTATGGTGCTGGGAGACAAGGCGGAAGACGCATTTCGCCAATCGATGCTGCTATCTTCTGGAAAGCTGAGCATTTTTTGGTCGAATGGTCTCGTATCCACGCTGATGGCAATCGGCTGCCTTCTTCTTTTGTCTCCCTTGCTGATGTGGGTACTGGGCATCTCGCGCAGACGAATGATCAGGCCGGACCTTCAGCAGGGCCCGAGCGAAAGCCCGTTTTGAGCTCAACCTGACACTCCCAGCCTTTTATCCCTAATGGAGGTTCCCGTGACTATCCCACCGAGGAAGTGGAACAGACACAATTGGCCGATAGCCGCAGCCATGATCCAGTATCCAAATGTCTTGCGCGACGGCCGATCGGTCCAGGATCAAAGTGTCGAGGAGTGGCAAGCCACGCTTGCCGATGTCGTGGATGCCGGCTTCACTGAACTCGATCCGACCGACAGCTGGCTAAGGCTGGCCGATCTCTCAGCCGCGCGGCTGGATGATTTCGTGAAATTGGCAGGTACGCTCAATCTCGCGATTCCCGCGATTTCGACGTCGCGGCGAAGCGTGATCGACCCCGAACATGGCGATGCGCACCTCGCCTATAGCCATCGCGTCATCGAGACCGCCGCACGGATCGGCGCCGGCTGCGTGTCGTTTGGTCTGTTCGGGCCGTTGACCGATGCCCAGAAGGCGGCGCTGTGGTTCTGGACGGTGGATGGCGTCAGGAATCCCGACGATCCGCAGGTATGGAGGAAGGCCGTGGCGCGCATCCGCGAACTCGGCTGCCACGCGGAGGAGCTCGGCATCGAATTGTCGCTCGAAATGTATGAGGACACCTATCTTGGAACGGCCGAAAGCTCAGTTCGCTTCGTCACCGATGTGGGTCTGCCGAATGTCGGGATCAACGCCGATGTCGGCAACCTCATTCGCCTGCACAGGCCGGTCGAGCACTGGCTGGAGATGATCGACAAGGTTGCGCCATTTGCCAAGTACTGGCACGTGAAGAATTATACCCGCGTTGAAGATCCTGTTTCCGGCGCGATCATCACGCACCCGGCTCCCCTTGAGACGGGTATCGTCAACTATCGCGTCGCCATAAGCCTTGCGCTCGACCACGGTTTTGCAAGCCCCTTTCTTTGCGAACACTATGGCGGCGACGGCTTGTCTGTCAGTGCCACCAACCGCGACTATCTAAGGCGCATTCTCCCCAAGACAGTATCAAGCAATGGGGAAACTGCGCGATGACCACCATTTACGACGCTCCAGAAGATTTCGCTTCGGCAGCTCTGGCAGGCTTTTGTTCAATCCACGGTCACCATGTTCGCTTGGTCAAGGGTGGTGTGGTGCGTTCCACCGAAGTGGCGAAAGGCAAGGTCTCCCTCGTTGTCGGAGGCGGCTCGGGGCACTATCCCGCGTTCGCAGGTTACGTTGGCCCGGGCCTGGCAGATGCTGCGGTTGCCGGCGATGTCTTCGCCTCGCCGTCGACCGCCGCCGTAGCGCGCGTATGCCGGCTTGCAGACAGAGGCGGTGGAATTCTGCTCGGCTTCGGCAATTACGCCGGCGACGTGCTGAATTTCGGCGTGGCGGCGGAACGATTGCGGGCAGAGGGCATCGACGTCCGGCTCTTGCCGGTGACTGACGATATTGCCAGTTCGCCCGCAGATGCAGTTGCCAAGCGGCGCGGAATCGCTGGCACCGTTATCGTGTTCAAGATAGCGGGCGCCGCAGCCGAAGCTGGCCTGCCGATCGACGAGGTCGAGCGTATTGCCCGCCATGCTAACAGCCGCATTGGGTCTTTCGGTGTGGCGTTCAAAGGATGCACGCCGCCGGGCGCCGCCGCTCCGCTGTTTACGGTTCCCTGTGGAAAGATGGCGTTGGGTCTGGGCATTCACGGCGAACCGGGAATCCGCGAGGAAGATATAACGTCGGCCTCTGATCTCGCAAAACTTCTTGTCGGCACCCTCGTCGCAGAGCGCCCGGCGGGAGCGAAAAGGGTAGCCGCCTTGCTCAATGGCCTCGGCTCTACCAAATACGAGGAACTCTTCGTGCTGTGGCACGCGATTGCTTTGCAGCTCAAGTCGGAGGGGCTCGAGGTGATCGAACCCGAGGCCGGTGAATTCGTTACCAGTTTGGACATGCAGGGGTGTTCGTTGAGCCTTTTATGGCTTGATGACGAGTTGGAAGCCTATTGGCGCGCCCCAAGCGACGCGCCGGTTCTTCGCAGAGGCGCGGTGATCGCCGCTAATCCGACCACCGACGTCCTAAATGAGCCAGAAGGACAGCCGGTCTACCTGGCGGCTTCCGCAGCCTCCAAGGCAAGCGGCGTTTGTATCGCCAACCTGATGCAGAGCCTTGCGGCGATGCTCAAAGATGCCGAGAAGGATCTTGGCCGCATCGATGCCATAGCCGGCGACGGCGATCACGGGCAAGGCATGAGCCGTGGTTCGGCTGCTGCGTCTGCCGCCGCTTCGGGGGCTGCGGCCGCCGGTGCCGGCGCCGCGAGCGTTCTAGCAGCGGCAGGCGATGCCTGGGCCGACAGGGCAGGGGGCACGTCCGGGGCCATCTGGGGCTTGTTGCTTCGTTCGTGGAGCAGCAGCTTCAAGGACGATGAACCCGTGACGACGGAGGCGGTGCTCCTCGGAGCGCGCCGCGCGCTCAATAGCGTGACCCGATTGGGAGGTGCAAGCATCGGTGACAAGACTTTGGTCGACGCGCTTGTGCCGTTCGTGGAAACGCTGGAACACAAGGTCGCATCCGGAAACACCTTGGCGGAAGCCTGGCGCGATGCTGCGCACGCTGCGACGCTGGCGGCTAATGCGACATCCTCGCTCGTCCCAAAGCTCGGTCGCGCCCGTCCGCTGGCGGAACGCAGCATCGGCCATCCCGATCCAGGTGCGGTGTCACTGGCCATGTGCGCACGAACCGCTGCAGTCGTTCTGCCGGAGGTTTCCTGATTCGAGGGCTCGCAACAAGGCCGGTCTCACCCCAGGCTCCGTGAAGTCGCCAGCCTTCTTTGCCAGCTTCATGCTGACCAGCCTCGGAAGCGGAAAGTGTCGCATCTCTATATAGGCGCTACAACCTTTTTGGCGGCGATGTAGAAATGTCGCCGGTTCTGCAAAGTAGAAATGTCGCATTGGCCGTTCCAAAGGGCAGGGTACAGCAAGTTAGAAATGCGACAATTAGGCGGACCCTGGCGCCAACGGAGCGCCCGATCGGGCGTAAGCTGGTCGGGGTTGCGCAGCCCGATCGGGCGCGGTTCCATTAAGTTCCCCTCGGCTTTGGCTTTGAGAGCCGCTTCACTCGGCTGCGGCCAACCTTGCCAGTGCCTGTTCTCGTCGCGCGATGACAGCAGGATCGTTCATGAAATCCGTCCTGCGGCCCGGCCTCGTTCCGCGCTTCTTGTAGGCGCTCTGCTCGCTGTTGGTCTTGATCTTCGGCGGAGGCCGCGCCTCGTCCTGCTGAGCCTTGATCCAGGTCAGCACTTCGCCGAGCCGCTTGTTCTCGGTGATCGCCGTGTGCGTGACGCGCTGCTCCTTGTCGAAGACGGTGTGGGGCAGGGAACACGCTCTCCACCGAACGTCCAGCCGACCGTCGGCGAACTCGTAGATATCGACGTATTTGCCGACCAGTCCGCACGAAAGCTCGTTCTTCTCCAGCATGATTTGCCTGCGCTCGTAGGAGAATGACAATTGCTGGCCGACATAGCGCTGCTCCCGCTTGCACAGCACGTCACGCAGCCGATCCGGCGCAACATTCAACGCGCGATGCAGATTGTCCGGTCGGGCAGAGACCTTGGCGAACCTCTCGTTGAAGTCGACCATGAACGCCGGTAGGAACGCATTGGCCGCCTCGATGTCCGATATGCCGGCGAGGCGCAGTTCCTTCACAAGACGGTCCTGCAGCGTCCGATTGACCCTTTCGACCCGGCCTTTGGCCTGGCTCGAATTGGCGCACAGGATCTCAATGTTGAGTTCTGACAAGGCGCGGCCGAACTGGGTCATGCCGCGGCCTGCCTTGGCATCCTTCTTGGCGACACGAAACACAGTGTGCTTATCGGAGTAGAATGCGACTGGACAGCCGTGTGCCTTCAGATAGAGTTCCAGCGCCTCGAAGTAGCTGAAGGTGCTCTCCGACTTCACAAAGCGAAGCTGCTGGAGCTTGCTCGTGGCGTCGTCGATGAAGACGAGCAGGGTGCATGGATCGCCCCGCTCCTCGAACCAACGGTGATCACTGCCGTCGATCTGCACCAGCTCGCCATAAGATTCTCGACGCAAACGAGGCTGATGGAATGTCCGGCGCTGCTTGCGCGACAGCCAGATTCCGGCTTCCGCCATCCATTTGCGCAACGTCTCTCGCGACACGATCAGGCCGTGGTTCGCCGCCAACTTCTCGGCCGCCAAGGTCGGCCCGAAGTCGAGATAGTGTTCCCGAACCAGCCGAACCGCCAACTCACCGATGCCGGCGACATATCGATGGTTCGACGGTCGTCCTCGAGCCTTGTGCCGAAGTGCCGCGGCGCCTTCAGTCCGGAACGCCTTCAGCAGACGCTGGACCTGGCGCGTTGTCATATCCAGGACATGCGCCGCCGAGACAACCGTCATGCGCCGCTCCAAAACCTTCGACAGCACCTCGATGCGTTGCAGCTCGCGCTCGCTCATTAAGATCAGTCCCAACCCGCCGTCTCCCTCGCTCATCGGCGAGCAGGGCGACATTCCTACTTTGCGGAATCAAGACATTTCTATTTTGCGGCAATAATCTTTAGTTGCATAACATGTATTATGGAACTAACATTTGTGATTACTATTCAGATACTTATGTGAACTTCAATATTTCGATTGGGCAAGCTAACCGGGAAGCCCGATGAACGGATTCTGACACCGAACTCCGAGCGGTCTGAAATCCTTTTCATTGTCCGTGAGCACGACTAGATCGTGTTGCGTGGCTGTGGCAGCAATCGCGATATCCTCGAAACCGGGAGAGATGCCAGCTCCGCGGGCGACTGCCGTAAGTTGCCCGGTTATCGTTGCCGTCTCGAGATCAAGAGGCAGAATGCGGCTACCGTAGTAGTGACGAATTTCTCCCCACCATTCAGCGAGCGCGGCCGCTTTTTTGGTGGCACCGGTTCGCTTGGCGTTCGCAATACCGTCCTCGATCTCAGCCGAGGTGATGACGGACAGCCAAAGGTCGGAGGATCTGTCGACGATCCAGGCAACTAGTCTTTCATCGGAGGGTGTCCTGCGTCTCGAGGGGGCGAGCAAACTGACGACATTCGTATCCAGAAGGTACAACGTCAAAACGCCGGGTCACGCAGAGCTCGTGCGGGCTTTCGGCTTCGCGCTAGCAGGTCACCGTCCTCCAACGGCGAATTTGTAAGCAGCCAACCCAGCGATGGCACACGGGAAAGGCGCTGGTACTCCGCATAGCTGATTACGACAGCCTCTCTTTTGCCGTGACGGGTGACAACCGTCGGGGCGCCTGCAACCGCTTCGTCGACGACATGCGAGAACGTCGCCTTCACATCTTTAAGCTGAACCTCTTTCATCTTGATAACCCTGTGACCAAAGTAGTCATATAACTCATGGAGCGAGCCTTGACAAGAAGGCCGTAGCCTACGCTATCGCCCAGTCCCTCGAAACGACCGGCCTTTTCCGTCAGCGATTGACCGCCGAAACGAGCGCCAAGCCGAACAGAGACGCCCAGGCTTGTGCGTTCGCCTCTTGGATCGCGAGGATGCTGGTGCTTGCCGTCCACCAGCCATTCCCGCTCGCGACGATGGCATCCGGGCGATAGAGCATGGATTGTAGCACCGGCCAGACGATGAGCTGCTCGTAGCAGATCAGCGGCGCAACCTTCACGCCCTCGACATCGACGACAGGATTGGCAAAGACATGTGCCCTCGCCCCGCTGCGCTGCCCGACCCACGCGAGCCATGGTTGCCACATGGAGATCGGCACCGGCATGCGCTCTCGATAGAGGATTTCACTTCCCTCGGCCGATATCCGCATCATGACGTTGTCATAGCCACCCTGGTCGACCACGGCGGCCCCAGCAATGACAGTCACGCCGCTCCCAGTCAGCGCCCGTGTCCAGAGCCGTTCGACAGTCGGTGTCCAGAGACCAGCGGCGCTTTCCGGTAGGACAATGATGCGCGCGCCGTCCATGGCCGCTGTTTTGGCGACAATGATCGTCTCGCCTTGTTGTGCATAGCCGGCATAGTGACCGGCCGAACCCCGGAACCGTGTATCGACACTCACCCAACCTTCTGGCGGATTTGGCGGCGTCCAATGTGCGGCGGACCAAGTCCAAAACCCACCCAGCAGCGCGGCCGCGATTGGCCATCGCTTCGTCGTCATGGTGAGCATGAGGATTGCAGCCGCAGCTAGCCCGAACCAACCCCATGCTGGAAACAGAATTCCGGCGGCCGTGATTGGATGCGCCCAGCCGACAACACCGAAGGGCGGGATACTCATCGCCACCGCGGCGATCGCGTAGCGTAGCACGCGCCAGCCCTGGCTCGACGTCCAGAGGACCGCATGGACGGCTACGAAAGCGAGCGACGCAGTAAACCAAAGCGCGATGCCGACCGCGAACTGCGAGCCGTAGAAGTTCGCTACGCCCTGCGGCAGACCCCGCGACGCCGCCAGGAAATAACCTGCGGACGCGCAGGCGGCAACCAGGCGCGAAGGCGAAAGCGCCCACAGCGCAGGAAATGCCATGGCCATCGGAAGAGCGAGCGGATTTCCGCTCCAGCCGATCGCGCCAGCAGCGACACCCCCGGCGATGAGTATCATCGAACAAAGTCGATCAAGGCGTGAAGGTGAGGATCGGTTTCGCAAGGCCGAGAATGCCAGCGGCCGAAACCGGCCCAAAATAGCGCGAATCATATGAACCTGGAAATCTGGAGTAAAGGAAGACCTTGCCGGCCGGAACCACGCCGCCGGCGAAGGCTGGGAGCAACCTGCCCTTGCCATCGACCGCGCGGAGTTCGGAATGATCGAGGAGGCGGCCATCGATATGCACGCGAGCATCGACGGCGATGTCCTGTCCGGCGATTGCCGCGACCTTCTTGATCAGCGGACCGGTTCCTCCGGTGCACAGACCTCGCGGGAGATAGCCGCGCTTGAGCGCCAGTTCGAAGACCGATGCTTCCGGCGGACAGATGAAGATGATGTCACCCACCTTTGCTTCCCGTTGCATCACCTCGATCCGCCAGAGACCAAGCGGATAGCTCCGCGTCATGTTCAGCCGATAACCACCCCATGCTCCGGCCGCGGCGATCAACAGCAGTAGTGCGGCGCCGGCGCCAAGAATGGTGAAAGCGTTTCGACGTTGATGGTGCATCGTCACAAACCAGATTTGAGGGTCGGGCGTTGAACGAGCTTGGCGGTTTCTGCCTGCTTCATTGCCTGGACGGACCGCTCATACGCGGCGAGCTGCTGTGCCGCACGCAAGGTCGGCCAGGCTTCCGCGAGTTTCTTTTTCTCGGCGGCGGGCATACTCGCTGACAGCGTCTTATGGGCTGGACCATCGATCTTTTGTGCGTCCAGTCCCAGCAGGGCGCGCTCCCCGAAACGCTGGCCGAGTGCGGCATTCATCAGATCGATCTCGGCCTTGACCATGCGGTCGGCGAGTGCGAAGCCGAGCGCGGCCGGCAGATCGTTGCGGTCTATCGCATCGCGTACCTGCTCCATGACGACGGTTGCGGACTGAGAAAGCGCCGGTATATCGATCGATGCGCGTTGACGCGCTTCCTTTTCCTTGACCTCAAACCGATTGGAAGCCTCCGACCTAAGGCGGATGTAGCGCTCGATCTCTGTGTTGAGCGCGGCACCTCCTTCGATCGCCATCTGCCGTTCCTGCTTCTCGGCCTTCGAGGCGAAGAGCCCGACATTACCTCGCAACTCGCCGAAAGTTTCGGGGTCGACTGCAAGTCGATCGAGCACGGCGCGATGACGATCGGGCGCTTCGACCACCGCGTCGATTTTCATGGCGTTCGCGGCCGCATGCGGATCCCGATAGATCTGCGCAAAGCGGTCCGACACCTCGCGCCATTGCAGCTTCACTGACGTTTCGGACAAAACATTTTCCTTCACAATCTCAGTGAGCGATTGCACCCATTGCGTCACACCGCGCACCAGTGGTTCGACGACGTTGGTGGGCGCGTTGGCCGTGGAAGCGGGTCTCAGGACCCATGAGCGGGAAGAAGCATTCGGAGCCGACGCTTGCTTGACCGGTCGCAAGCTAGCGCTTGAGGCGAACGCCGCGAGCTTGACACCCAGTCTCGCCACCTTCTCCCTGGCGCGAGCGATGAGACGCAGCTGGTCGTCGAGCAGGGCTCTGGCGACGCGGAACGCATGGAGGCCGCGGTTCATCGCATAGCGAAGAGCATCGAGATATTCGCGCGAGCCGGCATAGTCGAGCGTCGTTTCCTTGGCATTGCGGCGTGACAGGAGCGGGATCAGGCCGCCCGCCTTCTCAAAGGATCGACGCCCGTAATACAGCGCGACATCCTCGCGATGGCGGGTCATGGCAACATAAGAAAGATGCTTGTCGAGCGAGAGCGAGGCGAGCACTTTTACCCGATCAACGGTCGCGCCTTGCGACTTGTGGATCGTCGTTGCGTAGCCGTGATCGATATCGCGATAAAATGTCTGGGCGATCTCGACCCGGCGTCTGTCGTCGCCTACCTCGACGATGATGCAACCCAGCTTCGCCTCGGCGACGCGGCCTATCATGCCGTTCTTCACACCTAGCGAATTCTCGTTTCGCAGGAATACGATCTGGTCGCCGCCTGCGAAGTTCCGTGGTCCCTGTTCGGTCTGGAATCGAAACCCTTCGCCGATCACGCCACGCTCGATAAGTGCCGCGCGGGCCTGCTCGTTCAGCGAACTCACATCGCGGCGAAGGTGCGCGAGGATGATCGACGAGGTTGCAGGATCGAAATCGCGGTTCCAGTCGCCGATCAGCATCTTGATCGCTTCAGCCTTGGTCTGGCTGCCGAGAACCTTGCCACGGGCGCGATAGGCGTTGATCGCATCCGCCGTCCTGCCGCGCGCGAAATCCACGCTCGCTTTGCGCATCCAGTCCTGCTTCTGGCGGCGGACATTTTCGAGCACCACATAGCCGACGCGGTCATGGATCGCTCTAAAAGCAGCGCCCGCTTCGATCGGCTGAAGCTGCTCGCCGTCGCCGACCAGGACGAGCTTGGCCCCGGCGCGGGCGACCGCCTCGACAAACAACGCCATCTGTCTCGATGCGACCATACCGGCCTCGTCCATTACGAAAACCGTCTTGCCGTCGAGGAGGTCAGTACCCCTCCCCCACCGAAGCTCCCATGACGCCAATGTGCGCGCCGCGATTGCCGCTTCCTTTTCCAGGCCTTCGGCCGCCTTGCCGGCGAGCGCCCCGCCAACGACGCGAAAACCTTCGCGTTCCCAAGCCTTCCGTGCCGCTTTCAGCGCGCTGGTTTTTCCCGCGCCTGCGAGGCCGACGATCGCAGCGATGCGGGATGCACCAGTCACATATTCAACCGCGGCGCGTTGCTCGTCGTGCAGATAGGCATGCTCGTGGAACGTGACCGCGAGCGCGTCGTTCGAGACGGCAAAAGTCTCCTCCCCAGACAGGTGCAATGCCTGCCGAGCCATCTCGGCCTCGGTGCGGATCATCGTTCTTGTGGCAAGCCTTTCCGGAATGCGTTCGCCAGTCTCGAAGTCGAGCGTCTCGCGTTGCAGCCGTACCAGCTCGGGGCTAGTCACCAGCCGCGCCATGACGCTCGAGAACCTTGCCGGATCATCGACATAGCGATGCACCAGCTTCGCCAGATCGCGCTCGGCAAAGACGCTGCGTTCGCGCGCGATCATGTCGAGAATGATTTCTGGGCGGCGTTCAATCCGTTTCGCCGATTCTTGTCTCTGCTCCTCGAATATACGCATCCGGTCGAGATCGACGCCGCGCCCCCTGGCTGCCGCCTCCCGGGCGATGTGTGTTGCACCGACGCCGATCTTGGAGGTTGGCACGAGCTCCAGTCTCCGTTCGTCGAAGGAGCGGTGATCGACACGAATGTCGAGCCCTTGCTTGGCGAGATCTCGGTTTTGCAGGGCCGCCCAGGCTTCGCGCCACTCATTCAGGGTCTTCTCATCTCCGGCCCACAGGCGGTAGACAATCTTCCCGCGCGGATTCAGCTTCGATTTGATCCGAAGCGGGTTGCCATCCTCGTCAAGCACCGCGATCCGCTTCGGCCCGAATCCGTCTTGCGCCAGCGGCCTCAGCGTCGTCATGAGATGGATATGCGGATTGCCGGGACTGTCGTGATAGGCCCAATCGGCAACCATGCCGCGCGGAAGAATTTGTTCCGCCACGAATGCCCGCGCCAGCGCGATGTTCTGCTCGCGAGAAAATTCGACTGGGAGCGCCAGATCCATCTCGCGCATGAATTGCGCGTCGGCTCGCTTCTCGAAAGCCTCGACGGCATTCCAGAGGGCCGCGGAAGCGCCTGCCGCGTCGCGCCCGTCGATCAGGCTGCGAAGCCATGCTGGCGCTGCTTCAGGCAAGGCAAACTCGGAATGGGCAAGCCCGTGCTTGTTCGAATAGTCGGCGACCCGCGCCTCCGCCTCGATCTCCATCCGTGCGCAATGCCGGTAGGCGGCGGACGCGACCGCGCTGCGGCCTTCTCCCCGGCCGATGATCTGCGCATGCAAGTGGTAGATGGCCATCCGGCTTCAAAGCTCCCGCCGGGAGCACACCGTCGCGCAAGCGACGTATAAGTGCGCCCTTCAATCCTCACTTTGTTCGGCGGGATACTGCGGCAGCGCTTGCCGCACGACAGCTTCGGAAATCCGCAGGTGTCGGCACCAGGCTTCACCCTAATGATCGGCTTCTCGAAATGAGCGTCATGAGCCGGAGCAAACACATGAGAAAATCATCGTCGAAGATTAAAGAGGAGATCGAGCGCCTGCACGATCAACTGAAGGCGGCCGAGGCCAAGGAGGCCGAACGGATCGGCCGCATCGCGGTCAAGGCCGGTCTGGGCGATCTCGATGTCGACGAGGCGAAGCTCTCGGACCTTTTCGCGGAGATCGCCGTACGATTTCAGCCGGGAAGCGAGAAGCGCCGGCAAGCCGCGCCGAAGCCGGCTCGGCCTGCTGAAGGCGATGCTTGAGCGAGTGATGAACATGCAGCGACGGCATTCGGCGGAGGAGCGCAAGCGCGATACTCGCGAGAAAATCCAACTCGGCGGTCTGATCGTGAAGGCCGGCCTTCGCTCGGCCGATCGCGCCGTGATCCTGGGGGCTCTCGTCGATCTGGCGCGCCGCACTGACAACCAGACGGAATGGGCGCGCCTGCGCGCAATCGGAAAGGCTGCCTTCGGCAATGATATGGAAGAAACTCGTACTCACAATCGCGCCGGCGGCACTTATGATCGCAATGCTGTGGGGCCTGACCGGGATTGAGACCTGGCTCGCTTCGCTTGGAACATCACGTTCCGCATATCTGTTTCTCGGTAAGGTCGGGCTGGCTCTTCCCTATGCTACGGCGGGCGGCATCGGACTGATCTTTCTGTTTGCTGCCGCCGGCTCGGCATCGATCAGGTCGGCGGGCCTCAGCGCGCTTCTCGGTGGGATGATCGTGGTCGTGACCGCCGTCATCAACGAAAGCGGCAGGCTCCTTTCATTCGCGGATCGCGTCGCCGAGGGAACGCTGTTGTCATATGCCGATCCTTTTGCGTTCGGCGGCGCAATAGTCGCCTTGGGCGCTGGTATCTTCGCCCTTCGAGTTACACTTCTCGGCAACGCGGCCTTCGTATCACCTGCGCCGAAGCGGATCCCGGGCAAGCGCTCCATCCACGGCGACGCTGACTGGATGAGATTGACCGAGGCGGCGAAACTTTTTCCCGCAGGAGGCGGCATCGTCGTCGGAGAGCGTTATCGTGTCGACCGCGACACAGTTGCCCCCAGATCGTTCAAGGCGAGCGATCACGACAGCTGGGGCAGTGGCGGGCGCAAACCACTGCTCGGCTTCGCGGGCAACTTCGGATCGGGTCATGCGATCGTCTTTGCCGGGTCCGGCGGCTTCAAGACAACGTCGGTGACCATTCCGACCACCCTTCAATGGAGGAGTGGACTAGTGGTTCTGGATCCCTCCAACGAGGTCGCCCCGATGGTTACCGCGCATCGCAAATCGCTCAATCGACAGGTCTATGTCATCGATCCGGGAAGTGACGGCACCGGCTTCAATGCGCTCGACTGGATTGGCAGGTTTGGCGGCACGAAAGAGGAGGACATCGCCGCGGTTGCATCCTGGATCATGACCGACAATCCGCGGGTCGACGCCAGCCGAAACGATTTCTTTCGTGGATCGGCGCAGCAGTTGGTGACGGCCCTGATAGCGGACGTCTGCCTCTCCGGGCACACGCCAACCGGGAACCAGACGCTACGCCAGGTCCGGACCAATCTTGCCGAGCCGGAACCAAAACTGCGAACCCGGTTACAGGAAATCTACGACTCGTCGCAAAGCGCATTTGTCCGCGAGAACGTTGCGCCCTTCATCAACATGACACCGGAGACATTCTCGGGCATCTATGGCGCTGCGTCCAAGGAAACGCACTGGCTGTCCTACGAGAACTACGCCGCGCTCGTCTCTGGCAGAAGTTTTGCGACCGACGAGGTTGCAGTGGGAAACACCGACATCTTCATCAACCTCGACCTGAAGACACTCGAGAACCATCCGGGCCTTGCGCGCGTAATCATCGGGTCGCTAATGAATGCCATCTACAATCGCAATGGCCACGTCGAAGACCGCACCCTTTTCCTGCTCGACGAGGTAGCGCGCCTCGGCTACATGCGCATTCTCGAAACCGCCCGTGACGCAGGCCGCAAATACGGAATCAGTCTCCTGATGCTGTTCCAGTCGATCGGGCAGATGCGCGAAGCCTATGGCGGACGCGACGCCTCTTCGAAATGGTTCGAATCCGCCTCGTGGACATCGTTCGCCGCGATCAATGACCCTGAAACGGCCGAATACATTTCGAAGCGTTGCGGCGACACGACGGTCGAGGTCGATCAGACCAGCACTTCCTCACGGATGAACGGCACGTCGAGAACCCGCTCGAAGCAACTCGCCCGACGCCCTCTGATCCTTCCACACGAGGTCATGCAAATGCGCACGGACGAACAGATCGTCTTCACCGCTGGCAATCCGCCACTGCGGTGCGGCCGCGCGATCTATTTCCGGCGCAAGGAGATGATCGCAACCGCTGGCGCGAACAGGTTCGGGCCGAAAAGGAAATGACCCGGCCGATCGGCCACGAATTTCGTTCTCCATGGAAGCTCCGGGGCTTCTCTTCGGCGCAGTTTGGATAGCGCGTTCAGCCCCTCCGCTTCGCCGCCGGCAACGCCGGCGGCCGCCCTTTGGGCAGCCATTTCGATATCAATCCATCAGCGTAATGAATCATTTGGCTGAGATCGATTCGACGAACTCGTTGGACGTTGTATGTTTCGGGAGCGAGACTCGCTCGATGCTTAGCTCCGAGACAGGACCGGCCTATCTTCACCGTATCGACGCCACCCGCAACATGGCGCGGTTCTATTCGCTCTCGATTCAGCCGACCCTGTTCGGTGGTGCGTCGCTCATCCGCAACTGGGGACGGATCGGCACGAACGGCCAAGCCAAAGTCGAAACCTTTGATGACCCGCAAGAGGTCGAGGGCGCATTCCTCCGGCTTGAGCGCGCAAAGCGACGGCGAGGTTACGTTGACCCGCGCGCTACCGGTGCCGATTTACCTCGGTGAGTGTTTTGCGGCGTGCGATGAACCCGCGCAGCAGCGGAAGGAAGAATGCCTTGCTGAACCGGCCGACCGGCGGCTCAGGTTCAACATAAAACGATCGGCCGACAATGTCGGTATTGAACTCGTCGAGGATGATCCAAAGACGCATGTCAGGATCAAGCCCTGCTCGTCGTTTCTCGATGGACGGAACCTCAACGGCGAACCTGACCGGTTCCAGCTGCTTGGTACTGATCGGAAAGAACAGCACCAGATCGCCGCCAGGGCGGGCCAGACGAACGCCAACGGCGATCGGCCTGTTCTTACGACCTTCGGTTTCGCCATGGCTGGCTTCGCGTGCCAACAGACATGGACAGCGGATGAGGCACCACGTCTCGATTTGGTCGGTAGCTCCTTGCCGCCCGCTTGTTCCACTTCCGAACAGGCTTCAACCGCATCCTCGAACTCGGTGAGCAGGCTATCGGACATCGTTTCGATCGTCCCTGCTGCCCGCGCATCGGCCTAGCTCATCAGCCGCTGATATTCCTCGATATTGAGAAGCACCAGACGAGGCTTGTTGCGCTGAGTTATCGTGACCGGATGGCGTAGCGCTCGGCGATGATATCGCCGGATTTCCGCGACAGGTCACTGGTTGAGTAGGAACCACTTAGCCGGAGCATTTGCCCTCCTGATGATTGCTATATTTGATGTTGTATACGTAAGTCACGTAATTGCTGCGCCCTGCTGCGGTGGGCCCGACGGAAAATAGCGATTCGTAGGTGCCGTCAGCTACTCATTCTCTGGATTGTGCGTGTCAAACATGAGGAGGCAACAACACAAAAAGGAGCCATCTCGATGGCGACAGCGAACGAAATCGGCGACAAGGTCGCCGCCGACAACCGCCTGAACAAGGCGTAAGCAAAATCGTTGTCGATGGCGTCTTCAAGACGATTGCCGACGCCGCCGCGAGTTCAAGGTGAAGACGGCGCCGGAGCGCGAGGGGCGCAATCCCTCGACGGGCGCCGCCATTAAGATCGCCGCTTCGAAGAAGCTGACTTTCACACCCGCCAAGGACGCGCTCAACGGCTGAACGCTGCTGCCAAGTCAAAGATCGAGGCCCCCGCCGGGTGGCGGGGCCTCGATCTTTGGAGTCTCAGTCCCGGGTCGGCCGCGACCAGATCATCTGGAGGCTTTCCTCGCCTTCCACCTCGATCAGGGTGGCGTAGATCGGAGCGGGGAAGCTCGGGTCGTCCAGTTTGACCGAGAGGTAGCCGCGTTCCGTCTCCTTCGAAGTCTTCTGCCAGGCGGCACCGAACTCGACATTGCCGGCGAGGACGCGGAAGTCGGGAGCCTTGTCACTGGTGCGTTCTGCGCGAACGATCTTGGCCTTGACGTTAAGGTTGAGGGTCTTGATCGTCCCGTTGAAGCCGTTGCCGGTGGAGGTGAAGGTACCGATGGTGGCCATTGTTTCATTCCTTTGGTTTCTCGGGCCGCGCCCATCGCGACCTCGATAAGGGCCGACAGACCGGAGGCGATCGACCTGCACCCCGCAGGGGCCGAAACATCGTGAAGGGCGGATGGAAGAGACTTTCTTGTTCCGCGAGGAATGGACGCGCAGCGACCAGGGGAAGAAAGTCGCGAGCGGCCGTTGCGGGTGTGAGAGCGAGACGGAGCGCAGCGAAGGCGGCCTCCAGTCAGACAGGCCACATCGAAGTCGTAGGTGGGTGTGTCTTGTGTGAAAGCACCGGAATGAAAGCAGGCGCTCAGCGTCACCTACCGAAATCGCAGGAATGGCCGGGCATGATCATACCCGCCTCCCGACATGCTCTGGCACATCGGAAAAGGCAGCTCCAACAGGAACGGACCTTCCGCATTACACGGGCCGGTTTGAGAGATAACGGGCGGCACGCCGGAAACAGGAACGAAACGACGCGTGACCGCCACATGCCGGAAAGCTCGCTGCCTGGTCCAGAGCCCCATAACGTCAACAAGAAGCGGGATGTCCACCGATCCGGAGTTGGACCGGCGCCGAGGTCGCGAAGGCCAATCGGGGATAGCAACGATATGCGCGTGCAACATCAAGCTGCCTTCCCGATCTTGTCCATGTTGGGCTGGCGATCGTGCAGAAAGGCGACGGCACTCTGTGCGTGGGCTGCGGCCGAGACAATGAACCGTTTGTCGTTGGAGAGCACCTCGAGCTAGGATGCGAGATCGCTGGTATGGTCCGGGTACGATGCCGAGATCGGCGCAAAGGAAGCAGCTGCCAAATTCGGCAATGAGTTCCTCCCTCGCCCGCTCGCTACGATCCTTCGGATAGCGGCTGACATCGCGATTCACCCGATGGGGTGCCGCCGTCCGGTGGTCAAATTCATCACTCAGCACCGCGACATAGGAACCCGCGTCGCAAAAACTCTCGAATGCCGGTATCTGGATGTGGCTGCTTGTCAGTTGATGCCGGCGCCGGGATTCTCGACCTGTCGTTCAAAGCGCTTCATGAGCGCCTCCTGCTCGGCCCAGATGACTTCGCTCCCGGCAAGCGCGAGCTCCAGAGCGGCCTCGGTCTCGCGGCGCTCGTCGCGGCAGACAGCGTTCCGCAGCTCGGCGCGCAATTCCTCAATGTGTTAATCGATCGACATGTTCGTCTCCTTGACGTTGGTGGAGGGCGACACCGCCGGTCATGATGGGTCGGAGGGGCCAGGGCGCGCAGCGACCGGCGGAGCCGGCGAGTGGGGGAGCCGAAATGCGTCAACTTGTTGGAGATACCACGAAGTCCTTGGGCGCCTTCGGAACGCCATGGCATCCTCGGACAATCTGAGCAGACCTCCCCCACCCGGTTGGCAGCAAAAAAGCGGGGCCGGGCTCGATGCCTGGTTCCGGCTTCACCATTGGTAGGAGGAACCCCGCCTGTGGCGGGGTCCTCTGGCGGGCAATCAGTCCCGGTTTGGGCGGGACCAGATCAGCTGCAGGCCTTCCTCGCCTTCCACCTCGATCAGGGTGGCGTAGATCGGAGCGGGGAAGCTCGGGTCGTCAAGCTTGACCGAGAGATAGTCGCGACCCTCTGCGGAGGTCTTCTGCCAGGCGGCGCCGAGTTCGACATTGCCGGAGAAGATGCGGAAGTGCGGCCCCTTGTCGGAAGGGTTCTCGATGCGGACTAGGTTGGCCTTGACGTTGAGGTTGAGGGTTTTGATCGAACCGCTGAAGCCATTGCCGGTGGAAGCGAAGGTGCCGATGGTAGCCATAAGTCTCATCCTTTGTTGCTCGGGCCGCGCCCATCGCGACCTCGATGACGGTCAGTGGACCTGAGGCGATCGACTGGCACCCGCAGGGCTGGAACGAAGTGGAAGGCGGTCGTGAGAGACTCTCTTGATCCGCGAGGAATGGCGGCGCAGCCGTCAGGGGAAGAAAGTCGCGAAGGCCGTTGCCGGACAAGATCGAGAGCCCGCGATAGCGGGATCGGCCTTCGGTCAGACCAGTCACATCGCGCACGCAGATGGACGTGGCCTTTGTCGAAACCGGAATGAGACCGGCGTTTCCGTCGACGGCGTTATACCCGCAAGTCAGCGACTGTTCGTTCGAGAGCCCCATCGCCGTCACGGTCAGGCAACGGATCGCCTCCGATCCCAAAGGCGAGAACCGCAGCCCCATTGTCTCGCACCGGCTTCGAAACGGTGATGCACCGGGAGATCAGCGACAGAAGCGCGCGAGCTACGTGCCAGACTGACCCACCCGTTGAAACGATGCTGCGTTTATGGCGCGCAATTTGGGGAAGCGGCCAGCAACTGCCTATCCGGCTCTCGTCTCAAACGGAATCGGCAACCGATAGAGCCGGGCGCACAGGCGGAGGTTCGTTAATCGGCAAGTTTTGGTGCGGAGCCGCATACCTGATAGTCGATCCAGCAGCCGACTCACGTCGTCCGAGGCGCAGCTGCCGGTCGTTCTCCAAGGAACCTTGATGAGATCGGTTTGCCGAAACTCACCTGCCGCCGCAAGAATGGGCGTCGAGAAATATTTCGCGCACGCATAATTGGGACTATCCCCGAGATTTAGGCCATCGGCCCCGGACCGATGCCGGTGTGCCGCCGACAGCGCCAGCCTGGTGGTCTCGGGCGCGGGCGGCAAGTCTCGAACCTCGATCCTCCGCTCGTCGAAAAACTCGCGGAAGCGGCTTCTTAGCCGCCTTCCGCAGGTAGACGCCACGTTTTTCACGCAGACGTGCAGCCGTCTGAAGCGGGCTCTCGGCATCACGCCGGCGCTCGATCGCCTCCTTCATCGCGATGATGATGGCATCGGTGATGCTGACGCCGGCCATATCGGCGAACCTGCGCGTCAGCGCATCAGCCTCCGGATTGTTGACATTGAACTACCGCGCCAGCCGGCGTGACGGTCTTTGGCGAAGGCGAGGATCGAGGCCCAGCGGTTGCCTACCCGGCCGCGCTCAGCTGCTCGCGAATATTGCCGTCCGAGACGATATGGACCGGGAACGGCAAGACTTTGGGCGACACCAGCCGTGCGAGATGATCGTAGACGGCCTGTGGCTCCCAGCCGGTATCGGCGAAAATCGCGCAATCTAGCATGGGGCCGATCTCGCCATGGGCCGCCATCAGGGCGAGCGTGGTGGATTGCACGCTGGCGCCAAGCGACAGCGCGCGCAGGCGGATGGGGAAGGCTCGGCGCCCTCCCCATGATGGTCGGAGCATGCAGCATCACGCCGCCTCCGCGACCTGTGTCGCCCCTGGCTGGAGATCGTGCAGATAGTTGACGGCACGTTGGGCATGCGCCGCCGCGGCGAAAATGAAGCGCGTCTCGTTCTTGAGAATTTCAAGCCAGCTCGCCAGATAGCTTGCGTGATCGGGCCTCGGCTCCAGCTCGGGGACGATGCCGAGATCGGCCGCTAAAAAACAACCGCCCAGATCGGCGACCAGTTCTTCGTGCGCGCGAAAGGAGCGATCCTTGTGGTAGCGCGCGGGATTGCGATCGAGCCGCTTTTCCCCGCCCACCCAATGAGTCAGCTCGTGCCCTAAGGTGGCGTAATAACTCTGGGCATCGCGAAAGCTCTCGAAGGGCGGCATTTGCACGATATCGAGCGTCGGATTGAAAAACGCCTTGTCGCCAGCGTGGCGGATGACGGCACCAGTATTTGTGAAGAAGGCATCCGCATGCTCGATCCGCTCGACCGGATCGGCCCCAGGCGCGGGATGGTCGTAACACTGCGCGGGCAGATCGTCGATCTGATCGGCGCAGAAAACGGTATAGGCCTTGAGGAAGGGGATGCCGCGTTCGACTTCCTCGCCCTTCGCATCGGTTTCGGTGCGGGTGAAACGGCTGGCGTAAACGACCATCGAGCCGGTCTCACCCTTGCGGACATGACCGCCGAGCTCAATGCTCTGCTTGAACGTCATCCAGGTGGGCGAGACGAACCCCCGCGCCATCGCCTCCGACCAGAGAAGCAGTGTATTGATGCCTTGGTATGGCAGCCCATTGTGGCGGAGCGGTCGCGTGATGCGACCCGTCCTATTTCCCGCGCTCCAGGGCTTCACCCACGGGCGCACCCCCTTTTTTAGATCCGCGACGATCCGATCGGTGATCTTCGCGTAGATATCGAGACGGGGTTTGCTCTCTTTCCTGCTCATTTTCCAAAACCTCCATTCGAGGTCGCGCCAGTCGCGGCCGTCACGAGGTCCGCATGCGCAGGACCGCAGGTTCGCGAACCCGCCGCGAGCGATCGGAAGGAGGAGAGATGTCGTGTGCGGGCCGCAACGTCAGTGAAGGACGGCGCAGCCGTTTCGCGGGGCGAGGACCGAAACAGGACCAACGTTCGTGACGGCCGCGACTGGCGCGGCCTGCAGGATCACATTCATTTGTCGGGTTCCTTGGCGACGCACACGCGAAGAGGCCGGTGTCCGCAAGGACACCAGCCTCGATGTGAGAAGATGGGGCGGAGCCGTAGCTCCGGCCGGTGCGGCTAGCCGAGCGCCGCCATCTGGAGGTCGGCTGCCTGCCGGCTGACAGTCTGGCCGGGATTCTCGACCTGACGCTCGTAGGGCTTCCAGGCCTCGCCGACGATATGCTCGTAGGCCGCGACGGCTCCCTCGGCGGCCATGCGCAGGGCGTGGGACTGAAGGCCCATGTCGGCGGCGAATTCGCGCTTGCGCTGGGCGTTGCTGTCGAAGCCTACCGGTCCGTCCAGATCCTCGTCGCGGATGTCGTTGGCGAGCTTGGCCGTGGCGTCTTTCGCCTCGGTGACGGCCTTGGAGTAGAACTGGCCTGCCCCGTAGGCGGAACCGACATAGGAGCCGACGATCCGTTGCAGGTGGATCTGCATCGCCTTGTCGGAAACCCCCTCGGAGAGGGTGTCGGCGCCTTCGATGAGGCTGCGCTCGTGGAAGTCGCGGATGCCGTCGCTGTCGAGGACCGGAAGGCCGAAGCTTTCGGAGATGATTGCGGCCTGGCTGCTGTCCGGACAGCAGAGCCGGGCCATTTCGAGGGTCGTGCCCTTGCGGAGCGGGAGGACGAGGGATTTGGACTTGGGGGAGCGGATTGAACTGGACATTGAGCTTACCTTTCTGGCGATGCCCTTCAGGTGATCGGCCCTCGGCCGTTCTTTCCTGCGGGTGCGGTCAAAAGGAACCGGCGGGAGCTGGGCGCTTCAGGGTCCGGACCCTGCCAGGCGAGCGAGGTCGGCTTGCGGAGAAGCGGGGGCCAGTTCTTAACTGGTCCCCGCGCGGGACGCGGGCCGGCCTTGCCGAGATCGGAGGGGGTTCCGGCCGCTCTGCGGCGCGATAGCGGCCTTGAAGGGGCCAGCCGCTGGTCCAGACCGCAGCAAACCCGCGGGGAAGAGCGGCGAGGGATATCTGCGACACCGGCATGGGGATCGGTAAGCGCCTGGTCGACCCGCACCGCCATGGCGTTCCATGGCCTGCCGCGCTGCCGAGAGGCATTCACGGCATGGCGATGCTGTCGTATCTCGTGGCTCAGCATCATCGCCATGGATGAATGCCGGCCGGTGAGAGAACTATATTCGCGTCACGCACAGAGCTCTTCCGGTTCGAGCTGCGCCCGCAACGCCGCTATGGCGCGTTCCTGGCGTGCCAGTTTGTCGATTCCGGCTGACATTCTGGCGTAATGGCCGCCAGATTGACACGATACCGTTCGAGGAAAGCGCCGGGGTCAGGCGACTTCCCGCGCCGATACGTGGTCTGGCGCAGATGCAATTCCGGTATTAGCGCCGCCACACCTTGATCTACCGGTCGATCATGTCCAGCTGACGCTGGATTTGCCGGCGAGCTTCTTCCATGCGAAAGGGCCGGGCGCGGCGACCTCGCGCGACCATCACGCTGATTTCCCTTGCCAGCTGACAAAGCTCGACGGCCCGCCATAGACGGCGTGGCGCTCCGGATCGATGACGAAGCCGAAGCGGCCGACACGATATTCGCCTGAGGGGACGAGGAAGCGACGTTCCTCGCTGCCCGGCCCGCGTTTGCCGCCGGGAGTGGCGATAACCTCGGTGAAGCCGGATTGCTGCTGTGAGATGATCGCCGAGATGACGATCCAGTCATCGCGGTGCTCCGCGAAGAATGTACGTTCATCCTTCTTCCAGGACTCACCCGGACCAAGCACATTGCCGGTAATCGCCTCCCAGGCGTCCGGGAAGCTGTCCTTCATCGTCTTTTCAGCAGCCCGCCGCTCGAAGGCGGTAAACAAATGAGGAAAGCTGAATGCGACGATCGCCCAGGCCTCATCCTCCTCATAGGCTCCGCCGGCGACGCGGATCGAGTGGTGTATCCTGCGGTTGCGGTCGGGCGAAAGAAGAAACCCGCCATGGCCGGTGGTTGAGTGGAAGACAACGCCATCGGCATAGACGGTCGCTCCCTGCGATTGACCCCACGGCGTATTGGCCGTGGATCGCTCTTCGCGTCGGCCGAGCGCAATCTTCTCGCGTTGGTGTTCGGCGTTTTCCAGAACCTTTACCCGGAACGCATTCTCATCGGCGAGGTCGCCGCTATGACCATAGAAGTCGCGCCGCGTCCATTCGGCGATGGGCCGTCGGATGCGCCAGCCGGTGACAAGGAAATGGCGCCCGTCTCGGGCGGGAGCCATGGCAAAGGCGTGCTCGCCGACAAGTGCAACGACGAGACCATCGGCACTTTTTCCAAAAGAAACCTCCGGAAAACCGGGGGCTTCAATGACGTTGGTTTCGAAATCAAGTGCGCTCATGCCGCCGCTCTCCCCTCGATAATGTCCGCCGCTTCCACGTCGGCTCTGATTTCCTGGAGCACGGCATGCGGATAACCGTGGCGGGTCAGCCATTCCTCGGCGGCCGCGCGATTGGCGGCAAGATGGACAAGCTCGGCGTCGTCTCCAGCCCGATCGAGGACGAGGACCGAGCCGATCGCGGGCCGTTCCTTGACCGCGAACTTGAGTTCGCTGTTCACCGAAAAGTTCCGGTGGACGCGCAGGACAATCGTCTCCTGGCTGCCATAGTCGCCGTCGTGGAGCGTGATGGAGGCTGGGATTGTCGTGTTGCCGACACGCGCTTCGGCCTGTTTGCGGATCAGGCGGCCACCAGAGTTGCTGTTTTCCCAGGCGGGAAGCTTCTTTCGATGGCGTTCCGGCGGACGCGGGGAGCCGTCGGAATATATCAGAGTCGAGCCCAGGGGCACGAGGTCATAGATCAACTGAGCGGACATGGTTTCTCCATGATGTCGGGTGGAAAACAGAACCGCCGCCGGTAATGGACCGGCGGCGGGATGATCGTTCAGGAGGAAAGATGTGAGGCTTATTCGGCGGCGACCTTGTAGGCCTCGCGCTGCTCGTCGGCGAGATCCTGATCGGCCGAAGCCGGAGCTTCATCGGCGTAGTCATGCGCCGGCTCGACTACCGCATTGCCATCGAGCTCGTCCTGGTCCTCCGGCGTGCCGTCGTCTTTAGGCTGCTCGGCGCACTCGTTCTTCTTCAGCCACGACGCGAGCTTGGTCTGGTCGGGACCGAATAGCGCTGACGGATGGACGAAGCGACCTTCCTTGAAGTGCTCGACCAGGGCCGCGCGGGTGTCCTTGACCTTCTTACGAGGAAGGACCGATGTGTCCGCGCACGAGGCCTCCAGCGCCGGTCGCGACAGGCACGAGAGAAAGTCTTCCGTACCCATATTCGGCAGGTAGCCGTCCGCGCCGATCACATCGCCAGCCACACGGGACACGACGCCGCTGTCCGAACGGTTTTCCCTGCACGACAAGACGTCGATCAGGAGCGAGCGCACGGCGACGCGAAGCGTGTCCATGTCGAAGTCGAGCTTGCCCTCCTGGTCGAACAGGCAGGCGGCATGTTCGCCTAGGCCGGCAGCCCCGTAATACGAGATGTCGCGCGTGCCGGACGCCACCGTCACGTTCTGCCCTGCGAACGCCAGAACCAACAGCGCCATCAGCGTGTCGTCATCGATCGGAGCCCGCGACAGCGCTTCATGCAGAGCATCGGTGCGCAGATCACCGATCATCTCGATGCCCTTGCGGGTGACATCTGGACGGGCCTTCACGACGATCGCAGCATCGTCGCCCTCCCCGACCGGCTGTTCGCCCTTCTTCGGCTTCTTCGCCTCCGGCATACGGAAATGCACCGTCTGCACCTTGCCCTCGCGATCGAGGTACAGGGCCGTATGGTCGGACTTGCCCCGCTTGCCATAGACGCGCTCCGCCTTCTTCGGCAGTTCCGGCTGGCCCCAATTGTTGGTCTCGGTGATGACCCCCTTCTTGGGCAGGTTCTGCGTCATCCACTCCTGCTGCGCGCCCAGGAACGCCTCGACGTCGGTGGTGTAGCGGCTGTCCTGATCGGCCGGGGCGAACAGATCCTCGACCCAGGCAATGCCGTAGGCCTGCGCCAGCTCGTCGCCGAAGCTGGCATCGCGGGCATACATGCGGGTCTTCTGCAGGCCCTGTGTCACGCTCCACCAGGACACTTTGGGGTCGGCCTTCGAGGGCTTGTGCTTCTTCCAGACCTCCTTCTGGTCCTCGAGCGAGGCAGAAGCGATGGTGCGCAGCTGGCTCTCATTGGGCATATCGCCCTTGGCCATCTGATCGAGCATCGCCGGCAGGACATTCGCGAGCAGACGAAGCTTGCGGATCTGGCGAACCGGCAGAGCCAGGGCGACGGCGATCGCTTCCTCGGTCCATCCGAGCGCGAGCAAACGCTCGATCGCCCGCCACTGATCGACGGGATTGAGCTGTTCATGCGCAAGCGTTTCGGCGAGCGAGCGCATGGCGCCGCCATCTTCGGCGCGCTCGACCACCAGCACGGCGATCTCTTCAAGCCCGGCGGCAATGGCCTGCTTGACCCGGCGATGGCCGGCATCGATGACGAAGCCGTTGCCGCCATCGGATTCGGGTACAACGACGGGCGGCTGCACGATACCGACGGCGCGAATGGTCGCCAGCAGCAATGCGTCAGCTTGCGGGCTGGACTTGGAACGTCGCGCCTTGTCGGGGTTGCCCTTCAGCGCGCGCGGATCGACAAATTTCAGTTCCATGGAAATGCTCCTTACGGGGTTGCCGGACACAGCCCGTCGCTGCGTCCTTTCTCGTCTTCTTCTCGAAGACACCCCCGGCCCGCGGAGCGAGCGGGCCGGTGCAACTGCGGCCGAGCATCCCTGCCCGGCAGGACAAGCGGGGCTAACAGCCCTGCGAAGGACGACGTGGCCGGGATCGCGAGCGGCGCGGTTCAGCGCAAGCGTCAGCGGTCCGCCCGATCTGCGAGCAGGTTTTCGCCTCCCTTCCTTTTCAGCCTTCTTCCCAAATTTGGATTGAACTCCGCTATTCCTGACGCTATATTGCGTCATAATAATTGGCATACAGGAATGGAGGTAAGCGTCATGGGACTTGCCCAATATGCTGACGGCGGACTTTTTTCACCGCGCAAAATCGCGGACGCCTTGCGTACTACCAGCGAGGAGATCGCCCGAACCGCCGGTCTCGGAAAGGATGCCATCCAGCGCAAGGACCGCATTGGCTCGGACAAGACGCAGCGACGGCTGCGCGAGATGACGGAGATCGTCAACAAGGTCGAGCCCCGCTTCGGCTCGGCGCTGATGGCCTATGCCTGGTATCGCTCCGAGCCCCTGCCCGGCTTTTCCGGCCTGACCGCGATGCAACTGGTCCGTGATGGGCGCGCCGATGACGTGCTCGACTATATCGACGCGGTCGACGCCGGCGTTCACGCCTGATCCGGTCGATGCATTTCAAGGGGGAACTCTATCGGGCGCTGAATCCGATCTATGCACGCGAGCCGATGTCTGGCCATGGCGCGGAGCTTTACGGTGGCCGTTTCAACCGGAAGGGAACGCCAGCGCTCTATATGTCCTTGTCGGTCATGACGGCGTTGCGCGAAGCCAATCAGGCCGGCAGTTTGCAGCCGACGACACTCGTGTCTTATGATGCGGATATCGAGGCGGTTTTTGACAGCCGCGACCATGAGCGCCTGCGTGCGGAGGGGATGGATGCGGCGGGGCTCGCCGGTACGACCTGGCGCGATCAGATGAAAGGAACCGGAGAGGCGAAGACGCAAGCCTTCGCACGAAGACTTGTCGCGGCTGGCTATCATGGATTGCTCGTCAGAAGCTTCGCCCCCGGAGCGACGGACGACGACCTTAATCTCGTCCTCTGGACATGGAGCGATGTGGCGCCCTGCCGTCTCACCCTGATCGACGATGAAAACCGCCTGTCGCGATAGCGGCGATCGAGGACAGCCCGTTATGGTTAACAAAAAGAAAGGCCGGCCACGCCGCGAGGCGTGACCGGCCAGCACATCGGGAGCAACTGCTCGGCACTGATGAATTCGATGCTGTCATCGCCCCCGAAATGGCGACGCTTGTAGTGAAACCAGTCGGGATTTCCGACCGGGTGGCACTCCTCGGAGTAGGTGACGAGCGGGCGCTCGCCATCGGGAAGTTTTCCATTTGACATGATGTAGACGCCCTGGTCTCCAACGAGCCAGAGCCCAGGAATCTCGCCCTCGCTCGGCTTCATGCCATAGTACGGATTGCGGACTCCGCCGTTGATTGCGGCATCCGCCTTACCTCGATCGATGACCTTGCGAACGACAACAATCGGAAACGTGAACATCGCCGCCCCTCACGCTGCAACGGCAAAAGGAAGGTGGCGGAGATGGACCGGCAGCTTGGCCGCGATCTCCGCGTCGGTGAGGTCGTTAAGCAGCTTTACGTCGCGGCTTCGGTCGGGACCGAAGAACAGGACCGTCCGCCAGCCGCGCTGTGCGTGCGGAAAACGCCAATCGGCATAGCCGCGATATTCATCGTGGCTCGCGCTCCAGATATGCTCGATCCGCTCTTCGCGTGTCATTGCACGGACGGGCCGGCTTTCCCGTTCGACGATCGCGGCGCGCATCTGCGCGGGCGAACCTTGTCGGCTAGGTCGCAGTAGGCGTGGAAGAACCGCATCCGGTCATCGATCTTCAGCGTGAAAAAGACGCTGGTGATGCTGCCTGTAAGGAATTCGCTCATGGCGAACATCTCGCCGTTCATGAACACCGGCGGCAGGATGTTGCACATGTAATCATGCTCGGTCTCGCCAAGCTCGAACCACTCGCCGCTATAGAGGCTGCCGTCGGCTTCATCGAAGCGATTGGGTCGCTGGGCATGGCGGTCGAACATGCGAAACATCTGCCGGCGGTCGGCAGGGCCCTCGTAGACTTTGCGGATCGGAGAAGAGGGGTTCATTGGCGGGCTCCTTCAGCCTCGTCGGACTGGAGCACGGCGCATCCTCCGGGATCACCATCATCTTCAGCCCTTCCTGACCCATCCCCAGCGACCGCCTCTCGGTCCGGCCGGGTCAGGTGCCGGCAAAGCCGGGCGAAGCGTCACACTTGACGCGGCTGGCGGGCATGCGGCAGCCGTCTTCATTCATTTTTCTCGTCCTCTTCTTCCACACAATTCGGCCGCATGGCCGGGCTGATGTCGGCCGATGAACCGCGCACGCGTCTTCGCCTATGTCCTTGTCGCTACTGGCATACCTATCACTGCGGATGCGAAACCGCCGGAACGCATGGATGCACCCTTGGGCTGCCCAACCTCGCTCGATGCCGAGACCGGGAAAGCCAAACTGTTGCGGGTGCAGTACGGCGCCGACGCACTCGTGCGCCAGTTTCGAGCGACTTATGCCCCGGCTGACCGGGCTGTTCTGGAAGCAGGCGGAACGCGAGGAAAACAGGCTGGTCCTGCGACTGGCAGGCGACGAGCCGGTCGAGAACGAGAGAATGACGGTCTGCGGCGAGCCTTTGACCATCGAATTCGTCGCTGGCTAGATGCATGCGAAGGACGATCTCGCGAACCTCCACAGCACCAATCTGGAATGGTTTCGCGGCAAAATTGGCCTGCAGGGAACCTACGCAGACGAACGCACCGGCGAGATCGTCCTGGAGATCTACACCCCAGAGGCTGAGGAGGCCGATGCCGAAGCTGCGAAGCGGAAACCCGAGTCAACGCTTGGCGCGCCATTGCGGATAGAGACGGCGACGGCAAAGGTCGGACCCGCGATCCACGATCGCGCACCATAAGCGCAGGCGGTCGTTCTCTGCCCGATCAGGGGATTGCGGCGTCCGTCAGCATCGCATTCCAGTCCTCCGCGAGCGGCTTCAGACGTTCGAAGTCGCAGGAGAGTTCGCCGGCCAGCTCACGCAGGCGCGACACGAACGCCTCACCCTGCGTGTTCGCATCGGTGGCCGCGACGAGGCGCGCGTCGGGCCGTTCCCCTAACAGGCGAATGGCGCCATCGGTGGCCAGCGACCAGCCGCCGCCGGTGCTGACATAAAGCGTATCGCGCCGGACCTTCTCGATCGCCGCAAGGCTCATGGCGTCGATGGCCGCTTCGGTCACGCAGATGCGAGCGGCAGGTTTGAACCCGAAACGGAACAAGACCTTGCTGCCGCCGGTGGCAAAGCCGCGCCACTCGGGACCACGCTCCTCCCAGCCGGTAACCGCGCCGTTGGCGCCCTGATGAGCGGCCCACATGCTCCCGCACGGCCCTTCCCGCAGAAGGTTCTGGGCGATGGCTGCGCGGATGACCTCTTCAGGAATGTGCCGCTCGTAGCGCAGATATCGCCAGGTCGCCGATCCGCGCCGAGGCTTGCGCCGAGCCGCCCAACGATCCGGTATGGATCGATCATGTTCCGTTTCAGGCGATTGTCGTTTCCATTCCGGCTCGCGGGGCTCGAAGCCGACCAGGGATCCCACCTGCACAAAGGCTTCCAGAAAATCGCAGCCGTCCAGATGCTGAACCAGCGAATAGACATCGCCCTTGGCGTCGGAGAGCGGGTCAAACCAGCCTTTGCCATTGTGAATGACGATAATGATGTCATCGGCGCGGCGGTACTTCATCGCCTTGCGCGTGCTTTCCTTCAAGTCGATCGCAAAACCGCCCGTCTCCAGCACGGCATCACATCCCACCCGGCTACGCAGTTCTTCGATATCCGCCTTTTCCATTCTGTTCTCCCGGCCGCCTTCGGCCGACCTTTCATCCAGTTACCTTCTCCGCACACTTTGCGGAACACCTTAGCGACCGGCGCGAAGAGCAAAGGGCGCAAGGGCGCGGCTCCGGCTGTGGCGCAGCTTCCCTTGCGGCCTGCCGCTCGTAAGCGACACGCCTGACGAAAGCCGGTTCAGTGAACCGGCTGACTACCCGTGGGGTCGTACAGGTAGAGGCCGTCGACCTCGTCGTCATTGCCGGGGTGTGTTCGCGGCGAAGCCTCACTTGCGCCCTGTAGGGCGCAAGTGGCAGGCAACGAGCCCCGCTTAGTGAGCCGGGCGGTACTCGTAGGGATCGTATTCGTGGACCACCGTGCCCTCGTCACCGTCATATTCGCTCGACACCATGACGCCGAACTCGCCATCGACTTGGAAGAGCGTGACCGGGACCATCAAGGTCTGCGCGAGATTGAAGGCATGGTGCTGAGCAAGGGTGAAATTGTGCGACATCGTTTGGCTCCCGTCTTTGGGCGGGGTCCATCCCCGCTCGACAGGCGGCCGACGTGTTCAGGGCATGGCCGCGGTCACCTTGAAGGCGCAGCCGCAGAGGTCGCACGCTTGCGTAGCGAACCCCTTGCGGGTTGATTGTGGAAGGCCAGGACCTGAACCAGGAAAGCCGGACATGAGAGCGGGATTGCACCTCCTCAAGGGCGGCCGCCCTGTCCCCCGTCTCACACTCCTTCACGTGCTCGCCCGAGAGCCGTTCATACCGAGCCCGTTCGCCTTCAGCGCAACGTCACTGCGCCATGGCTTCCACCGGCATCACCGAACAGCAGGCGGATGAACAATTCGGCTGGATCTGAAGGAAAACCCCAACGGTTCCGATAGCCTTGGGATCCAAGGCTTCATGGGTAACAACCAGCACTCCGTGGGATAGTGCAACCAAGCCCTCTAAGTCGTCGGGGCTGGCCGCTTGAGCCCGGGCACCGCGCTCTTGGAGTAGGAGCCCGTGTACTCCAAACCTCTAAACTCCCGTCGTATCTTCCCGGTGGCCGAACGGCTATCGCTTCGAGCCGTGCAAGATGGCGCGCTTCCGGCGTCGCATCGGTACACTTGACTTCGGATGCAATCACCCGTCAGCCGCAGTCGAACTGGCAAGGGGGTGCTGAAGCCGGCGTGATCTATGTCATCAAGGCCTCGGGCTTCGCAATGGACGCCAGCCACTCCGTCGAACACTCTCAATCGCTGGATGCGGCCTCCGTGAGCATGCTTCGGACGGCAGGCGCTAACCGCTGGAAGCCGCCGGTGCCGCGGTCTGATGCTGCCGGCTCAACATGCTCGGCACGCAAGCTCGGGGTGATCTGATGGTAGCGGCATATCAGAGGTATGGCTAGCGGTGGAGCGACCAGGAGCCCAATCCGGCCATGTCGGTCAAACGGATAGCCTCAAGGGTGTCGAGTTCCTTCCTGATGGGCAGTTCTCGATCGGTCTGCTCTTCCGCGTTCCTCCTCCGGGTGTTGCGGCCAAAGAAGGATCGAATGGCAGTCAGCATGTGCGATGTTTCCCCGCGTTCTCGAGAGGTCTATAACATCGCTGCTACAATCCGGTTCCAAGGCAAACTGAAATAAGCGCTGGAGTCCAACGCTTCATAGTGCCACAGCCGGGATTTCCGCTTGCCGTTTGACAAGGCCCACCCGCCGAGCAGCATCAGCGCACCCCAAATCAAACAACCCGATCTCCCAGTAGACCCACTGGGACCGCGGGACGGTTTCGTTGACATGGTGTGTGCCGAGAAGCTGGTGATCGTCCACTCCCTCGACCAGGTTGAATATGCCAAAGCCCATGAGCATCGTTGCAAGTAGCAACTTTCCTGACCACCCGAGATGAGGTTGGCGCGTCGCACGCCATAGCACAATGAGACCTAGTGCGACGAACACGTATGTGTCGGCGTGGAACCAGCCATCGAGGGGCGTGTTGAACCGAAGGTTCTCAAGACTGCCGGCGGGATAGCCGGCTGGTCGCCATATGATGCCACTGGAGCAACTGATGCAGAACGATTCCCTCGAAGAACCAGCCTGAGCCAAGCCCGAGCAGGATCCCGGCCGAGGTCGGGAACCTGTGAGGCTCTTCGTCGCTGTTCCTTTTTCTCCTAAGGGGACCCAACGTCGAGCCCGCCAATGTACATCACCGTTTTTGCGCTACCGGCGCGTCATCATCGCTTTTTGAGAACCGCTTCAGCTGGCAGACCGAGACGGTGACCGCCACCGACCTTGTGGTATGGCGACTGGACAGAACGCTATGATGTCAGGAGCAACTGCGCATGACCGACCAACAACTGATTATCGAAGCATTGGGAGTCTCGTCCAGGTTCGACGTCGCGCTGGAAGCGCGCCGACGCATCGACTTTCTCGGCACCTATCTGCGTGCCTCGAATCTCAACACCTACGTTCTGGGCGTAAGCGGTGGCGTGGATTCGCTTGCCGCCGCTCTTCTTGCGCAACGGGCCGTGGAGGAACTGCGAACGGCAGGATATGAGGCCAGATTCCTGGGTGTTCGGCTTCCATACGGCTTACAGGCCGACGAGAGCGACGCGCAGCGGGCACTGGATACAATACAAGCAGACGAAGTGCGCCGGGTCGACATCAAGCCCGCCGCCGACGCGATGCTGGATTCGATCAAGCTTGCGGGCACCGAACTCGGCGATGCCGGCCGAGAGGACTTTTTGCTTGGCAACATCAAGGCTCGTGAGCGGATGATTGCCCAGTTTGCGCTTGCCGGCGCCACCCGAGGGCTGGTCATCGGTACCGATCATGCGGCCGAAGCACTGATGGGTTTCTTCACCAAGTTCGGCGACGGTGCTGCCGACATCCTTCCCCTTTCCGGGTTGAACAAGCGTAGGGTTCGCGCCTTGGCGGCGCATCTGGGCGCTCCGCCTCAATTAGTTGCCAAGGTTCCGACTGCCGACCTGGAGAACCTAATTCCGCTTCGCCCGGACGAAGATGCCTATGGCGTAACTTACGATCAAATCGATGACTTCCTTGAAGGTCGAGAGATCGACGAAGCCGCGCGCACGCGCATATTTCAAGCGCACGCCGGCACCGCACACAAGCGCGCGCTTCCAGTGGCGCCCGTCGCCTCGTCCGGTCCATCACGACAGTAGCCGGACTCTCGGGATGGATGCTCACTATTGCTGCGACCGCCGCCAGATCTTCCACGTCCGATCCGACAGCGTCAGGTGCCGAATCCCGCCCTCGGGCTCACTTGGATTCAGCGAATAAGTTGAGCCGTCCTATCGCGCGCAATGCATCGGCGGTCGGCCCCGAGGGCGACTCTCGATCGAAACGAGCACTGCGTAGGGACGGTTGTCCGTCGCGGTGATGGCGCCTTTCCGGGCGCGCTGGGTTAAGCGACGTTTGAAAAAATCTGCTGATCCAGGTCGCACGTGGCCAGCCCATAGCGCCACCTGTGATTCGTTGCCTCGCGCCGGCTCTGATAGAACAGCGTCAGTTGCCGGCCCTCTATCATCACAGTCGAGTGCCCGTTCTCTCCCGGCTCGCCCGGATCCAGCACTGGGCCGACGGACACGTAAGGTCCTTCGACGCGATCGGCAATTGCGAAGAATACACGCTGGCGGCTGCCGCGCGGCCCCTCGGGCAGGAAGCAGGTTGCATTGAGCAGCACGCGTCCATCCGGCAACTCGACCAGTTGAGCGCCTTCGATGCCCCATTCATAGTCGGGATGCTCGCGTGCGTTGTGATGCGGAACGTCCAGGTGGTCCAGGATCTTGCCAGCGCGCTTCCATGGTCCGAACCAGGAGTCGGACTGGCTGCGTGCGAGATAGACGTCGGGTTGCGGGACCCTGCTGAATTTCGGCATTCCCGAGTAGACGATGTAGCGCTTGCCGCCGATGACCGCCGGATGGGGATCGTAGATGCCATCTTCATCGGTGTCCGGCAGGGATAATATCGCCGACGTCAAAACAACCCAGTGGAAACCATCATTAGACACCGCATGCTCGCACCGCCCACCCGACTTCATGAATTCGGTCTGGATGAACATGTGGAAAACCCCGCCTTCGTGGATGACACCGGGCGCCGCCACACCCGAGCCGGTGATCGGCAAGGCGATCGGTTCATGCTCGGTCCAGGGGCCACGCGGATCCGGCGCTGTGGCGTGCAGTATCTTCCATTCCTCGCTCGTGACGGTGCCGCTCGATCCGAACATGTGCCAGAGCGTTCCGTCGAATACGGGACAAGGATCTTTCAGGTCGTCCACCTGCTGCGGGTGAAACAACGGAAAGACGTGCGTTTCAAAATTGATCTGCATGTCCATAAACCTCGACAGCCTCTCTCAGCTTCCGACACCCAGGTCCAAACAAACTGATTCGAGGCGCTCTTATTCTAGCAGCGTCGGCTAACACGTGTCGATTTTCCCACAGGCCTTCAACAGCTCGAGGAGTGACAAAGCGCCACGTTGGGGCGCCGTGGTCCCAATTCCAGCGGATCTCGTGCCGCATTCGGACCGCCCGCGAAGCAGTCGAGCGGCCCTACCTCTGATCGTTGAGGCCGATGATCGGCCACGCAAATCAATTAATACCGCGGGAACAACTTACTAAATCGAAAGTTAGATGGAACTGAAAGCATCAGGCAGGAGTGTCGAAAATTAACCTAGGTTAATTCTTCGAGACTTGACTCGTATTAAAAGGGAAAAAATATGGAGATCGCGCCGGCAAAAACAAAAAAAAGCACGTCTATTGCGTACAATGCAGTAATTATCTGCTTTTCACATCTCCGATGGAATTTTGTATTTCAAAGGCCACAGCACCTCCTGACCCTCGCCGCCCGGCAGCAACAGGTAATTTACTTCGAAGAACCAGCCTTCGAAGATGTCGGCGGTCCCTTCATGCGCGTGAACGACGTAGCTCCGGCAATCAGGGTTGTCACGCCGGTGGTCCCGCTTGGAACATCCGCGACAAAGGTGGACGCCATCCAGCGAAGCTTCGTCAATGAACTCGTCGCACCCGTTCCTCATGACCGGCTGATTGCGTGGTATTACACGCCAATGGCGCTGCGCTTCAGCAGTCATCTGCGCTGCAATGTGTGTGTCTACGATTGCATGGATGAGTTGTCCGCCTTCCGCGACGCGCCCGCGGAACTGGCACAGCTGGAAAGGGCGCTGTTCCGCCGTGCCGATCTGGTCTTCACGGGCGGGCAAAGCCTCTATGAGGCAAAGCGCAGTCAGCATCGTTCGATCTTTGCGTTTCCAAGCAGCATCGACGCTGCTCATTTCAACATGGCGAGAGAGGGGGGCGAGGAACCATCCGACCAGGCAGCCATTCCCCATCCAAGGGTTGGCTATTTCGGCGTGATCGACGAACGGCTCGACATCGCCCTTGTTGGCCAGACGGCTGCCGCGATGCCCGACATCCAGTTCGTCATGCTTGGGCCGGTGGTCAAGATCGATCCGGCGACCCTGCCACGGGCAGACAATTTGCATTGGCTCGGGCCCAAGAACTATGCCGACCTGCCGAGCTATCTTCGTCATTGGGCAGTCGGTTGGATGCCGTTCGCGCTCAACGAGGCAACGCGATACATCAGCCCAACCAAGACACCCGAGTTTCTTGCGGCCGGACTGCCCGTGATCTCCACCGCGATCGTTGATGTCGTTCGCACCTACGGTGCGGCTGGTCTCGTCGAGATCGTCGACGCCGACGACATTGCGACCAAGCTTCGCTGCATGCTTGCCCGCCCCAGAGACCTGCAGGTGAGGGCAGTTGATGCCTATCTCGCCGACAAGTCGTGGAAACGCACTTGGGATGCCATGACCTCACACATCCACGGTGTCCAGGCGATGAAAACTGTCGTTCCGCTGCGCAGGAGAGCCTGACGATGTTCGACTGGCTGATCGTCGGAGCCGGCTTTGCCGGCAGCGTGCTTGCCGAGCGCATTGCATCGCAACGCCGCGAAAGTGTCCTGCTCATAGACCGCAGAAATCATGTCGGCGGCAACGCCTATGACTGCTACGACGAAGCGGGACTCCTGATCCATCGCTATGGTCCCCACATCTTCCACACCAACGCGCAATCCATCGTCGACTATCTGTCGCAGTTCACGGCGTGGCGGCCCTACGAACATCGCGTCCTCTCTTCGGTAGACGGCAAACTGCTGCCCATCCCGATCAATCTCGACACGATCAATCGTCTCTACGGACTTGATCTCACCTCCGAACAACTGGAAGAATTTTTCGCTTCGCGACGAGAAACGGTGGAGGAGGTCCGAACCGCCGAAGACGTGGTGGTCAGCACCGTGGGCAGGGAACTCTACGAAAAATTCTTTCGCGGCTATACTCGCAAACAATGGGGCGTCGATCCGTCCCAACTGAGTAAATCCGTAACGGCACGGGTGCCGACCCGCACCACCCGCGACGACCGCTATTTTGGCGATACGTTCCAGAACATGCCCGCCGGCGGCTATACGCGGATGTTCGAGCGGATGCTGGACAGGCCTGAAATCAAGGTGATGCTGCAGACCGACTATGGCGAGATACGCGACAAGATCGGCTTTCGGCAGCTGATCTATACTGGGCCGATTGATGAATATTTTGATTGGAGGCTCGGCCGTCTGCCTTACCGTTCCTTGCGGTTCGACCATGTGACAGTGGATTGCGAACAATTCCAGCCAGTGGCGGTGGTGAACTATCCGCAGACGGAAAACTACACCCGCGTCACGGAGTATAAGCATCTGACAGGCCAACGGCATCCGAAAACCAGCCTCACCTACGAATACCCGACCGATATAGGCGATCCCTATTATCCTGTTCCGAGAGCCGAAAACGAGGAGCTGTACAAACGCTACGAGGCAATGGCGGACGCCTGCCCAAACGTCTGGTTCGTTGGACGGCTAGCGACCTACCGTTATTACAACATGGATCAAGTGGTGGGTCAGGCCTTGGCCACATTCGCGAGGATACAGAAGACCCTGCCGGCCTCGGCTTCGTTGGAGGCGCCGACATTTGCTGTGCTCGCGCCGTAACCATTTGCCGGACGAAGCCGAACGCGATGCCGTTCTACCCGACAGGCCCATGCTGCACGCGTGATGGCCGGGCTTACGCGAACAGAAGGCGCTGGCGCGCCAGCTCGTCCGCAACTGGCTGCCGGATGCTGCGCGAACCATCCGCGTGCACGGTAGAAAACAAGCCGACTTCGGCGTGGCGGGAATTGTCCCACCCCGGATAGGCTGTCACGGGATAAATGCAAATGCCTTGGATGGGGACGCCCAGCTTCATCGCGGCGCGGACCTCATCGCAGACATAATGCAGCCATGCTGGCCCGGCGGATCCTTCGGACCCGGTTTCAGCAATGAACATCGGCTTGCGGAACCTGTGAGCGACCTCGAGCAACATCTCGGACAGCGCCTGATATTCATGGTGGCCCATGGGAATGGTCGGACCGTTTAGATACCATTGGTTGTGAGGATAAAAGTTCAGGCCAATCACGTCGACAAGATCTTGGCTGCCGCCCAGTTCAGGCTCGACCTGTCCCATCAGCATCTCATACGCCTCGAACTGACCTCGCCGGGCGTTCTGCGCGCGTTGCCGTTCCGCTCGGCTGCCGTCGCGAGGCGCGATATGGATCAGCGGCTCAGCCCAGACGAATCGACAGTCGGGGTCGGCCTGTCGCATTGCACGGATGCCCGCGACCGCTGCCTTAACGAGATGCCGTTTGAACCATCCGCGCTTCTTTGGGCCGACACGCGGGAAGTAGCCGACTTCGACGGCCCAGGCAAAGAACGAGATTTCGTTGATTGGACAAAGCAGCGGAGAGGTGCCCGTGAAGGAGCGATGGAACCGCACGGCCTCCGCGGCAAAAGCGGCGTAGGCGTCGATGAATTCCTGCGATCCCTGATCGATGTGATCGGGCGACCCGTAATGAAAAACATCCCAGATCACCTGCACGCCAACGGCACGAGCCGCTTCGATCATGGCCGCCCAACTCGACCAGTCATAGATGCCCGGCGCCGTTTCGATCAGGTGCCAGCGCAACCCGTCTCGGATCGTTCGAAGCCCGAGCTCGGCACAGCTCCGGTAGTCCGCCAAGGCATGGATGTTGTGCGAGGTAGCGCGAACAAGATCGAGCCGGACACCGTCGTTCCGCCTGTGGGAGGAACATTCAAAGCCGGCCATGAAGAAGCTTTCGAAGGTTCGGCCGACCGCTCGGTGTTGACCACCGTCTACCACATCCTGGACCGGGCCGGATCGTTCGGTGGGGGCCGGCCTGGCCATCATGCTCTCTCGCGGGTCTGGCGATTTGCCCGTAGCTCGTTACAGTTCACGGTGCTACGCGATTCGTCGACAGGATCGGCTTCAGGATGCCGACTGGCGCGAGCCTCTGCTTGGCTTCTGTCCTGCTCGTCCATGCCGCGCTTGGCTGTGTGCGGCCAGGCTAGCCTACCCGAGTGTGCCGGCTCCTTGATTGTCATTGATGCATTTCTCCGCTGGCGATCGGCGCCGGAGCTAAACCGCGAGCACAATGCTTTGTTCCGGCTGCGCCCGTTACGAACCCCATGCGGATGATTGTTCCCCGGCGCGTCGCAAACCCCACGGCGGGTCACCGCCTGCACGAGAATGGAACCGGGGACCGTCCCGGTAGTTGGGATGATTATCGGTCAGAGGTTTGTCCATGCTTTCCCCCATCGAGGAGCTCGCGCGTTCCGTCAGGGAGCGGCGCGCGATCCTGTTCGTTGGGGCTGGCGTGTCAATGAGTGTCGGCCTGCCCTCCTGGCGTAAGCTCATTGATCATCTGGTCGAGGACCTGGGCATCGATCATGGCATCATCGCGCCGTCGGACGTCAGCTACCAGACCCTGGCGGAGTTCTACCGGTTGAAGCGGGGCACCATCGGACCGCTGCGAAGCTGGATGGATCGGAACTGGAGTGTCTCGCGTGAGAAAGTGAGACGTTCGGAGATCCACCGCCTGATCGTGGCACTGGACTTCCCGATCATCTACACGACCAACTACGATCGCAACCTTGAGGTCGCCTTCGAGGTCCATAGCCGCGACTACGTGAAGGTCGCAAACGCAAAAGACATCGCCAAAGCCAGCAACGGTATCACCCAGATCGTCAAATACCACGGCGACTTCGACGACGACTCCTCCCTCATTCTGGCCGAGACCGACTATTTCGACCGGCTGTCCTTCGATTCACCCCTGGATGTGAAATTCCGCGCGGATGCATTGGGGCGGACGATCCTTTTCATCGGCTACAGCATGTCGGATATGAACATCCGCCTGCTTTTGCACCGCCTGTGGCAGACCTGGAGGCTGTCCGGCTATGAGACCGACCGCCCCAGATCGTTCGTATTCATGCCAAGCCCGAGCGTCGTCCAGGAGGCGGTGCTGGGTCGATGGGGCATCGAAATGTTGAGTGAAGAGGCGGCTCAGCCTGAACAAGCGCTAGCGGCGTTCCTGTCCAAGCTGCTTGACGCCATGAGGGGGACGAACCGGGCACCAGGGCGGCCTTGAGGGCGGCGTGAAGGCGATCACCCCGCGGGTCGCTTCATGGTGGTCTTGCGCCAAACAACCGCGCCCTGCCGAAGCGGATTGCACACGTTTCGCGCACGCGCGTGCAACTCGACATGGTCAGGATAAATACTGTCGAACAGAAGGAACATCTGGTTCTGCGGTCGGTTGGGCGAGGTCAATGGAGATAATATGAGATGTTTTACACCGACAAGAAATTGCAATTCCCTGTGCGCGTGGAAACGCCCAGCCCGATCTTCGCTCGCGCCTTGCAGCAGGCGATCGGGGGCGTCGAAGGCGAGATACGAGTTGCGCTGCAGTACTTCTTCCAGGCCTGGGGGGCGCGCGGCCCAAGCAAGTACCGGGACCTGCTGCTGAACACCGCCACTGAGGAACTCGCCCACATCGAGATGCTCGCGACGGCCGTGGCGTTGAATCTGGAAGGGGCGCCGCTGTCTTTGCAAGAAGACATTTCAGCCGATACGATCGGCGGCTCCGTGTTGAACGGCATGAACTTCCGCCACATCCTTTCCACCGGACTCGCGGCATTGCCGGAAAATTCAAACGGCGTGCCCTTCAATGCTTCACACGTCTACGCCAGCGGCAATCTCGCCGCCGACATGATCGCTAATGTCACGGCGGAAAGCAGTGGCAGAGTGCTTGCCACACGCCTCTACAATATGACCGACGATCCCGGCATGAAGGAGATGCTGTCGTTCCTGATCGCCCGCGACACGATGCACCAGCAGCAATGGTTAGCAGCCATCGAGGACATGGGCGGGCTCGCGGCTTCACTGCCGGTTCCCAATTCCTTCCCCCAGGAACAGGAACTTCGCGACGTCAGCTATGCTTTCGTCAACTGTTTCGTCGACGGCGTGCCGCCGCCCGAGGGCCGTTGGTCGAGCGGCAAATCCATTGACGGCAACGGAGAGTTCACGACGGTCGCGGGCGAGCCGATGGGTGAGGAACCCATGCTTGGCTCCCCCCGCGTGGACAGCGGAGCACAGAGCGAACAGATCGGTTCTACCCGGGGCTCCAGTCGCGCCAGGGGGTCAGACGGTAACGGCGCTCGCGGCTAGTGTCATCCTCCAGCTTAGGCTGATGGCAACGCTTTCTCCCTCCAATCGGGGGAAAGCACCTATGGCGTGGCGCCTTCTGTTCAGGGTGAGAAGCCGTGTTGGTTCCCGAACTCACCACCTGGCCAAAGGACCTGCTGCCCATCAGTGGCCAGCGAAGCTCTTGTCACCGTCAATCGAACAAAACGATGAGGGGACGCGTGATCATGAGCCAGAAGATGGCGAGCACGGCGGCGAAGGCAGGAAAACCGAAGACAAACCACAACCGAAACAGCTTGTTGTACCGCTCCGGCGGCGGGTCGCCAGATGTGGCGGCGCGCGTCGCCAGATTGCGCATCTCCATCTGCATCCAAACGACCGGCAGCCAGAACAGGCCGGTCACGACATAGAGCACAATCGACAGCACGATCCATCCTTCCCTCAATGAATAGCCAGCCTGCCAGGCGAGGGCCACGCCGGTGATCGGCTGCGCGACGACGGCAGTCGCGGTAAAGAGGAAATCAGCGACAACCACGATGTGGGCAACTGCCGCGATTGTTGCGGCATTGCCGGTCCGGTGAGCGAGAAGCATGAAGAAGGCAATCCCCGCCCCTGTCCCAAGCAGCACGGCTGCGCCGATGACGTGCAGATATTTGACCACGAAATAAAGCATCAGCGCTCGTCCAAGATCGCCAGCGCAACGAAGTGCAAGGCGAGGATCGGCAGGATTTTCATCAGCGGGCCGAGTGGCTCGTTCCAGAGATCCGGGCGCAGGATGGTGCCGGCGATGGCGTAGGACAGCGAGATCGCGATCGCACCCCAAAGACCCGGGCGGCTTGTCGGCCGGAATGCGATCAGAGCGCCGACAGCCGCGTCGGCGATTGCACCGGCCACGACCGCGGCCTCGGCGTGGGGCGCCACCGCAGTGCCGATCAGCAGTTCGACGCCATTACGCCAGCCTGTCGTGAGCGAGATGATGCCGGTCATGATCCAGAAGAATGGCAGCACAACGAAGATCGCCGGCTTGATGAAATAGAGCCCGGCAAACCATCGCTCCTGGACCGTTGCCGGATCTGCCGCCAATGCTGATGCGAGGCTTGCCGGGTGAATGCCTGTCGTCGCGATCCAAGGCTGCGGATCACCGACAGCGCCTCGCGTGATTTCTTTTTGCGCATTGCTGCGGATCGGCGGTCGCCAGCCGAGCCATCCAGCCAGATCGCCCAGACGATAGAGGCCTCTCGCCGCCCAGCCAGGCACGGTGAATACGGTTGCCTTTTTCCATCCGAACCACTGGCGGTAACGACTGATGAGCTCTGTCATGGTGAGTGCCTCCGGCCCCGCAAGTTCCAGCGTCAAGCGAGTAGGACTCGCGGGCTGGAGGAAGAAAAGAACGGTGGAGACAATGTCATCGAGCTGAACGACTTGCAGGCGGCCGGTATTGGGCATGGCCAGCAACAATGGCAGCGCGGCCAGCCCACGCAACAATGCGCTTGCGCCAAAGACGCCGCGCCCCAGCACCACCGAGGGACGCAGGATCACCCAGCCGACATCGAGCGCCATCAATGCCTTGTCGCCGGCCAGCTTGCTGGCGGAGAAGGCGGACGGCTGATCGCGGTCGACACCGATCGCCGAGAAGTGGATGACCGTCTTGATGCCGGCCCGTTCGCAGGCCCTGAAGAGAGCGGAAGCGGCGATGGCATGGACCTCCTGAACCTTTTCCCGCGCGTTGTCCTGCAGAACGCCGGCGCAGTTGACGACGGCATCGACGCCTGAAAGAGGGGAACTCCAGTCCTCCGGTCGGACCGCCTCCGTCATGTCCAAAATGACGTCCGAACTTTTCGAAGAGCCGGCAGGTCGGGAGCGGCGGAGCACGCGCCGTACTTCGTGTCCCTCCGCCTCCAGGCGCGCGCATAGTGAGGCGCCTATCAAACCTGTAGCGCCGGTGACAAGGATCTTCATCCCTAGAGCCCGGCCAGCACCGGCGCTCGAGCCTCCGGCGGCCTGTTTGCCGGAAGCACGCCTTGTTCGTCGAAGGCCCATTTGTGGCAGGACCAGTACCATGTCCGGTCGACCGGGTTCCAACCGTCGATGCAGCCGGCAATCGAACCGTCTGCCGCCTCGCTGATAGCGAGTTGCTCGCCATCATGGTTGATCACCCGGCCGTCGCCTGGGTCGATCTCATCGATCTCAACAGCTTTGGTGCGACGTTCGAACAGGAGCTGTCTTTTGCTCGACGCTGGTTCCGCGGACATAGGCGCGGCTGCTGCTTGCTAGGCCGCCTTTTGCATCGCTCTCTCGTTCACACCGGCCTCCCCGAGTTGCGTCAGTGCTTCATCGGTCGCCTTCTCCTCCTTGAGCGACTGTTCGAGCAGCGGAACGGCGTTTTTCAGCCCAAGCAAACCGGCCCAGGTGATCAGCGTTCCATAACGGGCGATCTCATAATGCTCGACGGCTTGCGCGGCGGCCACGAGCCCGGCATCCAGGGCTGGAGCCTGTTGAAAGTCCTCCAGGATCTCCTGCCCTTCTTTTATGATGCCGTCGATTGCCGGGCAGGTCTTTCCCTGTGCCCGCTTGCCGAAGATCTCGAATACCTGCTGCAGACGCTCGATCTGGCCTTCCGTCTCATCGCGATGCTTCTCAAAGACAGCAATCACCTTTTCGGATTCAGCTCCCTTCGCCATCTTCTTCAAGGCGGAAAGGATTTTGCGCTCAGCGTAGTAGATATCCTTCAAGCCGTCGTAGAAGAGATCCTCAAGTCCCTTTGTCTGCGAAGCTTTCTTGGTTGCCATCCTCATCTCCTGCTTGAAAGCGCGCCGGGCGGCACCCCGTTCAAACGAGGCGGCTCCTTGTTTGTTCCGCCGTTTTTCCCCAGCAGACGCCGGCACCCCGTCGGTTGCAATAAGCGGCATCGACGGCAGTGCCTGAATGCGCACACAATTGGTGCTGTCTCGCCAATGCCGCATTGAGGCTCTTACGGCGCCAATGGGGCACCAGGATGCGGGGAAGCGACGAATATCCCCGCGAGGGCTGCGCCACGCCATCCTGTACGACTGAACGAGGGCGGACCTGTTCACTCGTTTTGCGCAAGATAGCTGTGCATATCGGTTGCGGCGATCGCCGCGTGTCCGAAGGCGACCGCGACCTGGTTGATTTCGTCAACCACATCGCCTGCGGCGTAGAGGCCCGCAATTGCGGTTCGCTGGCGCGAATCCACGACAAGATTGCCGATTTCGTCACATTCCGCGCCGAGGTTGGTGGCCAGCTTCGATCGCATCGTGCAGCCCAATGCGGGATAGATGGTATCGAAAGACAGCGTGTTTCCGGCAACGAGCCTGACGGTCGCCTGATGGCCGGCAGAGCGGATCGAGCCCGGGAGGCACGCGTGCACCTTGATTCCAGCCTTTTTGAGCAAGGCGTCGGCGGCGGGGTCGAATCGAGTTGTCGTCTCGACCAGCATGGTGACGTCCCTTGTGTAGCTTCGCATAAACAACGCCTTCTTCATTGCGTGATCTGCCGGGCCCATCACCGCAACCCGTCCGTCGATGACCTCGTAGGCGTCACAGATCGGACACAGCCGCAACGTGCCGGCCTTGATCATATCGGCGGCGTCGGGCGTGTCTGGAAGCGTATCGACAATACCGGTGGCCATGAGCACCGCGCGAGCCCGAATGGGAACCGATGCCGTGGCGATGAAATCGGTCCCACCCCGCTTAATGTCGTGGATCGTATCGTCCACGAGATCGACTCCGCTCAGCAGTGCCTGCTGCCGCAGACGATCAAGCAGCTCAACACCGGCAATACCGTCAGGAAACCCGGGACAGTTGTGGGTTACCGGTATCCACTTTGCGCGGCTTTGGCCGGCATCCACAAGGACGATCCGGCGCCGAAAACGCCCCAGGTAGGTCGCGGCGGTCAGGCCGGCCGGTCCGCCGCCGACGACCAGGCAGTCGTATGATTCGCCAGGACGGATTTCATCGTCTGAAACCACAAGAGAACTCCCGACATGAGCGCGTCATTCCTGGCTGCCACCGCTGAGCGCCTCGCAAACCTCAGAACGCAACCAAACGAAGATCATCGCTCAGTCCTTGAGGCAGCGGGATCCAGCACGTCCGCGACCGCGTCCTTCTTCGCGCGAGGAAGGAGCGTCATCAGAAGAATGAATGCCGAGAGAACGAGACAGGCGGCGTTTGTGATGATGATCGGCCACTCGCCTTTCATGGACCCGAAGATGAGCCAGAGGGCGAACCCTGCTGCCGTAATCGCATACATAGGCGCGGAGATACTGCCCGTGTCTCGCGTCTTTATGATCTTCCAGGCTTGCGGCGTAAAGCTCACCATCGAACATAGTGCCGCGAGATAGCCGACCAGTGTCTCAGTTTCCATGCAATCAAACCGTCGGCGCGCGGTTTTGTTCACGACGGGTGTCTCTAAGTTCAATTTGACCGCTGCCCTGGCACCCTGCAGATGGCTTTAGGGCTTGGCCGTGGAGGACTGATCCGATTCGGGAAGTCGATCTCGAACAGCCTTTTCGGTAGTTTTTGCGGTGGCCTTGACGACCTCACCGACCTTACCGGCTAACGTGTCGGCGGTGCCGCTCGAGCCCTGCCGGTCCGCCTCGCTCTTGACTGTCTCGTAAGCTTCGGCAGCGATCTCTTTCGCTTGCTCCACGCTGTCCTCTAAAGCACTGTTGGCGCTGCCAAGTAGTTTGTCGCGATAGCCGCCGAGTTGCTCGTCTTCCATGGCTGTGCGAGGCAGAAGCACGCCTATAGCCGTACCCGCCGCCAGGCCGAGGACGGCAAGTGCCAGTGGTTCGCGCTCAAATAGTTCCTGCGCGGTTCGACTCGCCTGCACAACCATATCACCCGCACTGGAGCCAAGCTGCCCCACGGTGTTTACAACCTTATCGTTGGTCTCGCCAGCCGCAGTTGCCGCCGCTTCGCTTGCATTGCTCGCATTCGCGCCAACGGTACCGCCGGCATCCGAGAGCATCTCTGCGACCGCCGATGGTCCACCATTGGGGATCTCTTGTCCGGAACTCAGCCCTTCCGCAGCCCCCGTCACATCGCTGACCCCGAACATCCCCCCATCCGTGTCGGCCTGATTGTTGACAGCCTGGGTTGCAGGAGAGCCACCCGCCGAAGCACCGCTGCCAAGCATCAGCCAAGCCAGGCCGGTTCCAACCAGCATCAGGGCCAAAGGGTTGTCGCTGACTTGGGTCTGGAATCTGCTGAGGGCGGCGGTCCCTGCGCCGCCAGCAAACAACCCGGTGAACTCGTCGATCAACTGACCGGGTGTCATTTTGCTGCGGATGGATTCGGCGGTATCAACGACCGCTGCGCGGGCAATCTCGGCTTCGCGTTCGAGTTCGGCTGCCGATTTCTCGCTCATCTCATTTGTCCTTTGATCACACGCGCATCGCTCTTGAGTTGTTCTTGTGTGCGGTCAGGAGCCAATCCGGAAGGCGCAATGCCGGCCATTCCCGTGCGAAGGAGAATCACCCCCAGGATCGCCACGACGACACCGACGAGCAGAGAGGCCCACCCTGCCCCAAGCCCTGCCTTCGCCAAAGCGATCACGAGGGCTTGGAGCAGTACCACCAGCGATGCCAGCAAGCACACGGCACCGCCTACGACTTCGACCGCGCCGTGCCCGGCTTTGCTGACGTTTTCGGATATTTCGGCTCGCAGAAGCCTTGTTTCGGTCTGTAGCAGGGTCGTCACTTGCTGTGTAAGGTCGCTCACAAGGCTCGCGAGACTGCGGCCGTCCTGATCGTTGTTCATCGGTCATGCTCCGTGCTCGGCCAAGAAAGTGGCTGCATTCGTTATGACGTGAGGTCGTCCCGTGGAGAGCTGCCTGTGGTCTTCGGGCGCCTTACAGTCTTTGGGGCGCCACTGCTTTTCAGCCGACCGTCCGCTTCCCTCGAATGAGCGGGTGGCGAGCTTTTGATGAAGCGTCCCAGAGCCAAACCGGCGAGAACCGACCCGGCGATAAGCACTCCAGAGTTTTCGCGCCCGAAGGACCTGACCTCGCCTAAGACTTGTTCGACTGGTTTGTCCCGCAAAGAGGACGAGAGGCGCTCCAGCCCGCCAGCGGCAGTAAGCACGACCTTCGAAACGGTGGCTTGATCGCTGTTGGCCAGATGTTCACTTGCCGCCCGCAACGCGCCCCCAAAAGCGGCTAAGCTCGCGCTCATGTCGCGCTGCGTTTCCTGCGCCTTCCCTGACAACGCCTCCTGCGCTTCAGACGTGTACTCGCCAGCTTTGCTGACGACTTCATCACTGGCGTCGTGAATCAACCGGGTGGCATTTTGGGTTTCTTCCTGGAGCCGGTCGGAGAGCTCGCTCTTTGCCGTATCGAAATCGGATGCTGGACGTCCTGGATCGCCTTCGCGTTGCATAATGGCTCCTAGTGAAAACCGAGGAAGGAGAGAATTGCCAGCACGACGACAACGAGGCCTATCAGATAAATGACGCTGTTCACGGCCTGATTTCTCCATTTTCGTCGAAAGCAAACACGCTGAACCGCGCGATGTTCCATTAGCCGAAACTTTTTTAGCTCCCTTAGATTTACAGACCCCCTGCGTGGGTTGATCGTGCGAGTTGAACGCGAGCACGTCGCCATGTTTGGAGCCCAAGGGTTACTCGTCACCGGCGCTCTTGTGGCTATCCAGTCTGTGGAAACGGCTGGCAAGACTAACGCCTCCTCCGGCTGTCATTTGACCTTCCGCGGGCTCAATCTCGAGGAGCCCTGGGCCGAGGTAAGCCCGTAGCCTCGTTCGAAGGTCAGGCGATCAGGCGCCCGGAACAACCATGTGGCGTCTCGGTTCGGGTGGCGAAAAATGGTGAGCCTTTGGGGTGCGACGTCCCAGCGGCGATTCGCCAGTCGCCTCAACCTACGCAAGGAGCACGGCAGCTTGTCTTTCCGGTTTCAATTCTCACTGAAACGATCATCACGCGTCTGGGTCGGCGGCCTGGTTGCGGCGGTGGCCTTGCTAGCGTTGAACAATCGAGCAGCGACCAAGCAAGCGCTTTCCCTCCGCGCGAAAGGAAGGACCATAGAGGTCGACGGTGTCCGCCTTCGATATGTCGAGGCTGGAAGCGGCAGGGACCTAGTTCTCCTGCACGGGAACGGTTCCGCCGCTGAGGATTTTCAAACCAGCGGTCTGGTCGACAAGGCAGCCAAGCGTTATCGCGTCATTGTCTTCGACCGTCCAGGATTTGGCGGCAGTACACGACCGCGCGATCGCCTGTGGACCGCCGCGGCCCAAGCGGATCTGCTCCAGAGCGCCACCCAGAGGATCGGGGCAGACAATCCTATCGTTCTTGGCCATTCCTGGGGGGCATCGGTCGCCCTCCAGTGGGCGGCCCGGTATCCTGACGAGATTGGTGGCGCGGTTCTCCTCTCCGGCTACCATTTCCCTTCCCCCAGGTTCGATGCCCTGCTTGCCGCCCTGCCGGCACTGCCGATCGTGGGAACCATTATCTGCCACACCGTCCTGCCCCCCGTCGTCAGGCTGATCTGGCCCGTGTTGATGCGCCGCCTGTTCAGGCCGCAACTTGTCCCGCCAGAGTTTTCCGAGGCCTTGCGAGGTCTGGTCACTGCACCGTCTCACCTGCGAACGACCGCGGCGGAGTCTGGTCTCCTGATCCCGGTTGCCGCATCAGCTCCCAAGACCGCAGGGAGGACAAACGCGCCGATAGGTATCATGGCCGGCGAAGCCGACAGCCTGCTCGACACCAGCTATCATTCGCAACGCCTGCACAGGGCCTTACCGGGCTCGATGATACGCATCGTTGCAGGTGCCGGTCACATGGTTCATCATGCAGCGCCGCATCTTGTGCTGGAGATGGTGGACAACATCGCGGCTGCCGGATCGCCGTCACCTGAAAAAGCTTCACACTCTGCTCCTGACTCGAGCGGAAGCCTCGAGCCCGAGCGGCCAATCGATCTTTTCTGATCCCGGCACAGGATCGTTTTCGGTCATAATTCGAAGAAAGCAGACAGCCAGATCCGCGACTATGCCGATTTGCGTCCGGCTTTGGCTTTGGGGCGGTCCTTGATCCCCTCCTTGGCGAGACTCTTGCGGAGAACCGACGCCAGATCGATAACGTTCTCCTTGGGCGGGGGCACCGGTTTGGGCGGCTGCTTGCCCTTGCGTTTTGCGTCGATCAACGCGATGAGCGCATCCTCGTAGGTGTCTTCAAATTTCGACGGATCAAACTTGGTCACTTTTTTGTCGATCAGCAGGCCTGCGATTTCGAGCAGTTCCCGGTCATATTCATGGCTTTCCAGGTCTTTGAATACGGTCTCTTCCGAGATCATCTCGTCATGGGTCCGCAACTCGGTAAGCAGCATTCCCTTGCCATATGGCTGTATCACGACTTCGCGCCCGCGTTGGTACAGCACCACGCAGGACCGCGCCGCCACGCCCTTCTTGGCCATCGCTTCGCGCAGCACGGAGAAGGCCTCGGTGGAAGCACCGTCGGCAGGGATCAGGTAATAAGGCTTTTCCAGGTAGCGCGTATCGATATCCTTGATGGCGACAAACTCGTCGACCTCAAGCGTGTGCTCAGACGTCATCTTCAGCTTTTTGATCTCGTCCGGTTCGACCTTGATGAAATCGCCCGCGTCTGCCTCGTAGCCTTTGACTTGGTTTTCGCTAACGACGACATCGCCCGTCTCTTCGTCAACATAGGCAGCCTTGACGGGTAATCCATCTTTCCGATTCAAAATCTTGAAGTGGATTTTCGATGCCTCGCTGGTTGCACCCACAAGCTTCACTCCGCACGACACGGACCCGACTTTCAGAAACCCTTTCCAAACTGCTCGTGGGGCTGCCATGCAGTCCTCCTGTCGCGCCGATCCTTGGCACAAACGTCAGCCGGATCGTTCCGTTCCGCCCGCCTGACTTGGATTGCCGCCGGCGACTGTGCCTGGGTTGAGTGCGCCTGATCCAACGACACATGGTCCAAGGAAATGAGGCGCTCATGCCACCGCGGATTGAACGTCAGGCCAACGCACGATTTGGACCAGAAACTCGATTGCGATCGTACGCGATAAAAAAATCCTGCCTCACAACAAAATCCAGCTTGGAACCTTCTGAAATCGCCAAGGTTCGGGCACAGAAAGGTCCCGAACGGATACACGAACATGGCACGCTTCTTTTTTGATCTTACTAAAAACGAAAACGTTACTGAAGACAACGAGGGGAGCGAACTTCCCGATACGGAGACCGCTACAGATGAAGCTGTAAAGGCTTTGACCGAAATAGCGAGAGAGACACTCCCCCATGACGGCAATGAGTGCGAACTCGCCTTCATCATACGCAACGAGGAGCGACCAATAGCAGAGGCAGTTATACGGTTCGAACTTCGCCCCCTTTAAAGCGCTCCCCCGGGGCTGAAATCCATCGATCTGGCGACGCTCTCGGCAAGCGATCCTTGTCTGGTCGGAGAGTGTCCTGAAAGCGCTCCATATTGTTTCGGATTGCACAACTGCATCAGCCGTCCACTACCATCGGAACCTCCCGTTTCGCTGGCGACTCCTTCCGCGTGTCCCATCGCGGCCTCCGACCGGGAGGTCGCCAGGCCGATTTGCGACGGTGACCGTCTCGCTTGCAAAACACCTCTGACAGGTCTGTCTCATTGGGTCAGCCATTCGTGATGAAGGTCCGTCAGCGCTCCTGAGGCTGCATGGATCGAAACGCCAACCGACCAGTTAAGTGGGTCAGGTGCAGACACGGAGAGAGCTATGTGCCCGAACACCTCAGGCAACGACATGGGATGCGCCACCCCAACCACACCACCCGCGGACGGCCTCGCTCCTGCCTTGGCTCGCAACATCGAAGCAATCGTTCAACGACGGAAGCGCGATGCGGACGCTGCCACTGCGGAGCAACGCGCCGCGGGGGCAATCAGCCAGTTCGCAGGCAGCATGATGTTCGTCTATATCCATCTTGTTTTCTTCGGGGGCTGGATCGTCCTCAACATCAGGCCGGTCGGCTTGGTTCAGCCTTGGGACCCATCCTTGGTTATCCTGGCGATGATTGCCTCCGTGGAGGCGATCTTTTTGTCCACGTTCGTGCTCATCAACCAGAACCGGATGGCCGCTGAGGACGATGCGAGAGCAGACCTCGATCTTCAGGTCAGCCTGCTCAACGAACACGAGACGACCAAGCTCATCAAGATGGTCGAGGAGATTGCCAGGCGCATGAATGTTCGCACGGAAGCGGACGATGAATTGAAGGAACTGAAGCGCGACGTGGCACCCGAAGCTGTTCTCGACAAGATTATGGAGGCAGAGGAGTAGGGGAGGTGTCGCCGCTATCCCACCGATAGGCGAAACCGTGTCGATGAACGCTTGTTGTGCTGTTAGCAGGGTTGGCGGGTACAAAGAAGCCGCACAAAGACGATCCCTTCAAACACTTGCTCCTCCGACAATGGCTCCCTGGGTCGCAGCCTTTATACCTGCGACGACAGTGTCTCGTCGGATCCATTCGGTATTCCACACGGCACACCTTGATCAGTGGCCTCACTTTGCCGCTGCCACTGCCGGCAGAAGCTTACAGGCGTCGAATTCGATCTCGCTTACATCAGCGGCCAGATCGTCGACCATCAGAAGACTGTGCAACTCCTCGAATGGGAGATCGGCTCCGGCCAGGATCCGGACGTGCAGCATTTCGCCTCGGATATCCTGCCGGCCGTACTGGAGCATCTGCAAATGGCGCGGGACGTCCGCAGCAAGCTGGTGAACCCGGCATTGGCCGATGCCTCGGGCCAGAGCAAGAAGTGACCGTCGCGTCGGCGGTCAATCCGCGCGTCGGCAGCGCCTCTGGTCGAGCCTGCCATCGCCCGGGCGGAACAATCCTCTCCGCTCGGGGTTTGGGCGAGCAAACCAAGGGAGACCTTCATGACACAATCGCGCGATTGGTTGATACAGTGGCTGAGGGACGCTCACGCTATGGAAGAGCAGGCCGAGACGATGCTCTCCGGGCAACTGTCACGCCTTGAAAGCTATCCGGAGCTCGGCGACCGCATCCGTCAGCACCTCGACGAGACGCGACAGCAGGCCTCACGGCTGAGAACCTGCCTTGACCGGATCGGAGAGGGATCTTCCGCGATGAAAGACGCAGGTGGCAAGCTCACCGCCATGGCCCAGTCGATCAGCGGCGTGTTCGCCGGCGACGAGGTGATGAAGGGTTCGCTTGCCAGCTATACTTTCGAGCATATGGAGATTGCCTCCTACACGATGCTCATCGCCGCGGCCAAGGCCCTAGGGGAGGCCGAGGTGGCGCGTGTGTGTGAGCAGAATCTGCGCGAAGAGGAGGCGATGGCGGATTGGCTGAAGAGCCACCTCGCCGAGACGACGCAGATGTTCCTGTCTCGCGCCGCGGCCGACAGCGATGCTGCAAAACGGTGACGCCCAAATGGCGCGGGCAGGCCTTATTTTTTCTGGCGATAGGGTCTGCTGAGCGGATCTTCCGCGTTCCCGCCGCCCGGAACGGACGTTCACACCATTGGAGCGATGCCGCTCCGGTGCCCCGAGATGGCTCTGCGGCCTGTCACCTGCAGCAGACCTGGGCCGTTCGACCAGTGTTAACAGCCTGCGCGTATTTGCGTTGGGACATTTCTGTGGAACAAAGCTGTCCGGTTGCGGGTTCGGACGGCACCCGATGCAGTGCGGTTTTGAAAATCAACCGTACTGCTGGGTCCTAGTCAAGAGACCGCTTCTCCCCCTTTAAGAGCGGCTCTTGCTCATGTCTAGGATCGGATGCGGGTTCATCAAGGCGTGGATAGGCAACATGAAGCAACTTCTGTCAGATCTCGCCGCAATGACTGAACCCGGCTTCTGCATCGCCCTGGGCCTTTTGGCGCTGCCTTACGCCGCGGGAGTATTCGTCCTGATCAGACATGCCAGAGCCTCTGACCGCCTAGGCTTCCAGCCGCCCTACGCGGACCTGCAATAGACCTTCGTTGAGAGCATTTCGGGACTCACTGCATTGAGGGGTGGTCACGATCACTAAGGCGCTGCGTGAACAACAAGGTGGGCACTCATGCATCGGGCGCTCAGATTGCAGGGCGCGTTTCGAGGCGATCCGTTCGGTGTTCTTTGCGGCCCCGACTCTTGCGTGTGGCGCACTATATTAGCCATTTGACAGGCGCAGATGCCGGTTTGCGGGGACTCGCCCACCAAGAGGCTCTAGAGTTGCGAGTGTAGTCTGCTGGCCAGCCAGTCCGATATTTTTTCGGTCAGGGGGCGCGCTTCCCATTCGCCCAAACTGATCTGCCTTGATCGCGCAAGATCCTGGTTGAACAGGTCGATCTGCGTTTTGGCAAAATCCCGGCCGTAGACATTCAGCGTGGCTTCGTCGTTCAGCCGCAAAGAGCGCTCGTCCAGGTTGGCAGAGCCAAAGCTCGTCCAGACGTCGTCGACGATCAGGAGTTTGGGATGATACATCGTTGGCTGGAACTCGAAGATCCGGACCCCAGCTTTGAGCAAGTCGCCCCAGAAGCACCGCGAGCCCTTTCGGACCAGGGGCACGTCTGTGAGCCAGTTGGGCACGATCACGTCGACTGCTACCCCTCGTTTC